>NZ_JBFAAI010000013.1:0-249542 GCF_040639655.1 Actinoplanes sp. NPDC023801 | reverse complement strand
GTCACCCACTCGTAGCCGCGCAACATTCGGCGGCCCTCCTCGAGCGACGTGGCCGCCTTACGGCCCAGCAGCCCATCCAGGACAGTGTGCGGGCAGTGCGGGGCCCGGTTGACCAAGACTTCGCCATACACGGCGTCCACGTGCTGAGCGGTTGCCTGCACGACTGCGAGCACCGCGTCGCACACTGCCCGCAGCGCGGACTGATCCGCCAGGACGACGAGCAAGTCAAGCCAGAGGAATGCGCCGCATCCAGGGCGGAAGACCCTGACATCGACATTGCTGACCGGGCCGCGAGGATGAGAGTCGCCGTAGCTCCAGATGGTCTGAAGCTGATAGAGGTCCGGGACCAGGCTGTCGGCCCACACTCGGCCACTGATGGGTCCCCCGCTGCCGTCCTCGGCGCGGGTAAAACCGGTCACCTTGCGGTCGACCGGGACCGCACCCGAGGGCTGAACCAGGGGCAGCAACGCAGCCTCGGCAGCGTCGTGCCAGCTGGCCACCGCAGGCAGATCGGCCACATCCAGATAAAGCACGGCCCGAACTGAACAGGAGTCGACCTCCATCGGACCTCCCGAGAATGGTGAATTGCTGCCCCGCGATTGCGACCTGGACACGGTACGGTCCGCGCGGGTCGGGCCAGTTGAGGGCCTGGCCGCGGAACGCATGGTGTCTCCTGCGGGTCGGGGTTGTCGGCGGCGATGGTGCCGAGGTAGTCCGAAGGTACTGACACGCCGGTCGCACGGGGGCGTGCCCATGACGAGCCGGAAGCCGTACGGCGTCTTGCGCCGGTCATCAGGCCGTAGGCGAGCGACCTGGCAAGCCAGGGTGGGTCTCCGCCCCCTTACCTTTTCCGCCCTCATCTGCCTCGCCCGCCGCGGCGTCGACGTCCTGCACGCCATGCCCCACACCGGGACGACCTACCAGCACAAACCGGCAGAGAAGCTAGCCCTGGCTGCTTGACAGAAGCTATAGGGACACCCCCGGCGGCTGTCTCCGGGACGGGTCCCGGGGCCACCGCGGCGTTCCGGCCATCGGCACCACCCGGCGGCTGTCTCCGGGACGGGTTCCGGGGCCACCTCGGCGTCCGGGGTGAGAGGATCGCGCGATGCCGCCCCTCCGTATCGCCGTGACCGGGGCGAGCGGATTCTGCGGCAGCGTGGTGGCTCGGGCCGCCGCCGGGGCCGGTGCCACGGTGGTCTGCCTGGGCCGGCGCCCCGGGCCGGTCGGCGAGCAACGGTACTGGGACGCCACCCGTACGCCACCGGACCTGACCGGGACCGACGTCGTCCTGCATCTCGCGGCGGCGGTCGGTGACCCGCCGCCGGGCCGGGCGTCGGAGGCGGCCTTCCGGGCGGTCAACGTGGACGGCACCGCGCGTCTCGTCGAGGCAGCCGGGGGCCGGCCGGTCGTGTGGGTGAGCAGTGCCAGCGTCTACGCCCCTGCCGGACCGGAACCGATCACCGAAGACCACCCGTTGGGCGGGATGACGGCCTACGGGCGTACGAAGGCCGCCGGTGAGCGGCTCGCACTGGGCGCCGGGGCGGTGGTGCTGCGCCCGCGGGCGGTCTACGGCACCGGCGATCCACATCTGCTGCCCCGGTTGCGCAGGGTGGTCCGCGGTAACCGCGCACTGCTCCCCGGACCGGACATATCGCTCAGCCTGACCGCCGTGGAGAACCTGGCGGACGCCTGCCTCGCCGCTGTGCACTGGCCGTCCGGTGCCTACAACATCGCCGACGCTGTCGCCTACCGGCGCGACGAGGTGGTCGGGGCAGCGTGCGGGGTACCGGTCACCCATGTGCCGGTTCCGCTGGTCAACGCTGCCGCCGCGGTGCTCGTGGCGGCGGCGCGGGTCACCCGGCGTCCGGCGCTGCTCTCCCGGTACGCCGTGGAGCAGCTCACCCGCCCGGTCGTCCTCGACATCGGCCGGGCCCGTGCACAGGGCTGGAGCCCTCGCCGGTCCTTTCGCGACTTCCTGGCCGATCAGCCGGCCTGACCGCCGGGTTACGTGCGGGCCCGCGGCCGGTTCCGGTGGCCGGCGACGTAGGCGGCCCGGCGTTCGGGGTCGGCGGCCAGGCCGGTGGCGGTACGGGCGAGCAGCTTGGCCGCGTGCAGCAGCGCCTCGTCGCCGGCCGGACCGGCCGCGTGGGCCGCGAACTCGTGGGTGTGCGGGACGGCGGTCACCCCGCGAAGCGCGATCATCGGGTGGATCGACGGCACGACGTGACTGACGTTGCCCATGTCGGTGGAAGCGGTGGTGATGCCGCCGGGCAGTGGCACGGCGGTCCGGCCGAACGTCGGCAGATGGCTCGCGTACGTCTCGATCAGCCAGCCGTCGTTGCGCAGGTCGAGGTAGTCGGGTTCGGTCCGCCGGAACTCGACGGTCGCCCCGGTGGCGAGCGCACCGGCCTGGAAGCAGGCCTGGACGCGCCGCCGCAGCAGGTCCAGCTGGCCGGTGCCGGGAGTGCGTACCTCGTATTCCAGGACGCTACGCTCCGGAATGATGTTGGTCTTCTCCCCGCCGGAACGGACGAATCCGGCGATGCGGTAGTTCGAGGGGGTCTGCTGCCGTAGCAGACCGATCGCCACCTGTGCGATCACCGCCGCGTCGGCCGCGTTGACGCCGTCCCACGGGGCGCCGGCCGCATGTGCCGGGCGCCCCTCGAAGGTCACCTCGAACCGGGTGCACGCCTGGGTGCTGTCACCCGGGCCGGCGGTGTCGGCGCCCGGCCCGGGGTGGGCCATCATCGCCACGGTCACGTCGTCGAAGGCGCCGCGTTCGAGCATCAGCTGTTTGCCGCCGCCGCTCTCCTCGGCCGGGGTGCCGAGCAGGACCACCCGGAACCCGTACCGGCCGGCGGCGGCCCGTAACGCGATCGCCGCGCCCGCGGACGCCGCGCAGATGATGTTGTGCCCGCAGCCGTGACCGATTCCGGGGAGGGCGTCGTACTCCGCGCACAGCCCGATGGTCAGCTCACCCTCACCGTAGGAGGCGCTCACCGCGGTCGGCAGATCGGCCACACCTTTGGTAACCTCGAATCCGGCTTCGGTCATCAGCGCCGCCAGTTTCGCCGCCGACTCGTGCTCGGCGAAGGCGACTTCCGGCTCGGCGTGCAAGCTGTGACTGAGACCGATCAGTCGTGCCTGCCACTCGTCAACGGCGGCATCGGTATCGGTCGCCAGCGACATACCGCCATCCTAAGTCGGCACCGGCCGCTCAGCGACGGGACGGACGCCGACGGGTCAGAACCAGGGAGAGCAGGCCGGCGAGGACCAGGCCGGCTCCGGCGAACCCGACGATGCCGACGTCGGAGCCGGTCAGCGCGAGGTCGCCGCCACCCGTACCGGATGAGGGGACGGAAGGTTCGGAGACCGGGACCGGACCAGCGGCCGGATCCGATGCCGAAGGCGAGTCCACCGAAGGCGAATCAACCGAAGGCGGGTCGGCCGGGGCCGCCGGCGAAGGCTGGGCGGCCGGCGCCGGACGGATGTCCCGGCGGGCCCGCGGCTTGTCACCGGCAGCCGTGGCCGGAGCGCAGGCAGCGACTGACAGCTGACCGATCGCGACGTCGAGCAGGTGTGCCCGCCCGGCCCTGACCTCGACACGCAGGGCCGCCGCCTCGGCCTGGACCTGCCGGCCGCTCCGGGACTGCCTGACCTCGCCGAGCGAGATCCGCGCCTCGAGGGCCGCGGGTGCGCCCCGCCCGACGCTGCCGAGCAGGCCCAGGGAGATCGTCGCGCCGGAGTCCTTGAGCACCTGGACGGGTTTCCCGGCGGTGGCCACCTCGAGCACGGCCGGCCGGTAGCTGACCCGGTGCCGGTCACCCCCGGCGACGACCTCCAGGGTGGGCTGGGTGACGACCTTGATCGAGATCGCCTGCGGGGTGCCGGCGAGCAGGCTGATGTCACCGAGGGCGACACCGGCCCCGGATCGTACGCCGGCCCGGCCGTTCCCGAGCGCGATCAGATCGGTGGCGCTCTGCGTGGATCCGGTCGGCCCGATCCGCAGCAGGCTGGTCCGGCGGTTCCCGGCCGTCATGCCGGAGTCGAGTACCGCGACGCCGCTGAGCATGGTCACTGACCGGGTCAGTGGCCCGGTCCGGCCACAGCGGTAGGCGTTGTCCCAGGTGGCGTGGGCGGTCGACGTCCCGGTGCCGGCGGTGGTCAGCCCCGCGGCGTCGAAGGCGACGAGTTCACGCTCGACGGGTCCGCCGCGGCCCGGTGCGGCGTGCCGGGCCCCGGCGCCACCGGCCGGCAGGCCGAGGACCGCGGCGTCGGCGTGCCGCCCGGAGGCGACACTCCGGTAGGGCCGGGCCGCACTGTCGACGGTGCCCCCGGCGGAGGCGAGGCGCACGCCCGCGAGGGCGTTGGAGCCGGAGTCGAGCACCTTGAGGTTGACCAGGTCGGCCCGAGTACGGGCGGTGAAGTCCCCGGCGGCGCAGTCGCGGGGCGTCATGGCGGCGGGCACGGCGGGAATGGTGAGCGAGGCGACCATGAACGCGTGCAGAGCGATCGGCATGAGGTCCCTTCCGACAGGGGCGAGTTGTCCGATCTCTCATCGCGCGCACGGTTTGCTAGCTACGGGGCTTTCGAACCTCTTTCACGATGAGCATCTACGCTCAAAACCGACAGACCCCTCGTTAACCGCCTATCTCAACGATCGGTACGGTCCTCCTGATAGCTGGCACCGCCGGTGGATTCCTCGGTCAGCGGGCGCGCCCCGCCCTCCGGCGGACCCGCCTCGGACTGCCCGCCGGCCGCCAGCTGCGGGAACTTGTGGTCGAAGGCCGGCCGCTCGGAACGGATCCGGGGCATCCGGTCGAAGTTGCGCAGCGGCGGCGGGCTGGTGGTGGCCCACTCGAGCGAGTTGCCGTGCCCCCACGGGTCGTCGGCGGTAACGACCTGGCCGGCCCGGTACGACTTCCACACGTTGTAGATGAACGGCAGCGTCGCCGCGCCGAGCACGAACGAGCCGACCGTCGAGATCATGTTCAGGACGGTGAAACCGTCACCCTGCAGATAGTCGGCGTACCGCCGGGGCATTCCCTCGTTGCCGACCCAGTGCTGCACCAGGAAGGTGGCGTGGAAGCCGATGAAGGTGAGCCAGAAATGCACCTTGGCCAGCCGTTCGTCGAGCATCCGCCCGAACATCTTCGGGAACCAGAAGTAGATGCCGGAGAAGACCGCAAAGACGATCGTCCCGAACAGCACGTAGTGGAAGTGCGCCACCACGAAGTAGCTGTCGGTCACGTGGAAGTCGACCGGCGGCGACGCGAGCAGCACTCCGGTCAGGCCGCCGAGCAGGAACGTGACCATGAACCCGATGGCGAACAACATCGGCGACTCGAACGTGAGCTGCCCCCGCCACATGGTGCCGATCCAGACGAAGAACTTCATCCCGGTCGGAATCGCGATCAGGTAGCTGAGCAGGCTGAAGAACGGCAGCAGCACCTGGCCGGTGGCGAACATGTGGTGCGCCCACACGCTCATCGACAGCATGGTGATCAGGACCGTGGCCGCGACCAGGGTCTTGTACCCGAAGACCGGTTTGCGGCTGAACACCGGGACGACCTCGGTGATGATCCCGAAGAACGGCAGCGCGATGATGTAGACCTCGGGATGGCCGAAGAACCAGAACAGGTGCTGCCACAGCATCGGCCCGCCGGTCTCCACGTTGAAGACCTGAGCGCCGAGCACCCGATCCGCCGCCAGGGCGAACAGCGCCGCCGCCAGGAACGGGAACACCAGCACCACGAGCACGCTGGTAAGCAGGATGTTCCAGGTCATGATCGGCATCCGGAACATGGTCATGCCGGGGGCCCGCAGGCACAGGGTCGTGGTGATCATGTTGACCGCGCCGAGGATCGTGCCGACACCGGAGATCGCCAGCCCGACCACCCACATGTTGCCGCCGTAGCCCGGCGAGTGCTGCCACGTGCTCAACGGCGTGTAGGCCGTCCAGCCGAAATCCGCCGCCCCACCCGGGACCAGGAACCCGCCGAACGCGATCAGGCCGCCGAAGAAATACAGCCAGTACGCGAACGAGTTGAGCCGCGGGAACGCCACATCGGGCGCACCGATCTGGATCGGCACCACGAAGTTGGCGAACGCGAACACGATCGGGGTCGCGAAGAACAGCAGCATGATCGTGCCGTGCATGGTGAACAGCTGGTTGTACTGCTCCGGCGACAGGAACTGCATACCGGGCCGGCCCAGCTCGGCGCGCATCATCAGCGCCATCAGACCGCCGAGCACGAACCAGGCGAACGCCGTGAACAGATACATGATCCCGATCTGCTTCGCGTCCGTGGTGCGGAGGGTGCGCGCGAGCCAGGAACCTCTGACCTGACGCCGCACCGGCCACGGCCGGGACTCCACGGGGCGAGGGGTAACAGCGGTCATCGAAAGTCCTCCCTGGACTGTTCGTACCCCGCGCCGACCTGCTTGCCAACCCGAGTCACACTCACCACCGCCGATCAAGTCCCGGGGCGTGCACCATGCGCACAACCTGGCGGCAGGCACCGCCGGGAGGCCGCATACCCGTTGTCCGCGATGTAACCCTTACCGGCCACCCGGCTCCGGCTCGGTACGGCTCGAGGCGCCCGCCCTCACCGCCCGGCCACGCCGGACGGCCCTGACTACCCGGCCGCTCTGGGCGGCTTTTGGTACCCGGCCGCTCCAGGCAGTCTTCACTGCCCGGCCGCTCCGGGCGGAATTACTGCCTGACGGCTCCGGGCACATGCAGCGACACCGTCCAAGTCTCGCCGTCATGGCCGCAGGTGAGCTCGGCACCGATGCCCCGGGCCCGCTCCCGCATGTTCCTCAGCCCATGACCGCCCGACGGGGCCGCCTCGGAGACCACGGGATTGCTGACCCGGACCCGGCGGCCGTTCCCTGCCTCGGTGAGCTCGACGGTGACGGTCGTTCCCGGGGCGTGGCGCATCGCGTTGGTCAGGGCCTCCTGCACGATCCGGTAGACCGCCTGCCCGGCAGCCCCGGACATCGGCTCCCGCCACGAGGACCGGAACTCGACCGTGGTCCCGGCCCGGCGCACGGTCTCCACCAGGTCCGCGACATCCTCGGGCCCTTCCCGCGTACGCCCTCCGGCAGTGGAATCCCCCTCACCGGCACCCCCGGGCGACGGCATCTCACCGGAACCGGCAGGAGACTCGGGCGGGAGGACCGGCTCGGCTGGCCGGGCAGGTTCGCGGGACACGGCCGGGCGGAGGGTGCCGAGGGTGGTCCTCAGTTCCGTCATGGTGCGGCGGCCGGTGGCGGCGATCAGGTCCAGCGTGTCCGGGTCGGCGTGCCCGGCCTCGGCACGTGCGGCCGCCCCCTCCGCGAGTACCACCATGACGGTCACCGAATGTCCGAGCAGGTCGTGCATGTCCCGGGCGATCCGATTGCGCTCCTCAGCGGCGGCATGGCGCGCCTCGGCCTGCCGGAGGGCCCGCTCGGCGGCAACCCGCTCCTCGAACTGGCGGGTCTCCCGGCGCCGCGCCGCGGTCAAGGTGCCGGCGAGCCACGCCACGATCGCCGCCAGCCCCAGGTCGAGCCACTCGTAGGGCTCCGACTCGGACGGCCGCAGAAACAACACGCCCGGCGCCGCGACCAGCGCAAGGGCAAGGAGGGCGTACGAGTCGACGCGCCGCCCGTACGCCGCGATGGCATGAAGCGCGACCAGCGGGCCGATCGGCACCATCGGGCTGGGCCACCCACCCAGACCGAACATCACCGCGCTGGGCAAGATGAGAAGGTTGGCGAGCAGCGGGTTCCGCCGACGCAGAACGAGCGGCAGAGTGATTCCGGCCAGCACGACATATGCCCAGGCCGGGGCGTTCTGCGCGGTCAGCGGTAACAGGCTGACCGCGAAGGCCAGCATCCCGATCGCCGCGTCGGCCACCAGTTGCCGCCGGCCTGTCCCGGCGCTCGGTTCGAACCGCCGCGACACCGCCCGCCGAACCCTCTCGGCAAGCGGCTCCACACCGACGGGCCCGTGCCCGCTCGCCTCTGACTCACCCGATTCCACCCTCACCCCAGTCCCCGACCCAGACCGCCCCGTCCCCTGACACCTCGCCGGCCCGGCATCGGTCCACCGCCGCCCACTGCACGCCGCCAATTGCCCGCCGCCCACTGCACGCCGCACGCCGGCTGCCGTCACCCGCCGACCGTCATCCTCCCTCCCTCCTTACCTCGCGCTGCCCTGCCGCCGCCGTCACCCACCCGCCGCAGCTCTATGTCGCCCGCCACCGTCGCGATGTCGTGACGTTGCGGTCGCCCACGCGGCACAAACTCACAACCTCCACGATGCCCACGGACAACCCGCTGGCGGCGGGCAAGGTGGTCGCGGCGAACCGGCGGCGTGAGGGTCGCGGCGAACCGGCGGCCAGACGGTCGCGGCGATCAGGCGGCCGGGCAGCGGCCAGGGATGCAGCTCACCGGTGTCTGGCAGGGACGGCTCGGCCGGCGTCCGTTTCCGTCACGACGGGGTCGTGGTGACGGGAATCAGCCAGTCGGGAGGGTCTGCGGGCTGCAGGCGCGGATCGTCGATGAAGAAGGTACGCACGGGGCCCGGTGGGGTGTGCGGCCCTTCGAAGCGGACCGTCACGCGGCCGACACCGCTGCCGCGAACCCACCCAGGGCCGTAGTCGTCATGCCGGACGTCCTGGCCGGGACGCCATGTCGGGACGATGCCCGGCACAGATTGGCCCACCGAAACGGCAGCCTGCGCAGAATCCCTCGGCGAAGGAGCAGTCTGCGCAGGTGGGCGGCCCGCACCAACAGCCGAACCAGGATGACTAGCTGAAGCGGCAGCCGAACCAGGATGACCGGCCGAAGCGGCAGCCGAACCAGGATGACCAGCCTGCTCGGAAGACCCGAGCGAAGCGGCAGGCGAAACGGAAGCGCCGAGCGAATCAGCGACCGGCGCCGATGGGCCGACTGGAACAACGGCCGGCACCGGCGGGAGTATGACGGACGGTTCCAGTAAGGGGGACGCCCGCGGTCCGGGATCCCCGGGGTCGGCTGCCTGAACCGATGGAGGGGCCGGCACAGCGGACGACACCGCAGGCGCGGGGAGCACCCCGGCCGTAGGAAACGCGGAGGACGGCGGAACCGGGGGTGGACCGGCCGACGACGACTCGGGCGGTGACGCCCCGCCAGCTGAAGACGGCCTGGGCGGTGACGCCGCACCGGCAGGGGACGACCCGGGCGGTGACGCCGCACCGGCTGGGGACGGCTCGGCGAGTCTCGGAACCGCTGCGTTCGGCGAGCGAGCCGGGAAGGTTTCCCCGGACGGTGTCTCCTCCTCCTCGGGGAACGGGAAGGACAGTACAGGTGGGTCCTCACCGGCGGCGGTGAACAGGTCGTCCTGGGCGAAGTCGGCAAGGGTGGAGACGCCGACGCCGAGGAGGCGGACGCCGCCGGAGGTGTCGACCTCGGCCAGGAGGCGGCGGGCCAGCTGGGCGATCAGGCGGCCGTCGTCGGTGGGCTGGTCGCGGGTGATTGCCCTGGTCACGGTGGTGAAGTCGGGGTGACGGACCTTGATGTTGACGGTGCGGCCGGTCAGGCCGGAGCGGCGTAGGCGACCGGCGACGCGGGCGGCCAGCAGGTCCAGCTCGCGGTTGAGGCGGGGGTTGTCGGTGAGGTCGACGTCGAAGGTCTCCTCGGCGGAGACGGATTTGGCCTCGCGCTCGCTGACGACGGGACGGTTGTCCTCGGCGCGGGCCAGGCGGAACAGGCCGTGGCCGTGTGCGGTGCCGAACCAGTCGACGAGGTCGTCGAGCGGCACCGCGGCGAGCTGGCCGACGGTGCGGACGCCGGCCCGGTGCAGGCGCTGCTCGGTGGCGGGGCCGACGCCGCCGAGCCGGCGGACGGGCAGCGGGTGCAGGATGTCGAGCTCGGCGCCGGCCGGGACGATCGTGAGGCCGTCCGGCTTGTTGAGGTCGGAACCGATCTTGGCGAGGAGTTTGCTGGAGGCGGCGCCGATCGAGCCGGTGACCCCGCCGGTGGCGACGGCGATCTCGGCCTTCAGGCGCCCGGCCAGCTCGGTGATGCCGGCCAGGCTCAGGTCGTGGCCGGTGACCGCGAGGTCGATGTAGGCCTCGTCGATGGAGACCTGCTCGACCAGCGGTGACACCTCGGCGAGCAGTTTCATCACGACTTTGCTGGTCTTCTGGTACGCCGGGAACCGAGGGGACAGGAAAGCCGTGTTGGGCGGGCAGAGCCGGCGGGCCTGCGCCGTCGGCATGGCCGAGTGGGCGCCGTAGGCACGTGCCTCGTAGGAGGCGGTGGCCACCACGCCGCGACCGGCGACCCCGCCGACGATCACCGGCTTGCCGCGCAGCGAGACCTTGTCGCGCTGCTCGACGGCGGCGAACATCGCGTCGAGGTCGACGTGCAGGATGCTGGGTTCCCTCCTCACGATCGCAGCCTAAGCACCCGGTATGACAAAACCGAGCCCATCATCGGTGGCGGAGAGTAGACGCCATCGACTGGGAGCGATACCAGCGAGCCGTGGGAGCCGCTTTACAGGCCTTCGAGAGCTGTGCCACGATACGGCTCGATCGCAAGTGAATGAGCATTCTCGCAGCTAGTGGACACGAATTCCGAGCAACGCAACGACGAGCTCCGATGCGTGCCGTCCGCGAGGCCACTTCGATGAAGGAAGCGGAACGGTGACGGAGAGTCAGATCACGCGGGTGCGCGGCGTTGCGGACCTGGTCCGTGCCGCGCAACGTGGGAACGTGCACGCCCGGGACGAGCTGATCACCGGTCACCTCTCGCTGATCTACAACATCATCGGCCGCGCGCTGAACGGGCATCCGGACGTCGATGATCTGGTGCAGGACACCATGCTGCAGGCGATCAACGCGCTGAGCGGGCTCCGTGACCCGGAGCGGTTCCGGTCGTGGCTCGTCGCGATCGCGTACCGGCGGGTCCAGATGCACATGCGCTCGCGCAAGATGACGCTGACGCGCCACCATCCGGAGCCGGTGGACGTACCGGACCCGGTCGGTGACTTCGCCGAGCGCACCACCGCCGAACTGGTCGTCGCCGAGCAGCGGCGGGAGCTGGGTGAGGCGGTCCGCTGGCTGGAGGACGGCGACCGGGAGTTGCTGGGCCTGTGGTGGCAGGAGGCGGGCGGTGAGCTGACCCGGGCCGAGCTGGCGGCCGCGCTGGACGTACGGCCGAAGCACGCCGCGGTCCGGGTGCAGCGGATGAAGGCGCAGCTGGAAGTGTCCCGCGCGGTGGTCCGGGCGCTGCGGGCCAAGCCGATCTGCCCGGCACTGTCGAACACGGTCCGGTTCTGGGACGGCAACGCCGACTCGGTGTGGCGCAAGCGGCTGGCCCGGCACGTCCGGGACTGCCCGAAGTGCCACCTCCACCAGGCCGGGATGGTGCCACCGGAGCGCCTGCTCCTCGGCATGGCGGCGATGCCGGTGCCGGTCGCGCTGTGGGCCGGGATCCAGTCGGCGTTCCAGAGCGGAGCGGCCGCACCGGCGCTTGCCCCCTCTCTGGTCGCGCACACACTGGTGCAGCACAAGACCCTGGTGGCCGCGGTCACGGCGGCGGTCGTGGCCGGCGGCGGCCTGACCCTCGCGGTGGTGAACGAACCGGACAACCCGCAGGCCATCACACCACCGCGGACGGTCACAGCCGCTCCCGCGGCACCCGCGCCCACCACGGCGGCGCCCGGGAGGAGCACGGCGCCGAGCGCGAGGGCGACGCCGACACAGCGGGCCGTGACCGGCCTGGGTGTGGGGAAGGCGGACATCTACGTCGCCCCGAACGGCTCGGACGACGGCGACGGCAGCCTGGCCCGCCCGTACGCCTCGATCGCCAAGGCCGTCTCAGTGGTGAGGCCGGGTCAGACCATCGCGCTGCGCGGCGGGACGTACCGCCCGGCCGGTCCGCTTTCGATCACCACAAGCGGCACCGCGGCGCAACGCGTGACGCTGGCCGGGTACGGCTCCGAGCGCGCCGTGATCGACGCCTCCGGTATCCCGGCCGACCGGTGGGCGATCACCCAGCGGGCGTCGTACTGGACTGTGCGCGACCTCACGGTGACCGGTGCCCGTAACGCCACCTGGACCTGCCTGGCCTGCCGGAACAACGTCTTCGAGCGGCTCACCGTGCACGACAACGCCGGTACCGGGCTGATGCTGCGCGACCCCGGCACGGCCGGCAACCAGGTGCTGGACAGCGACTTCTACGCCAACCGGGGTTCCGGCCTGGCGGTGCAGTTCGGTGACGGTGACGGCAATCTGCTGCGCGGCAACCGGGCGTTCCGCAACGACGGTGACGGCATCAACCTGGGTGCGTACGGCAGTCCCGTGCAGGTGCAATACAACTGGTCGTACCGGAACGGGGCGAACGGCTTCGCGGTCGGCGGCGGTGCCCCGAACCCGGCCGCGGCCGCCCACCGGGTACGGCACAACGCGTCGTGGGGCAATGACGGGCACGGCTTCGTCGACGAGGGCAACACGGCCGCGATCGAACTGGGCAACAACACGGCGTACCGCAACACCGGTTTCGGCTTCTCGATGACGACCGCACCGGCGGTGCTGCGCAACAACGCGGCGCTCGGCAACACCCGCGGCGATCAGGCGGTGTCGGCCGGGGCGAAGCCGGACGGCAACAGCTGGCAGGTGGAGGGGTTCGCCTTCCGTTCGCGGGACGCGTCCACCGCGGAGGGGGCGCGCACCGCTGCGGCGAAGCTGCCCGGCACCGACTATCTGTCCACCGGCAACGGCATCGGGGCCTCGATGTCCGGCGATTAATCCGGATGCACGCCGATCAGTGGAAAGCCAGACTGAGCGGCGTGCATTCCGCGATCACGGTGACTCCCGCCCAGCTGCCCGGCCTGCTTCTGCATGTCGCGGTGGCCAGGCCGGTGTTCCTGTGGGGCGCCCCGGGCATCGGCAAGAGTTCGCTGGTCCGGGACTTCGCCGACTCGCTGGGCCTGGAGTGTGTCACCCTGGTCGGCACCCAGCTGGCGGCCGAGGACCTGATCGGGGTGCCGGAGCTGCGGGACGGCCGCAGCCGGTTCGCGCCGCCCGAGTCGATCGCGCGCGACGAGCCGTACTGCCTGTTCCTGGACGAGCTGAACTCGTCGAGCCCGGAGGTGCAGAAGGCCTTCTACTCGCTGATCCTGGATCGCCGGATCGGCGCGTACGAGCTGCCGCCCGGCTCGATCGTGATCGGCGCGGGCAACCGCTCGAGTGACAACGCACTGGCCCGCCCGATGGCGTCGGCGCTGGTCAACCGCCTGATCCACGTACATCTGCGGGCCGCCTGGGCGGACTGGTCGGCCTGGGCGCAGGAGGCCGGCATCCACCACTGGGTGCTCGGCTATCTCACCGAGCGTCCCGATCACCTGTGGTCGGCACCGCCCAAGGTGGAGGAGCCGTTCTCCACCCCGCGCAGCTGGCACATGCTCTCCGACGCGCTGCGGTCCTACGGTGACGGCATCGACGAGGAGACGGTGCGCCTGCTCGCCGCGGGCACGCTCACGCCGGCGCACGCCACCGCCTTCGGCGGCTACGTCAAGATCGTCCGGCATCGGTACGGGCTCGACGCGATCGTTCGCGGCGACGCCGGCTGGCCGTCCCGCCCGGACGACCGGGACCTGCTCTACTTCCTGGCCGAGGCGTTCCGCGCCCGCCTGATCAAGGATCTGCCGGCCGGCAAGGCGCACGCGTCGGCGAACCTGCGCCAGTTCGCGCACCGCGCCAAGGCGATGCTCGTCGAGCTCGCCGAGCTGTCGCTGGAGTGCGGCCGCCTGGTGATCGCCCCGGACGCCGACGGCCACCCGGTGCTGCCGGCGTGGTTCCTCGTCGAGGTGAGCCGTGACCTGCCGCGCCTGGTCGCGGCACGGACCTGAGATGGCCACCGCACCGCCGCTTCCGCTCGATCAGGAGCGACACTGAGATGGCCCGTAAGCAGCGGCAGCCGGAGGCCGACCCGAACACGCTGGAGTTCCGCAGCGCCTGGAGCGAACTGGCCGGGCATCCGCTGTTCGCGCCGATGACCGAGCGCGACCATCCGCGGCCGGAGGTGACGGTCACGATGATCGACCGGCCGATGACCGCCCTGTCCCGGGTGTCGGTGGACGGCCGGATCACGGTGAGCCGGGCCCGGCGGCTGACCAAGGAGGAGTGGCGCTGGGTTCTCGCACACAGCCTGCTCCACCTCGGGTTCGACCACCTCACGCCGGAGTCCGAGCCGGACGGCGCGTCCCTCGCGGCGGCCTGTACCGCGGTGGCCCGGTTCCAGCGGGCGGTGAAGCTCGGCCGGGAGCCGGACCCGTTGCCGGAGCCGCTGCCGTCGGCTGACGAGGCGGACCTGGCGGAACGCTGGCGGCGGCACGGCGTCCCGGCGGAGCTGTCGATGGCACCGGATCTGGATCTCACGCCGGTCCGGTTCCGGGCCGGGCACGAGCCGCTCTGGGCGGACCGGTTCGCTCTGGGGTTGTCCGCGGCGGCGGCCGCCGGGGTGGAGGTGGCCGGTGGCGCTCGCGAGTCGGTCGCCGGACGCGCTCCGGCCCGGCACCCGTGGGAGCTGGCGATGAGCTGGTTCATCGGGTCGTACCCGCTGCTCGGCGGGGTGGCGGCCGGGTTCACGCTGGTCGCCGACGGTCCGCTGGCCCGGGCCTGGGACATCTCGATCGCGGCGGTGTCGGCGGAGGCCGGCGAGATCTACGTCAACCCGTGGCGGTCGATGACCGAGGACGAGTGGCGGTTCGTGCTGGCCCACGAGCTGCTGCACGTGGCGCTGCGGCACGCCGACCGGGCGGGCGCCCGCGACCCGTACCTGTGGAACGTGGCCTGCGACTTCGTGATCAACGGCTGGCTGGTGGAGATGGGTGTCGGGGTGCTGCCGGACGGGGTGCTGCACGATCCGGAACTCGCCGGGGCGTCGGCCGAGCAGGTCTACGACCGGATCGCCGGGGATCTGCGCCGGATGCGGAAACTGGCGACGCTGCGCGGCCAGGGTGCCGGCGACATGCTGGGCGAGCCGCTGCCGTGGGCCGGACGGCGGGGCGGCGGCGTGGACCTCGACGAGTACTGCCGGCGCGCACTGCTGACCGGTTACGCCTATCACCAGAGCGGGGAGCGGGGACTGCTGCCGTCCGGTCTGGTCGCCGAGATCCGGGTGCTGGAGCAGCCGCCGCTGCCGTGGGACGTGCGGCTGGCGCGCTGGTTCGACGAACACGTGCCGATGGTGGAGCCGGTGCGGTCGTACGCCCGGATGTCCCGCCGCCAGGCCGCGACGCCGGACATCCCGCGTCCCGGCCGGCACCGCCCGGAGGAGGCGGTGCCCCGGAACACGTTCGGCGTGGTGGTGGACACCTCCGGGTCGATGAGCGCCGAGCTGATGGGCAAGGCCCTCGGTTCGATCGCGTCCTACGCCACGGCCCGCGACGTGCCGGCGGCGCGGGTGGTGTTCTGCGACGCGGCCGCCTACGACGCCGGATATCTGCGGGTCGAGGAGATCGCCGGGCGGGTGCGGGTACGCGGCCGGGGCGGCACCGTCCTGCAGCCCGCGATCGACCTGCTGGAACGCGCCGGGGACTTCCCGCCGTCCGGGCCGATCCTGGTGATCACCGACGGGGAGTGCGATGTGCTGCGGATCCGGCGTCCGCACGCGTTCCTGATGCCACGGGGAGCCCGGCTGCCGTTCACCCCGCGCGGCCCGGTGTTCAGCCTGCGGTGAGACACCGCAGTGGCCCCGTGGCCGGCGGCGGTGAAACGCCGCCGTGGGCCCGCTGTTCAGCCTGTGGTGAGTGTTTCCGGCACCCGCCAGTCCGGGTAGGGCTCGTCCTCCGGGTCGCGTTCGGGGCCGCCGGCCGCGGTGGCACGCAGCAGCAGTGAGGTGCCGTCGGCGGCCACGATCCGCAGGCCGCGGGGCACCTTGCCGCGCTGCCCGGTCGGTCCCAGGTCGGCCAGCGCTACCGGCTGCCAGGACCGGAACTCCGGCGGCCGGGCCGCGTCGAGCAGCAGGGTGGCCAGCACCACGGCGCGGTCCGGGCGGTTGCCGCGGGGTGGCGGCAGGCGGTCCGGGGCCGGCAGTTCCGTCTCCGACGGCCACACCGCACCCCAGAGGTACGCGAGAGCACCGTTGACGTAGCGGATCCGCAGTCCCGCGGGTGACGGCCCGCCGGGCGCCGGGTCCGTGCCGAAGCGTTCCACCGCCTCGATCTCGGGGTGCCCGCCGGCCACGAGGAGCGTCTCGAGTACGTCGAGTGCCTGAGATAGATGCAACGGGCGGCTCCGATCCGTCGGGGTGGTGTCGTCGTCGCAGTCAACGGGCTTTCGGAGCGTGCCGACCGCCCCCGCTGTGCGACGCGGGGTAGGTTTTCGGGCATGGACCGCGTACGCACCGCGCTGTACCTGGACTTCGACAACGTGTTCAGCGCTCTCATCCGGCAGGACCCCGACGTCGCGATCCAGTTCGCCGAGGAGCCCGGTGCCTGGCTGTCACGGCTGACCACGTCGCTGACGGTGGAGGCGCCGCGCCGCTGGCTGATCCTGCGGTGTTACATGAACCCGGGTGGCTGGGTGCCGCATCCGGACCCGTCGAGCGGATTGCAGCGGCTCTACTACTCGCGCTTCCGGCCGTTCTTCGTGAACGCGGGTTTCGAGGTGATCGACTGCCCGCGCCTGACGCACACCAAGAACGCCGCCGACATCCGGATGGTGGTGGACGCGGTGGACGCGCTGGCCGACGAGGTGACGTACGAGGAGTTCGTGATCGCCTCCGGCGACTCGGACATGACGCCGCTGCTGGTGCGGCTGCGCCGGGCCGACCGCCGGACGACGATCGTCTCGCCGGCCGACGCCGCGCTGGCGTTCACCTCGATCGCCGACCGGCTGATCACCAGCCAGGAGCTGCTGGAGCTGGTGCAGGGCGAGCCGGTGGACAGTGACGAGGACGCCGTGGTGGTGAGCCCGCCCGGCGAGCCCGAGGCGGAGGCCTCCTACGAGCAGTTCCGTGACCTGGTGAGCTGGCGTTACGCCGCGGCACCGGGTCCGCTCAACCTGGCCTCGCTGGCGCACGACCTGCGGAGGCAGCTGGGCACCGGCGTGGACTCGTCGAACTGGTTCGGGTTCGGCGGGTTCGTGCGCGCGCTGGAGAGCCTGCGGCTGCCGCACGCCAAGTTCTCCAACCACTTCGTCTGGGACGACAGCCGCCACGGCCCGCCGGAGTCGCCGGCCACCACCGGCCCGGCGCCGGAGCCGATCGTGCGGCTCAGCGCGCCGCTGGGACTGCCGCGGCTGCCGCGGGAGATGTGGCCGCCGGTCTACCGGGCGCTGGCCGACTACGCGTCGACGCACCACTTCAACCTGACCGAGGCGACCCGCTGGGCCCGTGACCTGCTGGCCGAGCAGGGAGTGGACGTGAGCAGGTCGGCGATCGCGTTCGTGACCCGCGGTACCGCCTTCGGCGGGGCGCCGCTCTACCGCCAGCCGCCACCGGACGCCGAGGAGATCGCCACGGCGTTCGCCGACAATGTGCTGAACCGGGCGGACGCGGCCGCGATCGCCCTGACCGACGAGGAGTGCGCCCAGGTCCGATCCTGGCTGGGCGCCGCCGACCCGAAAGCCTGAAGCGTCACCGCCGCCGGCCCGGAAGCCTGATTCAGGCGAAGAGCCGTGCGGCGGCCGCTTCCCACGCGCTGACCAGGTCGACCGTCTCCGGTTCGCGCAGCCATTGGATCTGCAGGCCGTCCATCATGGCCACCACCTGGGCGGCAAGTTCGCGGGCACCGGCCACCTCGCCGGCCAGGGCGGTGAACTGGTCGAGGGTGCGCCGCTGGCGGGCTTTGAAGTAGGTGTGCGCCGGATGCCCGGGGGCCAGCGACTCCGCCTCCAGCACGGCGAACAGCCGGACGATCTCCGGCTGCTCGGCGTTGCGTGCGACCAGGGCCGAACACACCTTCGGCAGGGTGATCCGGGCCGGTTCCTCGGCCCAGAACTGGTTCACCGGCATGCCGAGTTTCTGGGCGAGCGACTTGGCGTCCTCCTCGTCGCGGTACTCGAGGACGGCGACGAGCAGACTGTCCTTGGAACCGACGTGGTGCAGCATGCCGGGCACGGTCAGTCCGCAGCCGTCCGCGACGTCCTGCATCGACAGCCCCCAGAAGCCGCGCTCGGCGATCAGTTTCGTCGTCATCTCGAGGATCTGACGGCGTCGCTCGGCGGCGGGTAACCGAGCGCGGTCGCGGCGGAACGGAGGGGAGGTGTGCACAGGTCTTTCCTACCAGCAGCCCCTTGCGAGACCGTCTCTGACCTGGCTATGTTTCGAAGCAGTTAACACCTAGTAGGTACTAGGTAGTGGAGCCGGAGCATAGGCGGACGCATGGAGCTCAGCACCTCGGAACAAGCGGCGATCACCAGCGGCCACGACTTCTGGCACACCGAGGGGGTCGAGTCCGCGGGGATTCCCTCCGTCACCGTCACCGACGGGCCGCACGGGGTGCGCATGCAGGCCTCCGGCGGCGACCTGCTGGCCGGGGTGCCCGCCACCTGCTTCCCGCCGGCCGTGGCCAGCGCCTCCACATGGGACCCGGAACTGCTGCGCCGGATGGGTGCGGCACTCGGCGACGAGTGCCGGGCACAGGACGTGGCCGTGCTGCTCGGACCGGGTGTCAACCTCAAGCGCAGCCCACTCGGCGGCCGCAACTTCGAGTACTTCTCCGAGGACCCGATCCTGACCGGTGTGCTCGCCACCGAGTGGGTACGCGGCCTGCAGAGCAAGGGCGTCGGCGCGTCGCTCAAGCACTTCGCGGTCAACAGCCAGGAGACCGACCGGATGCGGGTCAGCGCCGACGTCGACGAGCGCACCCTCCGGGAGATGTACCTGCGGGCCTTCCACAAGGTCGTCACCCGTGCCCAGCCGTGGACCGTGATGTGCGCCTACAACAAGGTCAACGGGGTATACGCCAGCGAGCACCACTGGCTGCTCACCGAGGTGCTGCGTGGCGAGTGGGGCTTCGAGGGACTGGTCGTCTCCGACTGGGGTGCAGTCGTCGACCGCGTCAAGGCGGTCGCGGCCGGCCTCGACCTGACCATGCCGGGGCCGGACGCCGACGGCGACCGGGCCCTGGTCGCCGCGGTCGAGTCGGGACGGCTGGCCCCGGAGGCTCTGCGGAGGAGCGCGGAGCTCGTACGCAAGATGATCGAGAAGGCTGGGGACCGGCCTGCCGGGACCTATGACCCGGACGCCCACCACGCGCTCGCCCGGGAGATCGCCGGACGGGCGATCGTCCTGCTGAAGAACGACGGCGACCTGTTGCCGCTAGACGGCACACAGAGGATCGCGGTACTCGGTGAGTTCGCGCGGACGCCGCGTTACCAGGGCGGTGGCTCCTCGCAGATCACCCCGACGAAGCTCGACAACGCGCTCGCCGAGATCACCGCGGTCGCCGGGCAGACCACCTTCGCCCCGGGTTACACCGGCACCGGCGATGCGGACGAGAGCCTGCTGGCCGAGGCCGTCGCGGTCGCACGGGAAGCCGACGTGGCGGTCGTCTTCGTCGGCAGCGTGCACGAGACCGAGGGCGCCGACCGCGAGTCGATCGACCTGCCGGCCGCCCAGCTCGCACTGGTCGAGAGGGTCGCTGCCGCCAACCCGAACACGGTCGTGGTGCTCTCCAACGGCGCTGTCATCGCCACGAAGCCGTGGGACGAGCAGGTCCCCGCACTGATCGAGGGCTGGCTCCTCGGGCAGGCCGGCGGCAGCGCGATCGCCGACGTGCTGTTCGGGCGGGTCAACCCGTCCGGCCGGCTCGCCGAGACCATCCCGGTCAAGCTCGCCGACCACCCGTCCTACTTGGACTTCCCTGGCGAGCACGGCCACGTCCGGTACGGCGAGGGCTTGCACGTCGGCTACCGGGGCTTCGACGCGCGCGGTCAGGAGGTGGCGTACCCGTTCGGGTTCGGCCTGTCGTACACCACGTTCGGTTACGGAGCCGCCCGCGCGACGGCCACCGCCACCGGCATCGATATCCGGGTGCCGGTCACCAACACCGGCGGGCGGGACGGTCGTGAGGTGGTGCAGGTCTACGTGAGCCTGCCCGGCTCGCGGGTGCGGCGCGCCCCGCGTGAGCTGAAGGCGTTCGCCAGTGTGCCGATCGCGTCCGGCGACACCGCCGAGGCCGTGCTGACCGTCGACCGCGAGGATCTGGCGTACTGGGACACCCGGCTCGGGCGGTGGATCGTCGAGGGTGGTGAGTACCTGATCGAGGTCGGCGCGTCGTCACGCGACGTGCGGGCCTCGACGACCGTGCACGTGGCCGGCGACCCGGCCCGGGTACCGCTGACCACCGAGTCGAGCGTCGGGGAGTGGCTCGCCGACCCGCGCGGCGCCGAGGTGCTGGGTGCGGCGTTCGCCTCGGCCGCCGGTGACGGCCCGACGGCGGCGATGACCGTGAACCCGGAGATGCTGATGATGCTCGGGAGCCTGCCGCTGAGCCGGATGGCGGCGTTCCCGGGCAGCCCGCTCGACGCCGCCAGCCTGGACAAGATGGTCGAGGCAGCGAACTAGGACGTCAGATCACGCGCGAGCCCGCGTGAGCAGGGCCTGGATCCGGGACACCAGCTCACGCGGGCTGAACGGCTTGGTCACATAGTCGTCGGCGCCGGCACTGAAACCGCCCTCGACGTCCTGTTCCTGGACGCGGGCGGTGAGCATGATGATCAGCATTCCGGCGGTGGCCGGGTCGGCACGCAACGTCCGGCACACGTCGATGCCCGAGAGCCCCGGCATCGACACGTCCAGCACCGCGAGCGCCGGAAGGCGACTACGAGCCGTCTCCACGGCGGCCTGACCGTCACCGACCGCAAGCACCTCGAGTCCGGCCTGTTCCAGTTTGAAGGCCACCAGATCCCGGATGTCGGCGTCGTCGTCGGCCACCAGAACGGTCGTCACGCGGTTTCCCCCGATCCGTTGGCTATGTGTGATCGGACCATATCCCGATATACCGCATGGTGCGGGTGATGTCTACAAATCTGGCCCGCAACCCGTCCGCAACCCGAAGGGGCCCGGCCTGCAGCCCGCAGACGGTGTGCTGAATCCCGAACACGCCACCGCGCACGACAACGGCTGGGAGGAACCGATGAACGCGACGATCGACCACATCCGCTGCGAAGCCCTCTTCGCCTCCGATCTTCAGCGCTCCTGGAAGCCGACGCCCGAACTGATCCGGGCCGCGGTGACCGACGTAGTGGACCGGATCGGCGAGACGGGATGCGCCGAACGGGTCGCCCAGGAATTCGGCGAGCACCCCGACTGCGCGATCGGGCGCATGCGGTGGGCCCGCGACGCCGTCCGGCTGGCCTTCGCCGCCTGAACGGACCTTTCATCTGTACGGGCCCGCGACGCCCGTACAGATGAAGGGTCTGGCGCCGGCCCCCGGCCCGCCGTAAGCTTCCCGCCATGCGCGTGAACTTGACCATCCCCAACTTGACCATGTGGTGGCCCGCCTGACCGGCGGCCCACCTTCCGCGCGCACCACACGCGGCCGCCTCGCTGAGGCGGCCTTTTTCATGGCCGGATCTCGGCCCGGTGGCCCTCACCGAAACGAGGGACCATGCCATTCGCCCTGCTGCACCGCGACGGCGCCGACCACGTCGAAGTCCTCACCGGCGACGTCGTCACCGTCGCCACGCTCGACGAGATCCCGATGAACCCCGGCACGCCCGTGCTCGCCGTCATCCCGTACCGGCAGATCACCGAACGTGGTTTCGACTGCGTCGACGACGGCGCTCCGCTCGAGTGCCTGCTGGTCAGATCGCGGCACCGTGAGCCGCTGGCGAACTTCCCGGCCGGCGACATCACGCTGAGCGACGGCGGCTTCGACCTGTCCGACGACGAGTACGGCCGGATCGTCGAGGAGGTGCTCCGTGACGAGATCGGGCACGGCGAAGGCGCCAACTTCGTCATCCACCGCACCTACACGGCCAGGTTCTCCGGGGACCCGCGTGCCGCCTTCGGCCGGCTGCTCGCCGGTGAGCAGGGCACCTACTGGACCTTCCTGGTCGACACCGGGAACCGGATCCTCGTCGGCGCCACCCCGGAACGGCACGTCAGCGTCCTCGACGGCATCGTCATGATGAACCCGATCAGCGGCACCTTCCGCAACGGTTCCGGCGACATCCTCGACTTCCTGCGCGACCCCAAGGAGATCGAGGAGCTGTACATGGTCCTCGACGAGGAACTCAAGATGATGGCATGCGTCGCCGAGCACGGCGGTCAGGTCGCCGGCCCGTATCTCAAGGCGATGGCCCGCCTCACCCACACCGAATACCTGCTGGCCGGCCGTGGCTCCCTCGATGTCCGCGCCGTCCTCCGCGAGACCATGTTCGCCCCCACCGTCACCGGCAGCCCCATCGAGAACGCCTGCCGGGTCATCGCCCGCCACGAGCGCCGCGGCCGCCGCTACTACGCCGGCGTCCTCGCCCTCCTCGACCACGACGCGGCCGGCCGGCAGACCCTGGACGCGCCGATCCTCATCCGTACCGCCGAGATCACCCCCGACGGCGTGCTGCGGGTGCCGGTCGGTGCCACCCTGGTCCGCCATTCCACCCCGGCGGGCGAGGTCGCCGAGACCCACACCAAGGCGGCCGGCCTGCTGTCCGCGCTGGGCGCGGTTCCGTCCACCCCACTTCCGGTACGCAGTGCCACGCGCTCGGCGGAGGTCCAATCCCTCCTGGCCGCCCGCAACGACGAGCTGGCCCGCTTCTGGCTCGACTCCCGTGCCCCCGGCGCGCTGACGGTCCCGTCCCTCGCCGGGCGGCACGCCGTCGTCGTCGACGCCGAGGACACGTTCACGGCGATGCTCGCCCACCAGCTCAAAGCACTGGGCCTGACGGTCACGGTCCGCCCCTGGAACACCGTGACGACTCTGACCGACGCGGACCTCGTGGTGTTCGGCCCCGGCCCCGGCGACCCGTCCGACCTCGCCGATCCGAAGATGGCGGCGCTCCATCGCATGATCGGCTCGGTACTGGCAGCGGGCCGCCCGCTCTTCGCGGTCTGTCTCGGCCAGCAGTTGCTCGCCTCGCTGCTCGGCCTGCCGCTGGCCCGCCGGGACTCCCCCTACCAGGGTCTGGCCCGCGACCTCGAGCTGTTCGGCACCGTCCGGCGGGTCGGCTTCTACTCGTCGTTCTCCGCGGTCGCCACCGCCCCGCCCACCGGGCCCGCGCCCTCCGGCACCACCATGCGGGTATCCACCGCTCATGGACCGGTGGAGCTGGCCGTCGATCCCGTGGATCGCACCGTCCACGCACTCCGCGGTAACGACTTCGCCGGTGTCCAGTTCCACCCCGAGTCGGTGCTCAGCCGCGACGGCGTCGAGATTCTCCGTGAACTTCTGCCGCCACTTCTGTCGCGGGCGGTTAGCCCCGCGATTCCCGGGTAGCGAAAGGATGTCGGTGGTCCAAGGCGATCGAGAGCCTCTCCTTGGACCACCGACCCGTCTCTCCGGCGGCTTGTTCACCTCTTACCGACGGCTTGTTTACTTCTTAGAGGTGAAACACGGGCGGAGCAGGCTTGCGCGGGTTTACCGTCGCCACGTGTACGGGTATCGGGGCTGGCGTTGCTGACCACCGGAGGACAACCTTGGCCGAGCCGCATGTGACTCTCGACCCGCAATCCCTCAACCCCGTGGAGCAGAAGCTGCGCGGCCCGTTGGAGGATCAGCTCAGTTCCGCACTTCAAGCCGCAACCGTCAAGGTCGAGCAGCACTACGCCGGGGAGAGTGTCGAGCAGGTCGTCTCGATGCTCCTGGAGCAGGCGAAGGCCGGTCTGCACCCGGACATCGCCGCCGGTTTCCACCCGGACCACGAGCAGTTGCGCCACGTGGCCGAGGTGATCGTGACCCGCTCGCACTGACCTCTGCGCGGATTCCGGGTGTACCGCACCCGGAATCCGCACAGACAAGATCAGGAGCGCAGTATGTCGGCGGCGGGCGGCGCCTTGACATCCACGGGAGCGACGCCGAAGTCCGTGAACTTCACGGCGGACTTGGCGGCCACCTTCGCCGCGTCGCCCTTCGGCGTGAACCGATAGTCCACCAGCCGGCCCGTGCCGTCGAAACTCGCCTCGAACGGCATGCTCCGCAGAGCCGGGTCGTCAGGGGCGCCAGGGTTCTGGCCCATCGACTGGGCCAGCTTCGTCAGGTCGATCGTGCCCGTGACGGTGTCGGCGTCGACCCACTGCACGTCGGCGGCCATCTCGAGGCCCTTGGTGGTCTGGGCCGGGTCGAAGTCGGCGAGCGGCCCCATCGGACCGGAGGCGGCGACCTTGCGCCACTTCCTGCCGTCCAGGCCGGGCCCGCCCTTGCCGTTCGCCATCTCGATCTTCACGTAGGCCGCCCCGTCGACCACCCGGACGATGGTCGTGGCCTCCTTCCCGGGGGTCGTGCTCGTGAGCACGAACTCAGAGTTCCGGCTCGACGGATCCACCACGCCGGTCATCGACCCCTGCCCGCCCATGGTCGTGGTGAACCGGTAGCTGTCCTTCTTCAGCGCTTCGAGGGACGCGGCGAGTGCGACGGCCGCGTCAGCCCGCTCCACCGCTGCGCTCGTCGGCGCACTGACGACCGTGGCGCCCGGCTTCACCGCCCCGTTGCCGTTCCCGGCATCGCCGGCAGCACAGCCACCGGCCGCAAGCATCGCCACCAGCAGCACGCCGGCACCGCCGCCGCTCATGGTGCGCCCACCCATTCGTTCCTCCCCCGCTGACGCTCCGGTCGACCCCGCCGGCCGAGCCGAACTGTATGCCGCCCACCGACTCACCGGCCGCGGGGCCGATTGCCGTCCGTGGCCCCTTGCGGACCACCGTTGCGCGCGCAGCCGCCGGCCGCGAGTCCGCGGCCAGCACGACGGCAATCAGCACCCGGCCGTTCATGATCCTCCCCGTCCGAAGGGGCCACTCCAGCGACGACCCGGTGGACGGAGTTGAGCCGTTCAGGACTTCATGACGTCCTTGGCGGGCGGGGCCTTGATGTCGACGGGCGTACCGAAGTCGGAGTACCTCATGTCGAACTCGTAGGCCGCCTGGTTCCCCACGGCCGGCATCGTGAACTTGTAGGCGACCAGGCGCCCGTCGGCGATGTCGGCCTGGAACGGCAGCTTCGTGGAGGACAGCTTGCCGAGGACCTCGGTGCCCATGCCGAGCTGCTTGGCCGACTTGGCGAGGTCGATCGTGCCCTTGACGGTGTCGTCGTCGACCCACTCGACCTCGGCGGCGGAGTTCAGGCTCTTGGTCATCTCGGTGGCGTCGAAGTTGCCGACGGTGCCCATGGCACCGGAGTTCTCCAGCTTGCGCCACTTCTTGCCGTCGAAGCCGGGGAGCCCGGACGACTCCTTCAGCTTGATCTTGATGTACGTGACCCCGCCGACGACCCGCAGCGTCGTGGTGCCCTCGGCGCCGGCCGACGTGCTCTCCATGACGAACTCGGCATTCTTGCTGGCCGGGTCGGCAACACCGGTCATCGTGCCCTGGTCGCCGAGGTTCACGGTGGTCTTGAAGGTGTCCTTCTGCAGTTCGGCGGCGGCCGCGGTGAGCGCCGCGGTCGCGTCCTTCTTCGCCGGAGCCTCGACGCCGGTGCCGGTGCCGGTGCCGGTGGTGCCGCTGTTGCCGGCACAGCCACCGGCAGCGAGCAGCGCGGCCAGCATGACGGATGCCATGGTTCGCTTGTTCATGCGTCCTCCCCGTTGAGGCACGGCCCGTACGACCGGCCTCCGAGTTGGCCACTTTAGCGACAAATGCCGATCTCTAGCGCGCGGGGCCGGACCTCAGGTTGAAGACGAGGTCGAGCACGAGCGCCGACCATCCGGTCTGATGCCAGGCACCGAGCCCCGCGCCGTTGTCGCCGTGGAAGTACTCCGGGAAGGCGATCAGATCCTTCCAGTCCGGATGGGTCTGGAACAGTTCGGTGGCACCGTAGATGGGCCGCCGCCCTTCGGAGTCGGGCACGAAGAGGCCGATCAGCCGGCGGGACAGGTCGTCGGCGATCTCACCGAGGCCCCGCTTGCACTGTGAACCGGTCGGATACTCGGCCTTCAGGTCGTCACCGTAGAACTCGGCGTACTCGCGCAGCGCCTGCACGAGCAGGTAGTTGACCGGCATCCACACCGGACCACGCCAGTTGGAGTTGCCGCCGAACAGGCCGCTGGTGCTCTCGGCCGGTTCGTAGCCGACGGTGAAGTCCGAGCCGCCGAGCGAGACGGTGAACGGCTTCTCCAGGTGGGCGCGGGAGAGCGTGCGCAGCCCGTACGGCGAAAGGAACTCCTCCGGGTCGAGGAGTCGGGCCAGGATCCGCAGCAGCTGGTCCTGGCCCACCATGCTGAGGAGGCGCTGCTGGCGCCGGTCGGCGCCGCCGAGCCGCCGCGCGCTGATGACGTCGCCGAACTCGCCCTGGTGATGCAGCATCCAGCGGACCCGGGCGTTGATCTCGGGCAGCCGGTTGAGGGTTTCCGAGGTGAGCCGGGTGGTGGCGGCGAGCGGCAGCAGGCCGACGATGGACCGCGCCTTGAGCGGCAGCCTGTGACCGTCGGGCAGGCGCAGCACGTCGTAGAAGAAGCTGTCCTCCTCGTCCCACAGGCCCTGGCGGTAGGCCGCCTCGGCGATGTAGGTGAAGTGCTCGAAGAACTTGGTGGCCATGTCCTCGTAGGCCCGGTCGTGCCGGGACAGCAGGATCGCGATGTCCAGCAGGTTGAGCGCGTACATCGCCATCCAGCCCGTGCCGTCGGACTGTTCGAGCACACCGGCGACCGGCAGCGCCGCGGACCGGTCGAACGGGCCGACGTTGTCGAGGCCGAGGAAGCCGCCCTCGAAGACGTTGTTGCCGCCGACGTCCTTGCGGTTGACCCACCAGGTGAAGTTGAGCAGCAGCTTGTGCATCACCCGGGACAGGAAGTCGAAGTCGCGCGAGCCGTCGATCTTGAACACCTGCAGGGCGGCCCAGGCGTGCACCGGCGGGTTGACGTCCGAGAACGACCACTCGTACGCCGGGATCTGCCCGTTGGGGTGCATGTACCACTCGCGGAGCAGCAGCGTGAGCTGACCCTTCGCGAAGCCCGGGTCGACGCGCGCGATGCTCACACAGTGGAACGCCAGGTCCCACGCGGCGTACCAGGGGTACTCCCACGGGTCGGGCATGCTGATGACGTCGAAGCTGTTCATGTGCCACCAGCCGTTGTTGCGCCCGTAGCGCCGGCCCGGTGGCGGCGGCGCGTTGCCCGGGTCGCCGCGCAGCCACTGCTTGACGTCGAAGTGGTAGAACTGCTTGCCCCACATCAGACCGGCGACGGCCTGCCGCGCGACCTCCTTCTCGTCGTCGGTCGCCGCCTCCGGCAGCACCTCGTCGAAGAACTCGTCGGCCTCGGCATGCCGGGTGCGAATCACCTCGGCCCAGCCGTCCCCGAGGTCGGCGGGCGGCAACGGGCGGTCACTCTGGGTGAGACGAAGCCGGAGGGTACGAGTCTCCCCCGAGCCCATCCACAACCGGTAGTGCAGCGCGCCCTTGGTTCCGGTGCCGGCCGGGTTGACGGTCGGCGTCCGGTGGATCAGGTGGTCGTTGATGCCGTCCTTCGGGTACGGGCTACGGCCCGGCAGACCCCACAGGCGCTGGGCGTTGGTCTCGTTGTCGCACATCAGCGCGACCGGTGCGCCCTGTCCGTCGAGGGTGATGTGGCCGAGCGACCGGTGTTCCCCGGCGAGGCGGCCGGGTGTGCCGGTCATGGTCGGCTCATGCCGGTTCGGCAGCCCCCACGACCACGTGTTGCGGAACCACAGGGTGGGCAGCACGTGCAGGGTCGCCGGGTCGGGCCCGCGGTTGCTCACCGTGATCGCGATGCAGACGTCCTGCGGCCCGGCCTTGGCGTAGTCGACGGTGACCGCCCAGAACCGGTCGTGGTCGAAGACGCCGGTGTCGACGAGTTCGTACTCGCCCTCGTTGCGGGACCGGGCCCCGTTGACCCGGACGAGCTGGTCGTACGGGAACGCGGCCTGCGGGTAGTGGTAGCGCCAGCGCATCCACGAGTGGGTGGGCGTGGAGTCCTGGTACCACCAGTACTCCTTGGCGTCCTCGCCGTGGTTGCCGCCGTCACCGCCGAGGCCGAACATCCGCTCCTTGAGGATCGGGTCCTTGCCGTTCCACAGGGCGAGCGCGAATGCGAACGTCTGCCGGTCGTCGCAGAGGCCGGCCATGCCGTCCTCGTTCCAGCGGTACGCCCGGGAGCGCGCGTGGTCGTGCGGGAAGTAGTCCCACGCCGTGCCGTGCTCGCTGTAGTCCTCGCGAACCGTCCCCCAGGCACGCTCGGCGAGGTAGGGACCCCACGCCCGCCACGGCTGCTCCCCGGAGTCGGCCTGAGCCAGGCGCACCCGCTCCGACACGTCCGTTCTCACCCCCACTATCCCGGAGTCGATCACACTGAAGACTGTCACGCTCATGTGTCAAGTGAGGGTTGTTCGCGACCAACCTTGATTTCGCCCACGGGAAACCAATGTACGTAGGCCTCCACCGTCGCGAACAATCCTCATCGTGTAAGGCTCCACGCGATTGAGGGGTTTTCCGTGTCCACGGCCCGCCCGATCACTTTCGGTCCTCAGGTTTGCGCCCGCCTCAACGAGGGCGCCACACGGGAGTGGTTGGTACCCGACGGGGTCGGCGGCTATGCCATGGGAACGGTCAGCGGTCTGCGGACGCGCCGCTATCACGGCCTGCTCGTGGTGGCCGGAGACACACCGGCGTCCCGCCATCTGGGCCTCGCGTCCCTCGATCCGGTCGTCACCCTGCCGTCCGGCGCGGTGGTCCGCCTCGGCGTGCACGAGTGGGCCGACGGTGCGATCGCCCCGGCCGGGCACCGGCTGCTGGCCGGTTTCGCGCTGATCGACGGGGTACCCCGGTGGCGGTGGCGGCTCGGCGGGGTGGTGATCGAACGGGAGATCGCCGCGGTGCACGGCCGGCCGGCGGTCGCGATCGTGCACCGGCTGGTGTCCGGCGGCCCGGTCCGGCTCACCCTGGAAGCCCTCTGCACCTGGCGGGACGCGCACGGCGAGCGCACCGCGAGCGGCCCGCCTCCGGCGGTCACCGCCACCGCGGATGGATGCGTCGTCGAGAACGCCTACCGGATCAGCGGGCCCGGCTTCATTCCCGGAGGCGCATGGTTCCGCGACGTCCGGTACCGGACGGAGGACGAGCGAGGCCTCACCTCGACTGAGGATCTCTGGTACGCGGGAAGCTTCCACGTCGGCCTGACCCGCCCCGGGGAGATCGCCGAGGTGTCGGCCTGGGCCGGTGATCCGGACGATCCGCCGCCACCGGCCGGGCCTGCCGTGGCCGCCGCCCGGGTCCGCAACCGGGCGGTCGTCCTGGCCGCCGCACCGGCCGACGAGACACAGGCGACCCTGGCGCTGGCCGCCGACGCGTTCGTGGTCCGCACCGGCAACGGCCCGGACGTGGTCGCCGGGTACCCCTGGTTCGGGGCCTGGTCCCGGGACACGATGATCAGTTACGAGGGGCTGTTCCTGGCCACGAACCGGGCCGGGCAGGGCCGGCAACTGCTCCGGGCGTACGCCGGCACGTTGTCGGAAGGCATGCTGGCGAACACCGCCGACACCGGCGCCGTCGAGTACAACACCGTCGACGGCACCCTCTGGTTCCTGCACGCCGTCGGCCGGCACGTGACGGTCACCGGCGACGACGACCTGGGCGCCGAACTGCTGCCGTTCCTGCGTGACGTAGTCGACTACCACCTGTCCGGCACCCGGTACGGCATCCGCACCGACCCGGCCGACGGCCTGCTCCGCGCCGGTGCCCGGGGACAGGCGCTGACCTGGATGGACGCGCGCGTCGACGGGATCCCGGTGACCGCTCGTGCCGGCAAACCGGTCGAGGTCAACGCGCTCTGGATCAACGGGCTGGCCACCGTGCTGGAGCTGTCCGCGCGTACCGGGATCCCGCCCGGAACCGCCGAACGTGCCTGCCCGCAGGCCCGGGAAGGATTCGCCCGGCTCTTCCCGGCGCCCGGCGGCCTGCTCCACGACGTCGTCGGCGGCACCGGGGACGACCCGGTGCTGCGCCCCAACCAGCTGCTCGCCTGGTCGTTGCCGCACGCCCCGGCACGCCCGGACCGGGCCGCACTTGACCGGCTCGGCGCCGCCCTGCTGACGCCGCTCGGGCCGCGCAGTCTCGCGCCCGGTGAACTCGGCTACTCCGGGCGGCACCGCGGCACACCGGCCGAACGCGACCGGGCGTACCACACCGGAACCGTCTGGCCGTGGCTGACCGGCCCGTGGGTGACCGCCCTGCACCGGGCCGGGGCGAGCGGCGAGGACCTCCTGGCCGACGCCGAGGCCCACCTGTCCGAGCACGGGCTCGGCTCGATCTCCGAGACCGCCGACGGCGACCCCCCGCACCGGGCCACCGGCTGCCCGTTCCAGGCCTGGTCGGTCGCCGAGCATCTGCGCGCCCGCCGTCTCTGACCCTCCGCACCCGGACAGATCGCGATCCGCACCCGGAAAGCAACCCGATGCCGGGATGCTCGGAGGGTGCGACGTGATCAGTGGGCCGCCCTCACCTGGCCGGGTGTGCTGGCGGTCTGTGTCGCCCTGCGGGTGTACCTGGGGGCTACCGACGCTCCCTACCTGGTCATGAGCATCCCGTACATGGCCGTCAGCGCGATCACGCCGGTCGTCGTCCTGATCGGCATCCTGTGGCACCGTCCTCCGCACCGGGCCGGCTGGTTCCTGCTCTTCGCCGCCCAGGTCGTCTACGCGATCGCGGACGGGATGACCGTCGTCAGCAACTGGCTCGGTGACTTCCTGGAACCCACCCCCGCCGACGTCGCGTACTTCCTGTACTACCTGTTGCTGTCCGCCGCCGTGCTGTTGTTCGTCCGGCGCCGTGCGCCCGGCTGGGACATCCCGAGCGGCGTCGACGCACTCGTCGTGGCGATCAGCGCCGGCCTGCTCAGCTGGGTCTACATCCTTCAGCCGCTCACCGCCGACTCCGAACTGCCGCTCAACGCGAAGCTGACGCAGGCCGCTTACCCGGTCCTCGATCTGATGGTCTTCATCCTGGCGATCCGTCTCGTGATGGGCACCGGTACCCGGGGGCCGGTGCTGTATCTGCTGCTCGGCAGCATGTCGCTGATGTTCGTGGTGGACACCGCGTACGCGGTCGAGGGCATCGCCGACGGCAGCGCGGTCACCGAGTCGTACCTGGACGCCATGTGGATGACCTCGCTCGGCATGCTCGGCTCGGCCGCCCTGCACCCCGGCATCCGCCGTTTCGACCAGCGCAGCGACACCGCGCTGCCGGACGCGTCCCCGGCCCGGCTCGCCGTGCTCGCCGTCGCCGTGCTGATGGCGCCGGGCGTGCAGTTCATCCAATGGCTGCGCGGCGAACCGATCAGCGTGCCACTGATCAGCGCCGCCTGCGCGGTGATGTTCCTGCTCGTGCTGGCCAGGATGTCCGGCCTCGTCGCCGCCCAGCGCCGGGCCGCCGTCACCGACTCGCTCACCGGGCTGCACACCCGGCGGCACTTCACGCACGCGCTGGCCGTCGAGTGCCGCAGGTCCTCGCGTACCGGACATGGGGTCGGTCTTCTCGTCATCGACGTCGACCATTTCAAGCGGGTCAACGACGGGTACGGCCACCCGGCCGGCGACCGTGTGCTGCGCGAGGTGGCCCGCCGGCTGACCGCGGGCAGCCGGGCCGGTGGCGCCGTGGCCCGGTACGGCGGCGAGGAGTTCGTGGTGCTGGCCCCGCACACCGGCCCCGGCGAGCTGATGGCCCTGGCCGAACGCCTGCGCACCGAGGTGTCCGGCATGCCGGTCGACGTCGGCGGTGAGCTGCTGGCGGTGACCGTCTCGATCGGTGCCGCCGCCCGGACCCGTCCCGACCCGGAGTCGCTCATGCGCGCTGCCGACGAGGCGCTGTACGCCGCGAAGGCGGCTGGCCGCAACCGCTCCGTCCTGTCCCCGCCGGCTCCTCTGGCCGCCGGCCGTAGCCCGGCCGGGTGACCGCGACGCCGATCGGTGGCTGAGGTACGGCCGTCGGGGCCGGTCAGCCGAGCCAGCCCGGACGGATCAGGCCGGCCTCGTAGGCCTGGACGACCAGCTGGGCCCGGTCACGCGCACCCAGCTTGATCATCGTCCGGCTGACGTGGGTCTTCGCGGTCGCCGGGCTGATCACCAGGCGGGCGGCGATCTCGTCGTTGGACAGCCCTTCGGCGACGAGCACCATCACCTCGCGCTCGCGGTCGGTGAGCTGGCCGAGTTCACGGGGCGGCTCGGGCTGCCGGCCGGTGGCGGCCGCGGAGACGAACGAACCGATCACCCGCCGGGTCACGCTCGGCGACAGCAGGGCGTCGCCGGCCGCGACCGCCCGCACCCCACGCAGCAGATCCACCGGTTCGGTGTCCTTCACCAGAAACCCGGACGCGCCGGTGCGCAGCGCCTCGAACACGTACTCGTCCAGCTCGAACGTGGTCAGGATGACCACCCGGGTGGCGGCCAGCTCCGGATCGGCGGTGATCCGCCGGGTCGCCTCGAGGCCGTCGACGCCGGGCATCCGGATGTCCATCAGTACGACGTCCGGCCGGGTCTGCCGGACCACCTCGACCGCCCGCAGGCCGTCGGCTGCCTCACCGACCACCTCGATGCCCGGTTCCGCGTCGAGCAGGGCCCGGAAGCCGGCCCGCACCAGCGCCTGATCGTCAGCCAGCACCACGGAGATCATCCGGCCGCCTCCCGGGGAGGGTCGGGAACGAGGTCGTCGCGGCGCGGGGCGCACGGCCGGGGGACCGGCCCGGTGGCGGTTCGGGGGCACGCGCCACCGGCGTCTCGATCGGTTCGGCCGGCGGGACGGGGACGGGCACCCAGGCCGGCGTCTCCACCCGCTCGGCAGCGGCCGGCGGGGCCGCCTCGTTGACGCCGGGAGTTCCCCACGGCGACGGTGCCGGACCGGTCGACTCGGGCAGCGAGCCCTCCGGGGGCGGGCCGGCGCCGGGCACCGGCGGGGCCGGCAGGAGCACCGTGACACCGAAGCCGCCGGCCGCGTGCGGGCCGGCGGCGAGTTGTCCGCCCAGGCTCTCGGCGCGGGCCCGCATTCCGGTGATGCCACTGCCCGGGGTGAAGCTCTCGGGGGAATCGCCGGTGCTGGTGATCGACAGGGCCAGGGCGTCCCGCTGGTAGGTGATCTCGACCAGCACGTGCGGGCCGGGGCCGGCATGACGCCGGACGTTGGTGAGCGCCTCCTGCACGATCCGGTAGGCCGCCCGGTCCACCTCGGCCGGCAGCACCCGCGGATCGCCGCCGATCCGGGTACGCACCGGGAATCCGGCGTCGGCGGTCAGACCGGCGAGCCGGCTCAGCCCGAGGGCCGGCTGTCGGGGCGCCGCCTCACCCTCGGTCCGCAGTACGCCCAGCACCGACCGGACCTCACGCAACGCCTCCGCGCTCGCGGCCTTGATCGCCGACAGCGCCTCCCGGGCCTGTTCCGGCCGGTTGTCCATCAGATGCAACCCCACTCCCGCCTGTACGTTGATCAAGGACAGGTGATGGCCGAGGACGTCGTGCAGCTCCTGTGCCATCCGCAGCCGCTCCTCCGAGGCCTGCCGCCGCTCCTGCTCGTCGTGGGCCCGCTGCTGCTCCGCGCGGGCCCTGGCGATGGCGGCCAGCTGCTCGTGGCGCACCTTCGACACCGTGCCGAGCAGCACGGACGCCGCGATCCCGACCGCGGCCAGCATCGCTTCGCGCAGGTCGGGGCGGGCGTCGGCGGGCAGCCCGAGCGGCCCGGCCAGGCCCACGGTGATCAGCAGGTAGACCGCCCACGCGACGGCCCCGGCGATCGCCGCCTCGGTCCGCCGGCCCAGCTTGGCCAGGCTGAACAGGGCCAGCGCGGGGGCGACCGCGTACATCCAGTAGGGCTGGGCGTGGCTGGCGAACGCGATCGACGCGGCCGCGGCGACGCCGAACGCGACCATCGGAGCCTTGCGCCGCCAGAGCAACGCGACCGGGCCGGCGAGCAGGAGCAAAAAGTAGAGCGGCGCCGGGCCGATGTGGACGAGGCCACGGTCGGCCAGGTCGTCCGTACCGGCCAGGTGGAAGATCGAGGCCGCGATCGCACTGCCGGGCGGCCAGTCGCTGTGCCGCCGGGCACGCGAACGCCGCCCGGGCCGGGCAGCCCCGGGCGGGTCGCACGCGTCCACTCGGCCGACCGGCTTCATGCCCCGAACCTACGGCACCGGCGCCCTCGCCGGCATCGGCCCGCGGGCGTCCCCGGCGGGTACCACCACGGGCGCATCCGGACCGTGCCGGGTACGCCTCCGGGCGTACCCGGGCCATCGGGTCCGGCGCCAGCTGCGCCCCGCGGATGGTTCCCCGGGCCGACGCGCCGAGCCGCCGGGCGGCCGACTCTGGAGGCAGGCAAGAACGCCCGTCCAGCTAAGGAGAGACCCATGCAACCCCATGCGAGCGTCCCCGGTACGGCCCTGCTGCGAACCTCCGATGCCGAGCGCGAGACCGTCGCCGAGATTCTGCGCGCCGCCATGGCCGAGGGCCGGCTCGACCTGACCGAGGGTGAGGAGCGTCTGACCGCCGCGTACGCCTCGAGGTACCGCGACGAGCTGGCCCCGCTGACCGCCGACCTGCCGGACGGGGGACGCCGGGCGCTGGCCCGTACCCCGCAGGCCAGGGCCGCGACACGCCGGTCACTCGGCCGGCACGCGAGCGTCGTCCTGATCGCCGCCGGTGTTCTCACCGCACTGTGGATCGTGTCCGGCGCCGACTTCTTCTGGCCGGTGATCCCGCTGTCGTTCCTGGTGATCGGCCTGATCAAGCACGCCCGGTACGGCCGATGGCACCCGGAGTACTCCTTCGGCCACTGGGTCCGGCACTGAAAGTCCGCTGTCGGGTGGCCGACCCCACGGCCGACACGCTCACCAAGTCGTTGATCTTCTTCGTTCTCTCTGCCACAGTGGCCGAGTTTTGTTCGGGGAGGGACAACGCACATGATGGGTCCGTCGCACGCGTTATCCGGCGCGGCCGCCTGGCTGGCCGGCAGTTGGGCGCTCGACCAGTTCGCCTACGTGAGCCAGACGCCGCTGGAGGTGGCGGTCGGCACGGCGATCTGTGCGGGTGGCGCGCTCCTGCCCGACCTGGACATGTCCGGCAAGGTCACCCGCAACCAGGGTGGTGCGACGGTGGCGCGCACCTTCGGTGTGGCGTCGCTGTTCGTCGCCGAGGTGGTGGAGAAGTTCTCGCTCGGCGTCTACACGGCCACCAAGCTGAAGCGGGACCCGCGCCGTGACAACGGCCACCGCACCTTCACCCACACACTGCCGTTCTGTGCGCTGATCGGCTGGGGCACGACCTCGCTGGCCGACAGCTACGGGTACTGGGCGGTCATCGGCATCGTCTTCTTCATGAGCGGCCTCGCGCTGCGCGGCCTCTTCGACGACTGGGCGGAGCGGGCCGGCTGGGTCATCGTGACCCTGGCGTCGGGCGTGATCGCCTGGTTCACCGCGGCCAACCTGCCCAGCGACCGCGGCTACCCGTTGCTGGGGCTGGCGGTCGCGGTCGGCTGTTTCGTCCACATCCTCGGCGACATGATCACCAAGAACGGCGTGCCGATCCTCTGGCCGGTCCCGATCAGGCGCCGCATGTGGCTGATGATCGGCATCCCGAACAGCATGGCCGTGAAGGTCGGCGGCAAGGTCGAGGTGGTCGTCCTGCGGACCGCCTTCACGGTGATCTCGCTGCTCTCGATCGGTGGCCTGTTCGTCCCCGGTGTCCTGGAGCGGTTCAACCTGGACATCTGGGCGAGCAGGTAACCACGCGGGAGGTCCGGGCGCGAGCGCACCCGAACCTCACCCGCCGTCAGGGCTTGAGGACGACCTTGATGCAGCCGTCCTCCTTCTTCTTGAAGGTGTCGTACGCCTGCGGCGCCTGCTCCAGCGGCAGCCGGTGGGTGACCAGGTCGTCGACACCGAGCGGGTCGTCGTCGCCGGTGAGCAGCGGCATGATGTCGTCGACCCAGCGCTTGACGTGGGCTTGACCCATCCGCAGGGTGACGCCCTTGTCGAACAGTTGCATCATCGGGAACGGGTCGGCGTTCCCGCCGTACACGCCGATGATCGAGACCGTGCCGGCCCGGCGGACCGCGTCGAACGCCGTGTGCAGCGCCGCCATCCGGTCCACGCCCATCGTCTCGGTCGCCTTCCGGGCCAGCGGGCCGGGCAGCATGCCGGCCGCCTTCATCGCGGCCGACTGGATCGGCGAGCCGTGTGCCTCCATGCCGACCGCCTCGATCACCCCGTCCGCGCCCCGGCCGTGGGTGAGCTGCCGGACCGCCTCGGGAACGTCGTCGGTTGCACCGGAGTCGATCGTCTCGATGCCGTGCCGCTGCGCCATGGCCAGTCGCTCGGGCACGCTGTCGACCGCGATCACCCGCTCGGCGCCGAGGTGCCGGGCGATCCGGGCGGACATCTGCCCGATCGGGCCCAGGCCGACGACCAGCACCGTGTCGCCGGGCACGACGTCCGCGTACTTCGCCGCCTGCCACGAGGTGGTCAGCACGTCGGAGAGGAACAGGTACCGCTCGTCGGGGTGGCCGTCCGGCACCTTGATCGGGCCGAACTGCGCCTGCGGCACACGCAGGAACTCGGCCTGACCGCCGGGGACCTGACCGTACAGTTTGGTGTATCCGAACAGCGCGGCACCGGTCCCCTGCTCCCGCACCTGGGTGGTCTCGCACTGGGCGTAAAAGCCGCGGCGGCACGTCCAGCAGTGTCCGCAGGAGATGTTGAACGGGATCACCACACGGTCGCCGGGGCGGATGTGGGTGACCTCGGGGCCGATCTCCTCGACGATGCCCATCGGCTCATGACCGAGGACGTCGCCCTTCTCCAGATACATGCCGAGGACGTCGTAGAGATGCAGATCGGAACCACAGATCGCGGTCGACGTGATCCGGACGACGGCGTCCGTCGGTTGTTCGATCTTCGGGTCGGGAACGGTCTCCACCGACACCTTGCCGGTGCCCTGCCAGGTCAGTGCTCGCATACCTCCGCCATGCCCACAGCGGAGCCGTCCAATCGTCACCGGGCGAACCGGCCCTCACCGGCGCAGATGCCGCCGCGCCTCCAGGGCCTCGACGGCCGCCTCCCGCACGAAGCCGCTCGGGTCCGCGGCGAGGATCTTCAAGACCTGGTCCGGGTACGGGTGAAGGTGCGCCACCGTGCCCACGACACGATGCCGGACCGTCACGTCACCATCAGCGGTCAGGTCCGCGACCAGCGACGTCCAGCGCCCGGTGATGTCCCCGGCGGTCGCGAGTCCACTGAGCACCGCCGCACGCACCGCGGCGTCGCCGTCGGCCGCCAGCGCCCGCAGCCGTTCCTCCGCCCGCGGATCGTCGACGACCTGGGCCAGCGCCTTGGCGGCCCGGACCCGCTGCCGTGGGTCGGCGGCCCCCGACTCGGTCAGCAGAGCGTCGATCGCCGGGTCGCCGCCGATCCGCCCGAGCGCCTCACCGGCACGCCCGCGGACCCGTTCGTCGGTGTCCCGCAGGAGGTCCCGCAGGACCGGTTGCGCCGCCGGGTCGCCGAGCCGGCCGAGGGCGTACGCGACCCTGGCCCGTACGCGCGGCTCCGGGTCGCCGGCAAGCGCGGCGAGCGGCCCGCCGGCGTCGCGGCGCCGGATCTCGGCGAGACGGCGGACCGCGGCGATCCGAACCTCGGGATCGGCGTCACGCAGGATCGCGATCAGCACCTCGAACGCCCGGTCGTCGCCGGCCGGGCCGGGCAGCTGCCTGGCCACCAGCGCCCGGATCGCCGGATCCGGATGGGTGGCCGTCGTGGCGAGCAGCGGCACGTCCTCGGCGCGGGCGACGGGTTCGAACCACTGGAGGGCGGCGCGGCACTCCCGCGGTGAACCTCCGGCGATCATGCCGAGCAATTCGCCGCGGGCGCCGTCGCCGTGGCGGACGAGACCGTCGATCAGCTCCCGCAGGTCCCAGGAGACGTCACCGAGGTCACGGTCGCAGGCCATCAGCAGGGCGGGCAGCGCGGCCGTCCCGGCAACGTCGGCGAGCAGCAGCGCGGTCAGGTCGCGGCCGTCGTGGTCCTGCTCGTCCACGAAGGCGGCGAGCAGGACCCGCAGCTCGCCGGCCGGCCCGGTGACCCCGGACGCGGCCACCGCACCGGCGATCCGCTCGACGGTCCGCGCATCGGCGTCGAACTGTCCCGCATGCCCGTGCAGCCGCCGCAGCGCCTCACCCTTGTCAATCACCGCAGCCCCTCCAACACCCAACCCCCGGCTGGAGACAGGACGGTCAGTCGATGGAGTAGGCGAGGTTGGGGCGCAGCCACCGCTCGACCTCGGCGACCGGCATGCCGCGGCGGGCCGCGTAGTCCTCGATCTGGTCCTTGGCGAGACGGCCGACGGTGAAGTACTTGGCGTCCGGGTGGGCGAAGATCAGGCCGCTGACGGCGGCGGCCGGGGTCATCGCGAACGACTCGGTGAGCCCCACCCCGATCGCCGAGGTGCCGAGCAGCTCGAACAGGTCGCGCTTCTCGCTGTGGTCGGGACAGGCCGGGTAGCCGAGCGCCGGGCGGATGCCCCGGAACCGTTCGGCGTGCAGGTCCTCGAGCTTCGGCTTGGCGTCCGGCTCGAACCACTCGCGGCGGGCCTTGAGGTGCAGGTACTCGGCGAACGCCTCGGCCAGCCGGTCGGCCAGCGCCTTGACCATGATGGCCCGGTAGTCGTCGTTCTCGGCCTCGTACTTCGCGGCGAGCTTGCCGGCGCCGTGGATGGCGACCGCGAAACCACCCAGATGATCGCCCGAGCCGGCCGGGGCGACGTAGTCGGCAAGGCAGCGGTTGGCACGGCCGGCCGGCTTCTCGGTCTGCTGGCGCAGCATCGGGAAGGAGGCGCCGCCGGCCAGCTTGATGTCGTCGCCGTCGGCGTGCGCGGGCCAGAAGCCGTAGAGCCCGCGGGCCTGGAACGAGCCTTCCGCGATGATCTGGTCGAGCAGCGTGTTGGCGTCGTCGAACAGTTCCTTGGCGACCGGCTGCTGCAGGATGGCCGGGTACTTGCCCTTCAGCTCCCAGGCCAGGAACAGGAACTGCCAGTCGATCATGCGGCGCAGTTCGGCGATGGTCGGCGCGACCTCCCGTACGCCGGTGAACGTCGGGGTGGGGATGTCCTCGAAGTTGATCTTCTCCCGGTTGGCGCGGGCCTGGGCGAGGGTGAGCAGCGGCTGCGAGTGCCGCTTCTCGTGCTGCTCGCGGAGACGCTGCTGCTCGTCGCGGTTGGCGTCGTCGAGCTTCACGGCCCGCTCCGGGTCGAACAGGTCGGAGACCACGCCGACGACCCGCGACGCGTCGAGGACGTGCACCGTCGAGCCGTCGTACGCCGGGGCGATGCGCACCGCCGTGTGCTGCTTGGAGGTGGTGGCCCCACCGATCAGCAGCGGCAGCTTGAGGCCGCGGCGCTGCATCTCGGCGCCGACCGCGACCATCTCGTCGAGCGACGGGGTGATCAGGCCGGAGAGCCCGATCGCGTCGGCGCCCTCGGCGATCGCGGTGTCCAGGATCTTCGCGGTCGGCACCATCACGCCGAGGTCGATCACCTCGTAGTTGTTGCAGCCGAGTACCACACCGACGATGTTCTTGCCGATGTCGTGGACATCGCCCTTGACCGTGGCGAGCACGATCTTGCCCTGCCCGCGGTCGGCTTCGACGCGCCCCTCCAGGCGGGCCTGCTCCTTCTCGGCCTCCATGAAGGGCAGCAGGTAGGCGACGGACCGCTTCATCACCCGGGCGCTCTTGACCACCTGGGGCAGGAACATCTTGCCGGAGCCGAACAGGTCGCCGACCACCTTCATGCCGTCCATCAGCGGGCCTTCGATGACCTCGAGCGGGCGGGGCAGCTTCTGCCGGGCCTCCTCGGTGTCCGCCTCGATGAAGTCGACGATGCCGTGCACCAGGGCGTGGCTGAGCCGCTCCTCGACCGGCGCCTCCCGCCAGGACAGGTCGACCTCCCGCTTGGCGCCCGAGCCGGTGACCGTGGACGCGAACGTGACGAGCCGGTCGGTGGCGTCCGCGCGCCGGTCGAAGATCACGTCCTCGACGAGTTCCAGCAGGTCGGCAGGGATGTCCTGGTAGACGGCGAGCTGTCCGGCGTTGACGATGCCCATGTCGAGCCCCGCCTTGACGGCGTGGAACAGGAACGCCGAGTGCATGGCCTCGCGCACGACGTCGTTGCCGCGGAAGGCGAAGGACAAATTCGAGATGCCACCGGACGTACGGGCTCCGGGGCACCTTTCCTTGATGAGCGGGAGCGCGTCGATGAAGTTCTTCGCGTATCCGTTGTGCTCGGCGATGCCGGTGGCGACCGCGAGCACGTTCGGGTCGAAGATGATGTCTGTCGGGTCGAAGCCGTCCCCGACCAGCAGGTCGTAGGCGCGGCCGCAGATGGCGACCTTGCGCTCGGTGGTGTCGGCCTGGCCCTGCTCGTCGAACGCCATCACGACGACGCCGGCGCCGAAGTCCCGGATCCGCCGCGCCTGGGCGAGGAACTGCTCCTCGCCCTCCTTGAGGCTGATCGAGTTGACCACGCCCTTGCCCTGCACGCACTTGAGACCGGCCTCGAGCACCGAGAACTTCGAGCTGTCGATCATGATCGGGATCCGCGCCACCTCGGGCTCGGTCGCGATCAGGTTCAGGAAGGTGACCATGGCCCGCTCGCTGTCGAGCAGGTCGGCGTCCATGTTGACGTCGAGCAGGTTGGCACCGCCGCGTACCTGCTCGAGGGCCACGTCCACGGCGGCCTGGTAGTCGTCGGCCTCGATGAGCCGGCGGAACTTGGCCGAGCCGGTCACGTTGGTCCGCTCGCCGATCATCACGAAACCGGTGTCCGGGCCGATCTCGAACGGCTCCAGGCCGCTGAACCGGGTGGCGGGCGCCGGCTGGACGACCGCACGCGGCCGGGCGCCTCGCACGGCCTCCGCGACGGCGGCGATGTGCGGCGGGGTGGTGCCGCAGCAACCACCGACGATGTTGACCAGGCCGTCGGCCGCGAACCCGGCGAGCAGCTGCCCGGTCTCGGCCGGCTGCTGGTCGTAGCCGCCGAACGCGTTGGGCAGGCCCGCATTCGGGTGGGAGGCCACGTAGGTGTCGGCCAGCCGGGCCAGTTCGGCCACGTGCGGCCGCATCTCGGCCGCGCCGAGCGAGCAGTTGACGCCCACCACCAGCGGCTTCGCCCGCTCGATGGAGCGCCAGAAGGCCTCGACGGTCTGCCCGGAGAGGGTACGGCCGGAGATGTCGAGGAACAGCGAGATCCACAGCGGCAGGTCGGGGGCCACCTCGCGGGCCGCCGCGATGGCGGCCTTCGCGTTCAGCGAGTCGAAGATCGTCTCGATCAGCAGCAGGTCGGCCCCGCCCTCGGCCAGCGCCGAGATCTGCTCCTCGTACGCCGCCTTGACCTGGTCGAATGTCACCGCACGGTACGCCGGGTCGTCGACCTTGGGCGAGATGGAGAGCGTGACGTTGAGCGGACCCACCGAGCCGGCGACGAACCGCGGGCGGCCGTCCTCGGCGGTGGCCTCGTCGGCGGCCTGCCGGGCCAGCCGGACACCCTCCAGGTTCATCTCGCGGACCAGGTGCTCCAGGCCGTAGTCGGCTTGGGCGATGCTGGTCGCGGTGAACGTGTTGGTGGTGGTGATGTCGGCGCCGGCCGCGAGGTACTGCCGGTGGACGTCGAGGATCACGTCGGGCCGGGTGAGGATCAGCAGGTCCGGGTCGCCGGTGACGTCCTTCGGGTGGTCTGCCGGGATCAGATCGCCACGGTAGTCGGCCGGGGACAGTTTCGCGCCCTGCAGCATCGTGCCCCACGCGCCGTCCAGCACGAGAACGCGCTCGGCCAGCAGGTCACGCAGTTTCGTGACGGTCTGAGTCAACGCCAACACCTCCGATAGTGAGTCGGAGGCGCCCTTGTTTCGGGTGGATCACCGGTCGAGCGTGACGGGTGGGCCCGCTGCAGCGCCTCTCGGCCGGACCGTCAACGATACCGACTCTTTCACTTGGCGTCGGCGTAGGCACCAACCACTGAGACGTCCAAGGGAAAACGCACCGTGGTGGCGCCGAACAGCAGCCGTCCGGCCGTGACCGCGCTCTCATGGACCGCCGTCACCACCGACTCGGCCTGGTCGGCGGGACAGTGCACCACCACCTCGTCGTGCACGAACAGGACGAGTTCCGCAGGCGTACCGGCCAGCCGGGTACGCAAAGTCGCCAGAAGCACCAGCGCCCACTCCGCAGCCGTGGCCTGGATCACGAAGTTGCGGGTGAAGCGGCCACGGGCCCGGCCCGGTGGTGGCGCCACCTCGTCCGGCGGATCGAGGCCGGCATCACGCCAGGCACCGGCCGCCGGTGGGCAGGTCCGGCCCAGCCAGGAACGGACCAGGCCACCCGCCTCACCGGTACGGGCGGCGGCCTCCACGTACTCGAAGGCGGTCGGATAGTGCCGGCGCAGCACGGCCAGGGCCGGGATCGCGTCGCCGCCGGTCTGCCCGTACATCGCCCCGAGCAGGGCGATCTTGGCCTTGGCCCGGTCGCCGTCGAACGAGTCGGCCGCCAGCGCCGCATACAGGTCACCGGCGGCCGCGGCCCGGGCCAGGCGCTCGTCACCGGAGACCGCGGCCAGCACGCGCGGCTCGAGCTGACCCGCGTCGGCGACCACGAACCGCCAGTCCGGATCGGCCATCACCGCGCGGCGCACCACTTTCGGCACCTGGAGGGCCCCGCCGCCGCGGGTCGCCCAGCGGCCGGAGACGACACCACCCGGCACGTACTCCGGGCGGAACCGGCCGTCGCGCACCCAGGCGTCGCACCAGGCCCAGCCGTGGGCCGTCCAGATCCGGTAGAGCTCCTTGAACTCCAGCAGCGGGGCGACCGCCGGATGGTCGACCTGGCGCAGCACCCAGCGCCGGGTGTTCGGGATCTCGATGCCGGCCCGGTGGAAGGCGCGCACCACCTCGGCCGGCAGGTCCGGGTGCAGACCGCGAGTGCCGAACGCGGCGTTGATCTCGGCGGCCAGCTCGGCCAGGCGGCGGGGCGGGCCCATCGGCTGGGGCGGACCGAGCAGCTCGCGCAGCAACTCGTCGTGGATGTCGGCGCGCCACGGCAGGCCGGTGTGGCCCATCTCGGCGGCGATCAGCGCCCCCGCCGACTCGGCCGCCACCAGCAACCGGAAACGGCCCGGGCTGCCGAGCTCGGTGATGCGGCGCGTCTGGTCCGCATACACCTCGAGGAGGTCCGACAGTTCCACGTGGTCGGCCGCGACCGCGTCGAAGAGGGCGGCCTGCGCGAAACCGGGTGGTTCGGCGTCCGGCCGGGGCCGGTCCGGCGGGACGGGGAGCCCGCGGAGGCGGGCGACGGCCGCCGCGAGCCCGCGTGGCTCGCCCCAGCGGCCGGCATGGCCGAGCAGCAGCGCCTCGGTGAGTTCCAGGTCGTGGCAGCGGGCGACCCGGACCCCGGCGCGCAGCAGGGGCGGGTAGACGTCGCCCGTCGAGGTCCAGAGCCATCGTGGCTGCTCGGCGGCCTCCCGCTCGGCGACGGCAGCGGCGAGATCGGGCACCCGCTCGGGTGGGGAGCCGGTGAGCCCGGCCAGGCGGCCACCAGGACCGTCCGGGTCGGGCACCACCGCGATCAGCACCGGATCATTGTCACCCGCGGGTATGACACTTCTCCGGACGCCCGGCCAACGAAAGGCCGGTCGCCCGGCCAACGGAAAGCCGGCTGGCCGGCCAACGGAAAGCCGGTTGGCCGGCTAAGGAAAAGCCGCGTGTCCGGGGCCCGGCACCCGGCCGAGCGGAGGCCGGCCGTCGCCTACTTGACGGCTCCGGCGGTCAGACCGGCCTGGATCTGACGCTGGAAGACCGCGTACACGATGATCATCGGGATGATGCTCAGGGTCAGCGCGGCGAAGAGCGTCGACCACTCGGCGTGATAGCCGGCCTGGGTCGAGATGTTCGCGATGCCCTGGGTGAGCACCCACTTCTGCTCGGCATCCTGACCCTGCATGATCACCAGCGGCAGCAGGTACTGGTTCCACTGCCCGACGATGTTGAAGATCGTGATGCTGACCAGGCCGGACTTCGCCATCGGCATCATGATCTGGAAGAACTTGCGGGTGTGCGACGCCCCGTCCATGGTCGCCGCCTCGTCGATCTCGTGCGGCAGCGTCTTGAAGAACGCGGCCAGGAAGAACACCGTGAACGGCAGCGAATAGGCGATGTAGACCAGGATCAGCCCGACGTACGAGTTGAGCAGTCCCATGTTGCGCAGGATGTAGTACAGCGGCCCGAGCGCCATGAACGTCGGGAAGGCCAGCCCGGACACGAACAGGTAGTACAGGATCCGGTTGCCGAAGAAGGTGTACCGGGCCAGCACGTAGGCGGCCATCGACCCGAACAGCATGGTCCCCGCGGTGCTGATCACGACGACGAAGACGCTGTTGAGGAAGTACCGGCCGATGTGCGCCTGGTCCCACGCGGAGAAGTAGGTGTCCAGCGAGAACGAGGACGGCAGCGCGAACGGCTCGCCCAGGAAGATCTCGGTGTTGCTCTTGAACGACGCGAGCATCACCCAGATCAGTGGGCCGGCGGTGACCAGCGCCCAGACGAACAGGGCGAGGTGCGCCAGGCCGCTGAACGCCCGTACCTCCCGATGGGTCTTCTCGGTCCTGGTCTTTCCGGCGGCCTTCACGGGCGCGGCGGCAGTGGCGAGGTCGGTCATGTCCACACGCCTCTCAGACGGCGTCGCGGCGCGTGACCCGCAGGGTCAGCGCGGCGAAGGTCAGGGTCAGGAAGAACAGCACCACGCCGAGTGCGGAGGCATAGCCGACCTGCGAGTACTCGAAGGTGTTGCGGTAGATCATCATGGCCAGCACCGACGTCGCCCCGTCGGGGCCACCACGGTCCACGGTCATGATGTTGACCAGGGCGAACGCGTCGAACGCGGCGATGCCCAGGTAGATCCAGCCGGTCTGGATGGTGTTCCAGAGCAACGGCAGGGTGATCTTGAAGAACAGCGTGATCTTCCCGGCGCCGTCCAGGTCGGCGGCCTCGTAGATCTCCTCGCCGATCGAGCCCATGCCGGCCGAGAAGAGCACCACGTAGAAGCCGACCGACTGCCAGACCAGCACCACCAGGATGCAGGTGAGCGCCCAGCGCTCGTCGGCCATCAGCAGCCAGGGATCCCAGCTCGCCGGGAGCAGGCCGTTGAGCATGCCGCTCTTGTCCGAGGAGAACACCCGGCCGAAGATCACCGCGACGATGGCGAGGGCCATCAGCTGCGGGAAGAAGAAGATCACCCGGTAGACCTTGGAACCCCAGATGCCCCGGGTGACGCCGCCCCTGGTCCCGCCGCCCACGTTCAGCAGGAAGGAGAAGAACAGGGCCAGCGCGATCGTCACGATCGGCAGCAGGAGCAGCAGATATCCGTTGTGGCGCAGCGACTTCCAGAAGAGCTCGTCGTTCCACAACTTCTCGAAGTTGGCCATACCGACGTACTTGATCGGTCCGAACCCGGACCAGCTGGTCACCGACAGCTGGAAGGTCTGGATGTACGCCGCCACCACGAAGATGGCGTAGAGCGCCACCGGCACGGCAAGAAAACCGATGATGAAGGGGTACTTACCGTGCCGCATGACGCTCTACCTAACCTCGGCTACTAGCTACGGGTCTGCTTCTGGACCGTGGAGTCCTTGGCGACCGCCTGGGAGGCCGCCTCCATCCGGTCGCAGAACTTCTGCGCGTCGCCGCCCTTGAACATCAGGTCGTTGACCGCGCTCAGCGACTCGTCGTTGAGCTTCTTGTACCAGGTGTCGAACAGGTAGCCCATGAAGGCTTCCTTGCCGGCCTTGTTCAGCGCCTCGTTGGCACTGGTCAGGCCGGGCGAGAGCTCGACGCCCTCGGCGGCACCGGTCACCACGGTCAGCGACTTGGTGAGGTTGGTGAACTCCTTCGCCGCTTCCTTGGACAGCATGACCCGCAGGTACTCCATGCCGCCGCGCGGGTTCTTGCCCTTGGACGAGGCGAAGTAGATCTCACCGGCGGCGGCGTTGATCGCCGCGGCGCCGAGCTTGTCCGAGGTGGTGACGCTCGGGTACGCCGCGACGGCGTACTTGAAGGTGGGCGGGGTGTCCTTGGCCTGCTCGTTCTCCAGCCAGGAACCGCACGGGTAGAAGGCCAGCTTGTCCTGGTTCTGACGCAGCTGGACCTCGGTGTGCTTGAGGCCGAGGAACGACTTGTCCAGGTACTTGTTGCCGACCTCGCCCCAGGCCTTCGCGGCCTCGAGCACGGCCGGGGCGGTCCACGCGCCCGGCTTGAGGTTGTCGATGTCCTTCAGGACCTGCTCGGTGCCGATCTTGCCGGCGCTGGTGAGCAGGGCACGGACCATGTAGTACGCCGCGTTGTTGCCGGCGTAGCCGAACGGGACGATGCCCGCGGCCTTGATCTTGTCGCAGAGCGCGATGAAGTCGGCCCACGTGGTCGGCACGGTCCAGCTGTTCTTCTCGAACAGGGTGGCGTTGTACCAGAGGCCGAAGACGGTGTACGAGTAGTTCACCGCGTACGGCTTGCCGTTGTAGGAGCCCCACTCGACAGCGCCCGGCACCAGCGTCTCGGCGACGGTCTTGCCCGGGACGTCGAAGGACGGGGCGGCGAACAGGTCGGTCAGGTCCTGCGCCTGGCCGGCGGCGACGATGGCACCGAAGTCCATCATCTTGGCGCCGGAGTTGTTGATCATGTCGGGCGCGTCACCGGCGTTGAGCCGCGGCTGCACGACCGTCGCGATCTCCTGGGTGGCCGAGAACTTGACCTCGGACTCCGGCCACTTCTTCTTGTAGATCGGGGTGTCCACGTCGGTGGCGTACTTGGTGCCCAGACCGCCGTCGAAGATCACGATCTCGACCGGGGCCTTCGGGTCGAGGCCGAGCGGGTTGTCCGCCGACTTCGTACCGGTGGCCTGCTTGGCCGGCTCCTCGGAACCGCCGCCGACGCACGCACTCAGCATGCCCACCGCCGGGGTCGCCGCCAGGCCGACCGCGGCGGCACGACGCAGCAGACTACGACGGTCCAGCTCAGAGTTCGTTATGTGAGACATCGATGCCCTTTCCTTGGAGAGAAACTGTCAGCCCTTGACCGCACCGGCGGTGAGGCCGGACGCGATGTTGCGCTGAACGGCGAGGAAGAAGATCACCACTGGGATGGAGGTCAGGATCGCACCAGCCATCAACGGGCCCCAGTACGTTCCCCGGCTGGTCTGGTTCTGCATCAGCCAGGCCATCAGGTTCTGGTTCTCCGGGTTGTTCAACGTGTTGATGATGATGAACTCGTTCCACGCCTGGATGAATCCGTAGACCGACGTGGCGACCAGGCCCGGACCGGTGAGCGGCAGGATGATCCGCCAGAACACCTGCGCCCGGGTACAGCCGTCGATCATGGCTGCCTCGTCGAGCTCCCGGGGGATGCCGGCGATGAAGCCGCGCAGCGTCCAGACCGTATACGGCAGCAGCAACACCACGTAGACGATGGTCACGCCGATGATGCTGTCACCGGTCAGCTCGGCCCTCTGCAGCATCAGGAAGATCGGGATGAGCAGAGCCACGAACGGCACCAGCTGTACCGCCAGCACCACCAGGATGATCGCCCGCCGCCCGTAGAACCGGAACCGTGCCACCGCGAGGGCGGCCAGGAAGCCGATGACCAGGGAGGCCAGGACCGCAACCGCCGTGATGAGGATGCCGTTGACCAGCGACTGCTGGAAGTTGGGCGCGTTGAACGCCGACTTGAAGTTGTCCAGGGTGGGCTGGTCCGGGATGAACGTCGGGGTGAAGCTGGACCACTCGGTCTGCGGCTTGAACGAGGTGATGAGCACCCAGTAGACGGGGAAGAACATCACGATCGCGAAGACCGAGCCGCTGAGGTTGGCGAAGAAGCTTCCCACCGGGCTGCGCCCGACCGTCAACGTCTGATCGCTGGCGTCGCGGGCCATCAGTCCACCTCTCCGATCTTGAACATCTGGCGGATGTAGACCGCCATCGCGCCGAGCAGCAGGATCACGGTGATCACCGCGATCGCCGAGCCGAGGCTGTACTTGTTCTGGGCGAACGCCTGGAGGTACGAGTACGTGGCGAGCGTCTGGAACTCGGGTTCCGGCTTACCGTCGCGCAGCACCCAGTTCTGGGTGAAGAGCCCGAAGTTCCAGATGACCGACAGCGTCGTCACGATCACCAGCAGCGGCTTCAGGATCGGGATGGTGATGTTGCGGAACGACTGCCAGGCGTTCGCGCCGTCCACCGTCGCGGCCTCCAGCAGCTCCTTGGGCACCTGGGTGAGGCCCGCGTTGAGGGTGATGGCCAGGAACGGGATACCGGCCCACAGCACACACGCGGTGATCACGATCCACCCCTGGGCGGGGGTGAAGAACCAGGAGTGGTTCTGGAACTCGACACCGGGCAGCTTGTCGATCAGATAGTTCAGGACACCGATGTTGGAGTCGGTCATCATCTTGAAGGCCTGCGCCTGGACCAGGGCGGGCAGCGCCCAGACGAACATCATCGCGACGATCATGGCCATCCGGACGGCCTTGTGCACCCGGCGCATCAGCAGCGCGATCATCAGGCCGATGAGGACCGTGAGGGTCACCGACACCACGGTGAAGAGGACCGTGCGGCCGACGACCGCCCAGAACACGGAATCGCCGAGCACCTTAGTGTACTGGTCGAGTCCGACCCATGGCGGGGCGGCGCCGCTCCACAGCTCCCGCAGCTGCATGTTCTGGAACGACAGGACGACCATCCGGCCCATCGGGTAGGCCAGCAGAGCGGCCAGGAGCAGCAGGGCCGGCGCCGCGAGCAGCCACGGCAGGCGGGAACTCTCCGGGTTGCGACGCTTCCGGCGCCGGGCGCCCGGTCGGGTGGAGCCCGGTCCGCCCGGTCCGCCCGGCGCGCCCGTTGCGCGGGTGGGCGGGGTGTCGACGGCGTGCATCAGCTTTCCTCTCTCACCGAAGGAACCGCTGCCCGCCCGCCTCGCGGCGGGCGGGCAGCGTCTGGATCAGCCGTTGAGCGTGGCGGCGATCTGCTCGTCAGCGGCCTTGGCGGCGTCCGCGACGGACTTCTTGCCGGTCAGGATGTCCGACAGCATGTTCTGCAGGACGCTGGCCTTCTCGACGTCGGCCCACTTGCCGGAGGCCGGCACGGCCCAGCTGTTCTTGGCCGCCTCGGCGCCGACGGCGAGCGCCGGGTTGTCGGTGGCGGCGGCGTCGAGCAGCGCGGTGGCGTTCGGCAGCGCGCTGGCCTTGATCAGGCCCTTCATCGAGGTGCTGTCGGTGAAGTGCTTGATCCACTGAGCGGCGAGCTCGGTGTTCTGGCTCTTGACCGGGACACCGACGTTCGAGCCGCCGAGCAGCGACGGGATGCCCGGCATCGGGGCGGCGGCCAGCTTGCCCTTGACCTTGGTGTCGACAAGCGCGGAGTTCGGGTCGTTCGGGTCCTTGCGGACCTGCTCAGCCGAGCCCAGCTCCCAGCCGTTGCCGTAGAACATGCCGGCGTTGGCCTGGCTGAAGACCAGGTACTGGTCGGCCTCGTCCTTGGTGACGTCCGCCTTCGAGTACTTCTTGACCAGCTCGACCCACTTGTTCAGGCCCTCCTGGGAAGCCGGCGAGGAGAGCTGGCCGACCCACTTGTCGCCCTCCTTCTTGGCGATGTCGCCACCGCTGGCCTTGACCCAGGACATCGCGGCGTACCAGTAGCGGCCCGGCATGTAGACGGCGCCGAACTTCGGGTCCTTGTTCGCTGCCTGCACCTTGTCGGCAGCGGCGAGGAAGTCCTCGTAGGTCTTCGGGGCGGCCGTGATGCCGGCCTTCTCGAAGAGGTCCTTGCGGTAGATGAGGACCCGGGCACCGGCGTAGTACGGCACACAGAAGGTCTTGCCGTCGACCTCGCAGGCGCCGGAGAGACCGGGCAGCCAGGTGGCGGAGTTCTCGAAGGTGTCCTTCTTGACCTCGGCGAACGCACCCGCGTCGACGTACTTGGAGAACTGGGTGTTGCCGAGCTCCACCACGTCCGGTACGTCGGTGCCGGCCAGCGAGGCGTCCAGCTTGGTGAGCACGTTCGCCCACTGCTGGTACTCGACGGTCACGTTGGCGCCGGTGGCGTCGGTGAACCGCTTGCTGGCGTCGTCGACGACGCTCTTCCACCCGCTCTGGGCGTCGACCATGAGCCAGACCTTGATGGTCTTGCCCTTGCCGTCGACGGTCTTGTCGGCCGAGACCGTGCCCCCGTCGCCGCCGGAGCTGCTGCTGCAGGCGGCGGCGGCCAGCATCGACGCGGCCAGAGCCGCGGCGACCGCAATCTTGCGCTTCACTTTTCCTCCCGAGGGGAATTCATTCGTAGAAAGGGGTTCAGCTGTCTTTCGCGGCCTTGTGCCCGTGCACCGCCTGGGCGGTCCGCTGGAACGCGGCGTGCGAACGTTCGTGGGTTCGTTGTGCGACGGCGACGTACAGCAGGTCGAGAACGACCAGCTGCGGGTGCCGTGCGCTGAGCGCGTCCGGCCGGAAGGTCGTCGCCTGGGTTGCGGTGAGCAGGACGATGTCCGCCAACTCGGCCAGCGGGGATCGGGGGAAGCTGGTGAGCGCGATCGTGGTGGCGCCCCGGCTGTTCGCTTCCGCGAGCAGCTCGATCGTCTCGCCGGTCTCGCCACTGTGCGAGATGCCGAGCGCGACGTCGCCGGGCCTCGACAGCGCGGCGCTGGCCAGACCGTTGTGCACGTCGGTCCAGGCCCACACCGGGATGCCGATGCGGTGCAGACTGAACTGCATCTCCTCGCCGACCAGCGCACTTCCGCTGGCGCCGAAGATGTTCACCCGCGGCGCGACGGCAATAGCCCCCGCGGCCCGCTCCACCTCGCCCAGGTCCAGCAGCGTGGCGGTGTCGTGCATGGCCCTGGTGTCAGCGGCCATGATCTGGCCGAGCACGCGCTCCAGGGGGTCCTCGGGCTGGATCTCGCGGCCGATGTCCACGGTCCAGCCGGCCGAGCGGGCCCGTCCGGTCTCCGACGCGATGCCGAGGCGGAGGTCCGCGTACCCGTCGAAACCGACCGCCCGGCAGAACCGGGTGATCGTCGCCGGCGAGGTTCCGCTGCGCTCGGCAAGCTCGACGATGGTGGCCCGGGAGGCCGCCGCCGGGTCAGCGAGCACCTGCTCAGCGACTCGCTGCAGGGCCCCGGTGAAGTCCGGCAGCAACGTCCTGACCCGAGCGAGCACCCCATCGGCGGGTGAGTGGTTCACACCGTTCGTGATGATTCGCTCGCTCCCGTGGTCGTTCCCGGTTCGGGCGGCGCCGCGAACCAGCGAGTCGGCAGCCGCGCTCCACGCGATGCCGTCCATCTCCGGCTCAGCCATCGGACACCCTTTCAGGAAGGACTGTTTACTGTCGCGGTAAAAGTTCTTACTAACGGCCCCCTGCTGTCAAGACTGTGAAGGATGTTTTCAGAACCGTTACCGGCCAGCGCGAATGAACCGATGTTTCGGGACGGCCGGATGACGACCATCGATCCCCAAATGGCCGTTACGACGTGACCGCCATCACATGTCCGAATTACAGCCGTTTTCTACCCGTCCTTTCAGGTTGCGGCGGCAGGCCGATCAGGCATCGACGGCTAGCCCTTTCGGCCGGTCTCCGTGACACGGCGAAACCTCTCCGTTACTCCGGAAACAAGATCAAAAAAATTTCCGGTACGGCATGAGCACCGCCCCCACCACGGCAGTGACGTCGGCTCATCCGAATGGCCGGAATTCTTACCTTTGGTCAGCGCACGTGCGGGGTCGTGGAAGCATCAGGTGACCGCATTCGCAAATCAGGAGAAAAGGGCATGCGACTGCTTCCCGTTTTGATCAGCTCGGCCGTCGCCGGCAGCCTCGTGAGCGCCGCACCGGCCCGGGCGGCGGTCACCTTCGACTTCCACACCAACACCGGATACGTCGACGCCGAGGACCTGCTGCTGGGCTTGAAGTGGGACGGCGCGAAGCTGTCGAAGAAGAGCGCGAAGATCGAGTTCGAGCACAACACCCACATCGTCGAGACGTGGTCGGTCACCTGCGACGACGACCGCCCCTTCGACGCGACACGCAGCGCCCAGGCGATGACGGAATTCCTGACCGCCGCGGCGACCTACCGCGCGGGCGGAACCGAGATCGCCGGGTTCCGGATCACCGGCTCCGACAGTGCGATCTCCGCCACCACCATGAACTTCCTGCCCGGCGCCCCGTGCCCCCACGACGGACACGGCAAGACCGTACGGGAGTCACGCCTGCTGGCCGTCACGACCACCGAGCGCCTGATCGCCGAGCTCGGCAGGACGTACGCCTCGCTCGCCGAGCTGCGCACCGGCCCGGAGGTCGGCGCATGATCAGGCCCCTGGCACTCGCCGCCGCGATCCTGGCCGGCGGCGCCCTCGCCCCGGCACCCGCCTCCGCCGCCGTCCGCTTCGATCCGGCCACCAACACCGGGTTCGTCGACTCCGAGGACGTCCGGAAAGCCTTCGGCTGGGACGCGCAGACCCTGGTGCGCAACGCCCCGGAGATCGGCTTCACCTACCACGTGGGCAAGGAGGAGATCTACTCCCTGCTCTGCGATCGGGAGGTACGAGCCGGGGCCGGCCGGAATCCGGGCAGCACCAGCGCGGGCCTCGTCGCGGTCGTCACGGTCGACCTCGGCAGCGGGGAGCTCAGCGGCTTCCGCATCACCGGTACTTCGTCCGGCGCCTCCAGCATCGGCGTCCCGCCGGCGATCGGGCAACCCTGCCCGGTCGAGGGCGGAGGGGTCGTCCGGAGGGTCACCTACGTGCACACGACGACGACCGAGGCGCTCTCCGCCGAGTTCCGCGATGTGCAGGTCTATCTCACCCAGAAGCGGACCGTCAGCAAGTCACCACCGCCGGCCGCCGGCCGCTGAGCCGCACGCCGGACGAGCCGGCTGTCGCACACCGCTGTCTCAAGTCCCTTCAGACAGCGGTGGCGTCCAGCCGTGGGGGGCCGGGCGTCAGACGGCGGTGTCGCGGACGGCCTGGGCGAAGACCTCGGAGCGGTGCTCGAAGTTCCGGAACCGGCCGTAGCTCGGGGCGGCCGGCGACAGCAGCACCACTCCCCCGGCCGGCGTGATCTTGCGCGCCAGGCGAACGGCGTCGACCAGGTCCTCGGCCGGTTCGGTACGCACCCGGGGCAGCCGGGCCAGCGCCTCCAGGATCCGTGGCCCACTGTCCGGCAGGCCGATCACCGTGAGTTCCCGTTCGGCGAGAAATTCTCGTAACGGCGTGTAATCGAGGCCGCGATCGGTGCCGCCGACCAACACGGTGAGTGGCCGGTTCTCGTACGCCTCGATGGCATGCATGGCGGCGTAGGGACTGGTCGACAACGTGTCGTCGACGAACGTCAGCCCGGACGGGTCCTCGATCTCGGTGAGCCGGTGCGGCAGCCCCCGGAAGGCCCGCACCGCCGTCTCGAGCGTCCCGCGGATCCCGGCCACGTCCACGCCCATCCCGTCCAGCACGGCCAGGGCGACGCACAGGTTGCCCTCGTTGTGCCGGCCCTTCAGGACGAGCGCGTCCCGGCTGAACAGGGCCTCGTCACCGCACCAGAACCGGCCGTCCTCGACCCGGAACCGGGAGTCGGCGGCGGCAGCCGGGACGGGCGGGACCCCGTTCGCTGCGGTGACCCCGCGGATCTCGTCGTGCAGCCGCCGGTCCGTCCCGTTCACCACGATCAGCTCGGGGCCGTACCCGAGAATATTCAGCTTGTCCCGGTAGTACTCGCGTTCACCGCCGTGCGCGTCCAGATGCTCCGGGAACAGCGAGGTGACCACCGCCACCCGCGGCGAGTCGGTCAGGTCGGCGCACTGGTAGCTGGACAGCTCCAGCACGTACAGCTCCGCCTCGGGCATGTCCAGCAGCGGCACCCCGATGTTCCCGCCGTAGGCGTTCGGCCTGCCGACCGCCGTCAGCAGGTGGCTGATCAGGCTGGACGTGGTGCTCTTGCCCTTGCTGCCGGTGACCCCGACGGTCCGGGCGGCGTTGTCGGCCATCCACAGCGCGGTGCCGCCGGTCACCGTGATCCCGCGGTCCCGGAGATCGGTCATGTACGGGTGGGTCGACGGCACCCCCGGCGAACGGACCACCACGTCCGCGCTGACCAGGGCGGCGTGCGCGTGTTCCCCGCCGGCCAGCGGCGCCAGCCGGGCCAGCGCGCCGGTCCATTCGACGGACAGGTAGTTGGGGCTGTCCTCGACCACGATGAGACGGGACGGCTCGTACCGGGCGATCGCGGCCACCGCGGCCCGGCCCTCCCGGCCGGTGCCCCAGACCGCAACCGATCGGCCCCGCAGGTCTGCCAGGCGCACGTCGTCTCCCTGCTCGCGTCGAATCTCGTCGGACCGAACTAATATTGCCCGTCGGCCATAGGCAAGGAGACTCCGGGTGCAGTTCGACGTCATGCGCTTCCCCTCGTACGCGTTCGATCCGGCGACGGGGGTGGCGACGTTCGACTACCTGCTGGACGGCCCGTCACCACTGCGCTTCACCGAGACGGTCACCCTGCCGGTGCCCGCCGACCCGGCCGTGCCGGAAACCCTGACCAGGGTGCTCGACCTGCTGCACGTGGTCGCCGGGGTGAGCTACTTCAAGGTCGGCGCGCCGGCCCGGGTGGTCGCGCCGAAGCCGGTGCCCGCCGAGGCCGCCACCTTCTTCACCGCCGTCTACACCAGGGGCATGGCCGAGTACGCGTACCGCAACCAGCTGCCGCACGTGCTGGAACTCACCGTCGAGACGCCGGGAACCGTCCCCGCCGTGGCACCCGCCGACACCCCGGCCGGCGGGCCGCTCTCCGCGGTCGGCGGCGGCAAGGACTCCATCGTCACGCTGGAGATCCTGCGCGCGGCCGGGCTCGACCCGGTGCCGTTCTCGGTCAACCCGAACCCGGTCATCCAGAACGTGAACGCCGCCTCCGGGCTGCCCGCGCTGGCCGCCCGCCGCAAGCTCGACCCGCTGCTGTTCGAGCTGAACAAGGCCGGCGCGCTGAACGGGCACATCCCGGTCACCGCGATCAACTCGCTGATCGCGATCGCCACCGCGGTCTGGCACGGGCTCGGGCCGGTGGTGATGTCCAACGAGCGGTCCGCCTCCGACCCGAACCTGATCTGGAACGGGCACGAGGTCAACCACCAATGGTCCAAGGGCGTTCTCGCCGAAGGGCTGCTGCGGGACGCGGTCACCGCCTACGCCGGGGTCACCGACGCCTACTTCTCACTGCTGCGCCCGCTGTCCGAGCTGCACATCGCGCAGCTGTTCGCCGGTCACACTGCGTACGATGACGTTGTCACTAGCTGTAACAAGGCCTTCAAGCTCCACGACCCGACGGCCCGGTGGTGCGGTGATTGTCCGAAGTGCCGTTTCGTCTTCCTGGCGATGGCACCGCACATGCCCCGCGAGCGTCTCGCGCACATCTTCGGCCGCGACCTGTTCGCCGATCCCGCCCAGACGCCCGGTTTCCTGGAGTTGCTCGGCGTCGACGCGCACAAGCCGTTCGAATGCGTCGGGGAGGCCGAGGAGTGCCTGGTCGCGCTCTCCATGCTGACCGACGACGCCCCGGTGCTGGTCGCCCTGCGCGCCGCCGTCCCGGATTCGGCCTGGGCCGACGCGTCGCATTCGAACGTCTTCACGCCGGGCGGGCCGCACCACATCCCGGCCGCCTACCGCAAGCTGCTCGACGAGGCGGTCGCTTGACGGTCAGGCCCGCCGGCCGTACCCCGGGGCGGTCGTGACGACCGCGAAGCCTCGCTGAGGTCCGGCCCGCGGGCTCAGGTACGGCCGGCGGGCTCAGGTACGGCGTAGCCGGGGACGGACGGCCAGCGAACGGTCAGCACCACCGACTCCTCGGCGGCGAACCAGGAATGGTCGACCCCGCGAGGCCACACCACGTAGTCGCCCTGCTTGTCGAGAACCACCGTGCGGTCCGGGAACTCCATGTGGAAGCAGCCGCTGATCAGCACCAGCAGCGCGGTACGTGCCTCGCCGCGAACCCACTCGGCCCGCCGGTCGCCACGCGGATGCCGGCCCCACTTGATCTCGACGTCGGTGCTGTGCCTGGGATCGCCCTCCGGCTTGAAATGCCCGAGCAGCCAGCCCCGGTCGGCCAGCGCGTCCGGGTCGGCGTTCCCCACGTAGATCTCTTCTGCCACGCCCCGGAACGCTACCGCCCGCCCCGGCCCGCTCCCGCGGCACCGCAGCCGGCGGCTCGATCCGCGCCTCGGGTGACCACGCTGCCGGGTGGTCCGTGAGCCGCCCGCTACTCCGGCGGGTCGTGGTGGATCCGGGCGGCCGGGACGCCGAGCTGCTGCAGGGCCGCGCTGGTGCTGGCGATCATCAGCGGCGGCCCGGCCACGTAGACCTCGTGGCGGCTCCATTCGCCGTAGGCGGCCACCGCGTCGGTGACCAGCCCGCCCGGGTAGGGGCCGGGGTCGCCCTCGGCCACGACCGGGACGACCGTGGCGCGGGGCGCCGCGGCGGCGAGGGCGTTGAGATCGTCGATGTCGTAGAGCTCGGTGAGGTCGCGCACCCCCCAGAAGAGGACCGCCTGGCGGGTGTCGGCGGTGGCGGCGAGTTCGGCGAGCATCGCCTTCATCGGGGCCACGCCGGTGTCGCCCGCGATCATGAGGACGCCGCGACCGCGCTCCGCGGGGAGGGTCATGGTGCCTTCGGCCCTGGTCACGCGGATGCGGTCGCCGGGGCGGGTGTGGTGGACCAGGGTGCCGCTGACGCCGGTCTCGGTCTTGGCGCGGACGTGCAGTTCGATGAGGTCGTCGCGGTGCGGGGCGCCGGCCAGCGAGTACGGCCGCCAGACGCCGGGGACGGCGGGAACCTCGAAACGGGCGTACTGGCCGGGGCGGTACGGCAGCGGCAGGAACGGCCGGAGCCGGAGCACGGCGAGGTCGTCGCGGCGCAGGTCGTGCTCGACGACCTCGGTGTCCCAGACGGTCGGCTGGTATGCGGTGAGCGTGCCGCCGTGCACGATCCACTCGTAGGTGTGCTGCCACGTCCAGCGCCACGCGTGGTCGAAGTCCTGCCGCCAGGCGCCGGGGGCCATGCCGGCACGCATCGCCTCGGCCAGGGCGGCTCCCACGACGTGCATCTGGTTCCACTGGATGCCGCACTCGGCGAGGGCCGCGCCCAGCTGGGAGCAGCCGGTGACCAGCAGCGGCGGGTTCTCCATGTGGTGGACCAGCCAGGTGATGGCGGCGGCCAGCCGGGCACGCTGGGCGGCCGGGTCGCCGGGCAACGATGCGAGCAGTTCCGGGCGGGCCTGTCGCAGTGCCTGCCACAGCCGGCCGGCGACCTCGTCGGGGCCGCCGGCGAACGTCAGGCTGGTGCTGAGCAGTCGCTGGGTGTCGCGCAGCGCCTGGTCGTCGGCCGGGTCCATGCCGTCCCGGGAGGGACCGGAGGCGGTCGGTTGCAGACGCGGGATGGACGGGTAGACCTGGGCCGGTGGGAACTCGGTGCCGGGGGCGCCGATCGGCCGGGCCCCGGCGACGGGCGGGATGTTCGGCACCGGGGTCGCCGGCCCGGACGGGTTGACGCCGCCGACCGGTGGTATCGACGAGCGGGACGCCCGTGGCTGCAGGCCGGCGCGGCCCAGGGTGGCTCCGGGGTCGCCGCGCCAGAGCAGGCCGGAGTCGGCGTGGCGGGTCCGCTCCGGTTCGGCGTCGGAGGATCGTCCGCGGGCAGCGAAGTACGGCGTCTCGGCGACGGTGGTCTCCTCCGACTCGTCGTCGTCGGGCTTCTTCTTGCGTGCCGCCATCTCGGAGAGTGCGGCCGCGGCGTCATTGGCACCGGCGTTCGCCGCCTCGGGAGCGTTCTGGCGCAGCCGGATCGCGCGCAGCAGGGAAAGCAGATGCGGATCCGCCCCCTGTCCCGAACCAGACGACACCGACACCTCCCGGTTCCTTAGACTCCAGAACCCTACCCGCAACCGCATGACGGCACCCGGCGAATAATGCCGTTGTGCCAGCACTGACCATCACCAGCCCGGACGATCCGCGGATCGGTGACTACCGCGCCCTCACCGACGTCGAACTGCGCACCCGGTGGGAACCGCCGAACGGGCTGTTCATCGCCGAGGGTGAGCTGGTCATCGAGCGGGCGCTGCGGGCCGGGTACACCATGCGGTCGGCGCTTGTCGACGAGAAACGCGTGGACCAGCTGACCGGGTTGCCGCCGGAGGCGCCGCTGTACACCGCTCCCCCGGCCGTCCTCGAGTCGATCACCGGCTTCCATGTGCACCGGGGGATCCTGGCGTCGTTCCACCGGCGTACGCTGCCGGATCTGCCGGAGGTCCTGCGGAACGCACGGAACCTGGCCGTCCTGGAGGGGCTCAACACCCACACCAACCTGGGCGCGCTGTTCCGGAGCGCGGCAGCCCTCGGTATCGACGCCGTGGTGCTGTCGCCGAACTGCGCGGACCCGCTCTACCGGCGGGCCGTGCGGGTCAGCATGGGTGAGGTGTTCGCCATTCCGTACGCGAAATCGGACGACTGGCCGGCGACTCTCCGGGAGATCCGCGCCGCCGGGTTCACGCTGCTCGCCATGACCCCGGCACCGGACGCCGTGGCGATCGCGCACCTGAGCCCGGAACAGCGGGAGCGGCCGGCGCTGATGCTCGGTGCCGAGGGTCCCGGGCTGACGCGTACCGCGCTGGAGGCGGCCGACGTGCGCGTGGTCATCCCGATGCACAACAACGTCGACTCGCTGAACGTCGCGACCGCCGCCGCGGTGGCCTTCTACGAGCTGACCCGTTAGCCGCGCGGGACGAGACGGCCGCCGGTCCAGGCCAGGCCCATTCCGGCGGCCAGCAGGAGCAGCGCTCCGACGGTCGGCACCGGCTGCGCCATCGTCGTCCCGGCACCCATCGTGACGGCCGCGAGCATCAGCAGCACGCCGTCGGCCGGGTTCACCAGCTTCGAACGGAAGACCGCCCAGCCGAGCAGGAGTACCCCGGACGCCGCGATCGCCACGGCTCCGGTGGACAGCTCGTCGATGCGTCCGTCGGCCAGTGGGGCGCTCGCCACGACGGTGGCCTCGGGGAGACCGGTGAACCCCACCAGCAGGACCGCGCCCGCCAGGGTGACGAGCAGGCCGGCCAGCGCGCAGCCACGGCTCCGGGAGCCGGCGAGCAGGCCCGCCAACGCGATCAGGGCGATCAGCGCGAGCCACCCGGCGAGCAGGCCGACGACGAGCGGGCCGGGCAGTCCCTGGGCGCCGAGGGTCAGCCAGCCGTAGAGCACGGCCGCGGCGGGCAGAGCCCAGAGGGCGAGTCTCGCGTACCTCCGGACGGACCAGATCCAGATCGCGTCCCGGACCGGCAGGAAGTGGCTGTCCGGCTCCGCCCGGGCCGCCGCGCCGACCCAGGCGGGTGCGACCCGCAAGGGCCGTCCGCTAGCCGTCTGATGATGGCTGATGCTCATGGCTCCGCCTCGGTAGCAGGGGCAACAAGCCGAGCGGCCGGGGGCACCGGTCGGGAATCCTGCTGCGAAGCATGCCAAAAAGACACGGCGGGATGCGGCAGATCTCACAAAGTCAGCGTTTCTCCACCTGCGTCCGGCCGGCGTAGTTGGCGCCTCCGAGGGCCGCCGTCGGAGGAATGACGTCCGGCGCCGGGAGGCCGGGCCGGGTGCCGGTCGCGTCCGCCTCGGCCTGCCGCACCTCGGCGTCCACCCGCTGCGCCTCGGCAGCGGCCGCTTCGGCGGCCTCCGCCGCCTCACGTTCGACGGCGCCGGCGTCGACGCCCGGCCGGGGCTGGTCACCGACCATGTTGCCGAGGCCGCCGAGCGCGCCGCCAAGACCCTCGAGGGCCTTGCTCAGCTCGGTCGGCAGGATCCACACCTTGTTGGCGGTGCCGTTGGCGATCTGCGGCAGCGACTGCAGGTACTGGTAGGCGAGCACCTTCTGCGACGGGTTGGCCTGGTGGATCGCGTCGAAGACGGTGCGGATGGCCTTGGCCTGACCCTCGGCCTGCAGGATCCGGGCCTGCCGGTCCCCGTCGGCACGCAACACCTGGGACTGCTTCTCGCCCTCGGCGGTCAGGATGGCGGCCTGCTTGTGACCCTCGGCGTTCAGGATCGTGGCCCGGCGTTCCCGCTCGGCGCGCATCTGCTTCTCCATCGAGTCGCGGATGCTGGGCGGCGGCTCGATGGCCTTGATCTCGACCCGGGTGACCTTGATGCCCCAGCGGCCGGTGGTCTCGTCGAGCACGCTGGAGAGGTGCTTGTTGATCTGGTCACGGCTGGTCAGGGCGCGTTCCAGGTCGAGCGAGCCGATCACGTTCCGCAGCGTGGTGACGGTGAGCTGCTCGATGGCCTGCAGGAAGTAAGAGATCTCGTAGGTGGCCCGCACCGGGTCCACGACCTTGAAGTAGAGCACCGTGTCGATCGAGACGACCAGGTTGTCGGACGTGATCACCGGCTGGGGCGGGAACGAGACGACCTGCTCCCGCATGTCGACCTTGGTGCGCACCGCGTCGATGAACGGGACCAGCAGATTGAGGCCGGGTGACAGGGTCCGCTTGTACTTCCCGAGCCGTTCGACCACGTCCATCCGCTGCTGCGGGACGATCCGCACCGACTTGGCGACCGTGATCACCACGAAGAGAACGATGACTACACCCAGGACTGCCAATATTGCTTCCATGACGTCTCCCTAGACATTGGGTAGGTCGTCGTGCCATACCAGAAGCGTTGCGCCGCGTAACCGGACAATCCGGACGTGCTCGCCCGGCGCGAAGGTCTCCCGTTCGTCGACCGAGCGGGCCTGCCACAGCTCGCCGTCGATCTTGACCATGCCGCGGTCACCGGTCACCTCGTCGATGACGGTCGCCTGAGAACCCTCGATCGCCTCGATGCCGAACGGCCTCTCCCCAGTCTCCAGCGCCGGCCGGGCGTGCCGCAGGATCACCGGGCGCAGTGCCGCCACCGAGACGCCGGAGACCATGGCGAACACGATGACCTGGATCAGCGGACCGGCGCCGAGCGCGGCGGCACCCGCCGCGGCCAGGGCACCCGCGGCGAAGAACACGACCAGGATCGTCGCGGTGAAGGCTTCGGCGATGGCTAGGACTACGGCAAGGACCACCCAGAGAACGGCTTCCACTCCTCGATCGTGGCACGCCCGAGCACTCTGAGGGAGTAGCCGAACACGGTCCGAACAGTTAGACCCATCAGTTCCTAGTCGGAAAGGACCCCACCGTGTCGTTGCTTCCGGAGACCTGCCGCCGGATCGATGAGATCGCATTCCGGGCGCAGTCCGCCGGTCGGGTGCCGTCCCTCGCTCTCGCGATCGTCCGCGACCGCGCGGTTCTGCACTTCACGGGCGCCGGCGAGCAGCCCCGGCCGGACCCGAAGACCCAGTACCGGCTCGGCTCGATCACCAAGACCGTCACCGCGACCCTGGTGATGCAGCTGCGCGACGAGGGCTTCTTCGCCCTCGACGACCTGCTCTACCGCCATCTGCCGGGCACCCCGATCGGCGGCGTGACCCTGCGCCAGCTGCTCGGGCACGTCTCCGGCCTGCAGCGCGAACCGGACGGGCCGTGGTGGGAACGCCGCCCCGGCGGCGATGTGGACCAGCTGCTGGCCGAGCTGACGTACGAGAAGCTGGCCGGCGCGCCGTACCGCCGCTACCGCTACTCGAACCTGGCCTACGGCCTGCTCGGCGCGGTCCTCGAACGGGTCACCGGTACGCCCTGGGGCGAGCTCGTCGGCAAACGCGTCCTCGACCCGCTCGGCATGAAACGCACCACCTACCACCCGGTCGAACCGTACGCCCGCGGCTATGTCGTCCACGCTCTCGACGGCAGCCTGCACGAGGAGCCGCGCCCCGACACCGGCGCCATGGCCCCGGCCGGACAGCTCTGGTCCACGATCACCGACATGGCCAAGTGGGCCGGATTCCTGGCCGACCCGGCTCCGGCCGTACTGGCCCGCGAGACCGTCGACGAGATGTGCGCCCCGGTCGTCATCGGCGACCTCGAGTCCTGGACCGCCGGGCACGGCCTCGGGCCGCAGCTGTTCCGGGTCGGCGAACGCGTCTACGCCGGGCACGGCGGCTCCATGCCCGGCTACGTGTCGCACCTCGCCGTGCACCGCCGCAGCCGGCTCGGTGTCGTCGTGCTCGCCAACGGCTACGGCCTCGACGGCGCCGGGATCCAGCAGGTCAGCCTGGACGCGCTGACCGCCGCCCTGGACAGCGAGCCGGTACCGGTGGCGCCCTGGCGCCCGCCCGCGCCGCCGCGCGGTGAGGCCGCCGAGATCGGTGGCCGCTGGTGGTGGATGGGCCGCGAGTACTCGATCACCGCGGACGGCGACACGCTGCTGATGACCGGGCCACGCCATGCGACGTGCTTCGCACGGGAGGCCCCGGACCGCTGGCGCGGCCTGCGCGGCGACAACGAGGGCGAGGTGCTGCGAATCCTGCGCACTCCCGATGGCAGCCCCGGACGCCTGGACATCGCCACCCACCTCTTCAGCCGCGACCCCGGCCAGCTTGCCTGAAAGATCCCCATATCGTACGGGCCACGCCCGCCCCGACCGCATCAAGCGCGTCCTCAGGTCGCGCCACCGCGACACCCGGAGCCACTCCCGCCCATCAGCGCGCCGCAAGGGCTGCGGCGCCCCCGGGCCGGCGAGCCGTACCCCCGGCACGGCACGCGCATCACATGCCTGACGTACGGCCGGCGGGCGTGGGTGTACGGCCGGTGGGAGCGGGCGGACGGCCGGCCGGTGAGGGGGCGGTCCGGGTGGAGAGGCCGAGGGCCAGGCCGGCGGCGACCGCGGCGATGCCCAGCCACACCGGCGGGGCCGGGGCGGGCCCACCCAGGGCCACACCGGTGACCGCGGCGGCGATCGGCGCCACGCCGGTCAGCAGACCCGAGGGGCCGGCACCGATGCGGGCCACACAGGTGTACCAGAGCAGGAACGCGACGGCGGTCACCAGGACGGCCAGGTAGGCGCCGGCCAGCAGGTCGTCGAGGCGAAGGGCGGCGACCGCGCCCGGACCTTCGAGGGCGAGTCCGAGGACAGCGAAGATCGCGGCGCCCATCCAGGTGGCGTGCACGGACACTCCCAGCGGGCCGTGCCGGCCGAGGACCGGCACCGCGAGCAGGGTGAACGCCGCCTCGCAGCCGAAGGTGACGGCCGCCCAGAACAGGCCGGTGGCGTCGGTACGGCCGAGTCCCTGGACCAGGATGGCGCCGACGGTCACCACGACCGCGGCGGTGAGGATCCGGGCGGCCGGGCGGCGGCCCTCCAGCAGTGGCCCGACGGCGGCCAGGATGATCGGCACGCAGGCGACGGCGACGCCGATGACCGCGGGTTCGGCGTGGCGGGAACCCTGGACCAGCGCCACGTTGAAGATCAGCAGGCCGGTGACGGTCACCCCGAGCAGCCAGAGCCACTCGGCGCCGCGCGGCCGGGTCAGCGCGGCGGCGGGACCGGCGGAGCGGGACCGGGACCGCCCGCGACCGGCGAGCCGGAAGCGGTGGGCCCAGGCGAGCAGCAACAGGCAGGCGGCGGTGTAGCGGAGTGCCTGGACGGTGAGCATCGGCGCGTCGGCCAGGTGTCCAGAGACGGCGACGCTGCCACCGACGAACGCCATTCCGAGCGCGCCGGCCAGAGCGGGGAGAGCTTTCATGACTTGATGCTCGACCAGAGTATGGTCCGGTTCGAGGACCAATCCGGCGGCTATCGGGAGGACCAATTTCCGGCTCGGATTTTCTGCAGCTACGCGCGGGCGGCGCTCCGGCCAAGGGGCTGACCTCCTGGCTGACCGAGGGACTGCGCTCGGCGGTCGCGGCCGGCCGGCTGGCTCCCGGATCACGGCTGCCCGCCACCCGGCTGCTCGCGGGTGAGCTCGGCGTCTCCCGCGGTGTGGTGGTGCAGGCCTACCAGCGGCTCGTCGACGAGGGGCTGGCCGAGGCACGGACCGGCTCCGGCACGGTGGTCACCGGGCGCGGCGTGGACCGTACCGCCCGGCCGGCCGGTGACCGGCGGCGGACCCTCGACGAGCTGCGCCTGCCGATCTCCACCCCGGACGGCATCGACATCGACCTGTCCCCGGGCATCCCCGACCTGTCGGCCTTCCCGCGGGCGGCCTGGCTGCGGGCCGAGCGGGCGGTGCTGGACCGGGTCACCGGGGCCGATCTGCGGTACGGCGATCCGGGCGGCGCACCACGGTTGCGTGCGGCGCTGGTGGACTGGCTCGGCCGTACCCGGGGAGTGCGGTGCGAAGCGGACGACGTCGTGGTCACCGCGGGCGTCGCGCAAGGGCTCGCCCTGCTCGCGCAGGTGTTGCGGCGCCGGGGCACGAACGCCGTAGCGGTGGAGGACCCCGGCTCCCGGGGCGCCGCGGACCAGCTGGCGTTCTGGCGGGTACGGCAGGTGCCGGTGCCGGTCGACGAACACGGTATGCGGGTCGGTGAGCTGACCGCCTCCGGGGTGGACGCGGCCGTCCTCACGCCGGCGCACCAGTTCCCGACCGGAGTGGTGCTGTCACCGGAACGCCGCCGGGAACTGCTCGCCTGGAACGGTCTCGTCATCGAGGACGACTACGACGCGGAGCACCGGTACGACCGGGCACCCGTCGCCGCGCTGCAGGGTTCGGCACCGGACCGGGTCGCCTACCTCGGCAGCGTGTCGAAGTCACTGGCTCCGGCGATGCGGACCGGCTGGCTGATCGCCCCGCGCGGGCTGCAGGCCGAGCTGCTCGCCGCCAAGCACGCCACCGACCTGGGCAACCCGGCCATTCCCCAGCTGGTGCTGGCGCAGCTGCTGTCCTCCGGAGACCACGACCGACATCTGCGCGCGGTCCGTACCCGCCAGAGGTCCCGCCGGGACGCCCTGCTCGCCGGACTGCGCGCGCATCTGCCGGAGGCCCGCGTCGCCGGGGTCGCGGCCGGGCTGCATGTGCTGGTGCTGCTGCCCGGCACGGCCGACGACGTGGCCCTCGCCGAGCGGGTGGCCGCGGCGGGCGTACTGGTGCAGCCGTTGTCGTGGCATCGGCACCGCGCCGGACCGCCGGGCCTGGTGATCGGCTACGCCGCACACCCGCCGGACCGGCTGGCCGAGGCCGCCGCCCGCATAGGCCGCGCCCTGAACAGGCCTTCCGAGACCCGATGACCGCATCGCGCCCGCTCAGGTCGAGGTGCCCTCGACCTGAGCTTCCCGGGGCGCGATGCCCGCGAGCCGGAGGCGAGCCATCCTACTCAGTGACGAAGTCGATGAGCCGCTCCATCGAGTTGATGAGCGGCGTCTCGACGTCCTTGTAGGAGCTCACCGAGGCCAGGATGCGCCGCCACATGTCGGCCGGCTCACGCACGCCGGCCGCCTCGCAGACGCCCTCCTTCCAGGGCCGGCCGGGCGGGATGACCGGCCACGCGCGCAGCCCCACCCGTTCGGGCTTCACCGCCTGCCAGACGTCCACGTAGGGATGACCGGTGACCAGCACGTTCGGGTCGGTGACGGCGGCGACGATGCGGCTCTCCTTGGACCCGGGGACCAGATGGTCCACCAGGACGCCCAGCCTGCGATGACGGCTCGGACCGAACGCGGCGACCGCACCGCTCAGGTCGTCGATGCCGTCGAGCGGCTCCACGACGACACCCTCGATACGCAGGTCGTCGCCCCAGATCCGTTCGACCAGAGCCGCGTCGTGGATGCCCTCCACCCAGATCCGGCTGGCCTTCGCGACCTGCGCCTTCACGTCGTCGAGGGCGATCGACCCGGACGCGGTCACCCGGCGCTGCCGCTGCTGCTGCCGCGGAGCGGGCCTGACCAGCGTGACCGTCTCCCCGTCGAGCAGGAACGCGGCCGGCGTGAGCGGGAAGTTCCGGCGCTTGCCGAACCGGTCCTCGAGCACCACGGCACCGAGCTCGAACCCGACGACCGCCCCGCAGAAGCCGGAGTCCGCGTCCTCGACGACCAGATCCGGTTCGGCCTCCACCTCCGGGATCACCTTGCGGCGGCGCCAGTTGCCCGCCATCACATCCTCCCCATACATGTCCCGCACTGTATGCGCGATCACGGACACACCCTCGGTGACGCTCCGACCCGAGACAACTCTCACGACCTCCACGTACCCTTGCTCGCATGTCACCCGCAGCCGATGCGGCCACCCGTACCGCACGCCGCTCCACCCGGTTCGTGACTTGGGTGCGCGCCTGGCGCGCCGGTCTCGTCCCGTTCGACGAGCTGGCCGACGAGATCGCAGCGGACGAGGAGCACCTCGTCGCCGACGCACCCGGCACGTGGACGGACGTCCCGCTCAGCCAGGGCCTGCCGGTCTTCGCGAAGCTGCACCCCGACGAGATCCGCCTGGTCCTTCCGGTTCCCGGCGATCCGCGCGGCCTGCCCGGCCCGGGCGAGCTGACCGGCGCCGCGATGCTCGCCGGCGAGGCGGTGATGACGCCGCAGTTCGGGGTGGTACCCGAGGTCCGGCGGCACACCTCCGGCTCCGGTGTGGAGTTCGAGACGGTGCTGTGGCGGGTGCATCCGGCGCCCGAGCACCGGGCCGTCTTCCAGATGGGCGCCGCCGAGGCGGAGGCGCAGCTGACGGCGGCTCTCGGCGAGGCCACCGCCCGGCTCACCAAACTCGACGTGGCGCAGTGGAAACCCGAGCTGGCCGGCGCACTGCAGGCGTTGCGCCGCCCGGAGAGCACCGACACGCTGCCACCCGGCTTCGACCCGCGCTCGCGGCGGTTGTTCGCCCGCGCCGGCGTTCTCGACCAGGTGCTGGCCCTCGCCGGTTCGAACGCGCCGGGCGGCGCGGTCAACGGTTACGAGGCCCAGCAGCGCGACGAGGCCCTGCGCCCGCTCACCGCGGCCTGCCGCCAGGCGCTGGTGGCGGCCTGCAACTCCCCGCTGCAGCCGTGACGTCCGTGCAGGACCGTTACGCGCACTGCACGTTCTGCGGTGCCCGGTTCACCTCCGGTCAGCCGTGGCCACGCCGGTGCGGTGCCTGCGGCGAGACCAGCTATCTGAACCCGAGTCCGGTGGCGGTCGCGGTGCAGCCGGTCGGGACCGGCCTGCTGGCGGTACGCCGCGGCATCGCCCCCGCCCGGGGGCTGCTCGCACTGCCGGGCGGGTTCATCGACGTCGGCGAGACCTGGCAGGCGGCCACGGTCCGCGAACTGTTCGAGGAGACCGGGGTCAAGTCCGATCCGGCCGAGGTACGCCACTACGACACGGTCAGCGCCCCGGACGGGACGATCCTGGTGTTCGGCCTGCTGCCGGCCCTGGCGAGCACGCGTCACCTGCCACCGCCCCCGGTGGAGGACGAGACGCTGAGCCGCGAGGTGCTCCGCGGGCCCACCCAGCTGGGTTTCAGCATCCACACCGCGATCGCCACCCGCTGGTTCGCCGGGCGGTAGGGCTAGCCGTCCCCGGACGCACCGTCAGTCGATCAGGCCGCCCCTGACCAGTTCGTCGAGCAGCAACTGGATCGCGGGGGCGCAGCGGTCCCGGTCGGCCGACGTGAACCAGCCCAGTTCGGCGATCTCGGCGGCCGGTGCCGGCTCGCCGGTCGCGCCGCCGCCCCGGAAACAGACCAGGCGCACGCGGGTGCCGGGCGGCCGGTTGTGCGCCGGGGCGTCGATGGTGACGTACGGGCTCAGGCCGGCCGGATCGACGACCAGGCCGACCTCCTCGGCCACCTCCCGGGCGGCCGCCTCAGCGTCCGTCTCACCGGGCTCCGGCTTGCCGCCGGGCAGGTAGAACGCGTCCGACCCGGTGGCCCGGACGGTCAGGACCCGCCGGTCCCGCACATGCACCCAGGCGGCCGCGACGACCACGCCGGCGACCGTCATGCGAGCACGAACGGTTCGCCGGCCTCGAAGCGGGCCAGGTGGTCCAGGGTCATCGGCACCGAACCGGCGAGGTCGGCCGGCATCGCCTCGGGCGCGAAGAACCCGGCGTCCACTGTCTCGTCGGTGACCCGGAGCAGGTCACCGGACCACGAGTCGACCCGGACGGCCAGGGACACATGCTGGTACGTCGCCCCGAACACGTTGGTGTGCAGGTGTTCTCCGGAGTGGAGGGCGAACGGGGTGACGCTGTGCGCGGTGAGGCCGGTCTCCTCGTACACCTCCCGGATCGCGCATTCACGCAGCGTCTGGCGCAGCTCCATGGTGCCGGCCGGCAGCGCCCAGCGGCCGTTGTCGGCGCGCCGGATCAGCAGGACCCGCCCGTCCGGGTCGCGGAGCACCGCCCGCGCGCCCATCGTGAGCAGAACCGGCTCGTCCCCGGTCATCGCCCGCAATCTGCCGAGGTACGACTCTTCCCACGATGGCACGCACGGACGCTATCAGGACCGGCCTCAGATCTCGTCGATCAGGTCGGCGACCGAGTTGATGATGCGCGACGGCCGGTACGGGTAGGTCTCGGCCTCCATCCGGCTGCTGATTCCGGTCATCACCAGGATCGTCTCCAGCCCCGCCTCGAGGCCGCACAGCACATCGGTGTCCATCCGGTCGCCGATCATGGCGGTGGTCTCGCTGTGCGCGCCGATCGCGTTCAGCGCCGACCGCATCATCATCGGGTTCGGCTTGCCGACGAAGTACGGCTTGACCCCGGTCGCCTTGGAGATCATCGCGGCGACCGAGCCGGCCGCCGGGAGCAGGCCCTCGTTGGACGGCCCGGTGGCGTCCGGGTTCGTGCAGATGAACCGGGAACCGGCGCTGATCAGCCGGATCGCCTTGGTGATCGCCTCGAAGCTGTAGGTGCGGGTCTCGCCGAGCACCACGTAGTCCGGCTCGAACTCGGTGAGGATGTACCCGGCCGCGTGCATGGCCGTGGTCAGGCCGGCCTCGCCGATCACGTAGGCGGTGCCGCCGGGCCGCTGGTCGGCCAGGAACTGCGCGGTCGCCAGCGCGGCCGTCCAGATCGAGTTCTCGTCGACGTCGAAGCCCATCCGGTAGAGGCGGGCCTGCAGGTCGCGCGGCGTGTAGATGGAGTTGTTGGTGAGGATGAGGAACGGCTTGCCCGACTCCTTCATCCGGTTGACGAACTCAGGTGCGCCCGGCACCGGCTCTCCCTCGTGGACGAGGACACCGTCCATGTCGGTGAGCCAGCTCTCGATCGCCTTGCGCTCCTTCATCGGGGGGCTCCTCGTCGCGCGGGTGGGGGGCAGCAGTCCGCGGGGCAGACGTCCCAGACCGGGAGCGTACCGAGTGCGCTCCGGGAATGATCATCGGTCCGTTCCTGGACCATCCGGCGGATCATCGACACGAAGTCCGGGTGAACACCGGGGGTGGCGGCGCGGGCGTACCCGAGACCGAGCCGTTCGGCGGTCTCCTTCGCCTCGTTGTCCAGGTCCCAGAGGACCTCGAGGTGATCGGAGACGAAGCCGATCGGGCTGACCACCACGTCGGTCACGCCCTTCTCGGCGAGAGCCTCCAGGTGGTCGTTGATGTCCGGTTCCAGCCACGGCACCTGCGGCGGGCCGGAACGGCTCTGCCAGACCAGGTCGTACGGAAGGTCGGCGGCCGCGCCGGCGTGCACCAGCCGGGCCGTCTCCTCCAGCTGGGCGTTGTAGCGCCCGCCGGTGGGCCCCGCGGTCTCGGCCATGCTGACCGGGATGGAGTGGGCGGTGAACACCAGGCGGGTGGTCGCCCGGCGGGCCGGCTCGAGCCGGCCGAGAGCGTCGCGGACGGCCTCGGCGTGCGGGCCGACGAAGCCCGGGTCGTCGTGGAACTGCCGCAGCTTGGCGATCCGCGGAGCCCGCGGGCCGACGTGCGCCCGTGCCGCGGCGATGTCCTCCCAATACTGCTTGCAGGAGGAATACCCGCCGTACGCGCTGGTGGCGAAGCCGAGAGCGTTCTCGACACCGTCGTCGCGCATCTGCGCCACCGTGTCGGCCAGCATGGGATACCAGTTGCGGTTGCCCCAGTACGCCGGCAGGCCGATGCCGTGCGCGGCGAACTCGGTCTCGACCGCGGCCAGCAGGTCACGGCACTGCTGGTTGATCGGGGACACCCCGCCGAAGTGCATGTAGTGCTCAGCCACCTCGGCGAGGCGCTCGTCGGGGACGCCACGCCCGCGGACCACGTTCCGCAGGAACGGCATCACGTCATCGGGCTTCTCAGGGCCACCGAAGGAGAGCAGGACGAACGCGTCGTAAACCACTCGCCCATCCTGCCACCGGGCTGTGCCGCAACGGCCTTTGCCTGCCCTTCAGGCCCTCGCCTGTGACGTGGTCGACAGCCCGCCGGGGCCGCCGCCCCGATCCGGGCGGTCAGGCCCCGATGGCGTGGTAGCCCCCGTCGACGTGCACGATCTCGCCGGTGGTGGCCGGGAACCAGTCGGACAGCAGCGCGCAGATCGCCTTGCCGGCGGCCGCGGTGTCGTACAGATCCCAGCCGAGCGGTGACCGCTCCGCCCACGCGTCCTCGAACTGCTCGAAGCCGGGGATCGACTTGGCCGCCATGGTGCGCAGCGGGCCGGCCGCCACCAGGTTGCTGCGGATGCCCTGCTTGCCCAGGTGCAGCGCGAGGTAGCGGGAGGCGGACTCGAGTCCGGCCTTGGCCACGCCCATCCAGTCGTAGACCGGCCACGCGCTCGTGGCGTCGAAGGTCAGGCCGACGATGCTGCCGCCGTTCGGCATGAGCGGAAGGCAGGCGGTGGCCAGCGACTTGTACGAGAACGTCGACACGTTCAGCGCGGTGGCGACGTCCTCCCACGGCGCGTCCAGGAACCCGCCGCCGAGGCAGGTCTGCGGCGCGAAGCCGATCGAGTGGACCACGCCGTCCAGCCCGTCGACGTGCTCGCGGACCTTGTCGGCCAGTCCGGCCAGCTGTTCCGGGTTCGTCACGTCCAGTTCGATGACCGGCGCCGGCTCCGGCAGCCGCTTGGCGATCCGCTCCACCAGGGAGAGGCGGCCGAAGCCGGTCAGCACGACCGTCGCCCCCTGCTCCTGGGCGATCTTCGCCGCCGAGAAGGCGATCGAGGCGTCGGTGATGACACCCGTGATGAGCAGCCGTTTACCGGCCAGCAGTCCAGACACTTTGATTACTCTCCTGAAAAAGTTCCCGAGCTTTCAGTGGCCCATTCCGAGACCACCGTCGACCGGCAGCACGGCGCCCGAGATGTAAGCCGCACTGTCGCTGGCCAGGAAGGTGACCGCCGCGGCGACCTCGTCGGCGGCGGCGAGACGACCGGCCGGAACGGCCTTGATGATCTCCGCCTTGCGGGAGTCCGGCAGGACGGCGGTCATCTCCGTCTCGATGAAGCCGGGCGCTACGACGTTGGCGGTGATGTTGCGGCCGCCCAGCTCACGCGTGATGCTACGGGCCATGCCGACGAGGCCGGCCTTGCTCGCCGCGTAGTTCACCTGGCCGGGTCCGCCGTACAGGCCGACGACCGACGAGATGAAGATGATCCGGCCCCACTTGGCGCGCAGCATCTTCATGCTGGCCCGCTTGGCGACCCGGAACGAGCCGGTCAGGTTGGTGTCGACGACCCGCTCGAACTGCTCCTCGGTCATCCGCATGAGCAGCGTGTCGTCGGTGATGCCGGCGTTGGCCACCAGGACCTCCACCGGGCCGAGCTCGTTCTCCACGAAGGTGAACGCCGCGTCGATCGCGTCCGAGTCGGTGATGTCGCACTGCACGCCGAACAGGCCGTCCGGAACCCCCGAGCCACGGTGGGTGACAGCGACACGGTCACCCTGCTTCGCGAACGCCTGCGCAATGGACAGGCCGATACCGCGGTTTCCTCCGGTCACCAGAACGGTGCGAGCCACAACACACTCCTTCGACAGGCGTCACGGGTTCACTCAGGGTCACAGCGGCCCTCTGAGGAGCGAGACTATCGGCCCGCCGTCCCACGACCGAGGGACGGGCCCGCCGACTTACACGCCGTTCAGTGTGGGGCCGATTTTCTTAAGTTGCGATTAAGGAGTACGCTCCCAACCGGTCCCAGGCCCGACGACGTATGGAGGTGATCGCTGTGCGAGATAGCGATCCTCCCAGTCGTGGCCGGGACGCTCGTCAGCGTTTCTGACCGCTGACCAGATCTCCCTCCGCATGCCACCGGCCCGGAAAAGGCCGGCGTCGTAGCGTGCGGTGGTTCCGGCCGCGAAGTGACCCAGCCTCAGCAAAGTCACCAGCGGAAGACGGTTTCATCATGAAGAACTTCGTCGCGCCCCTCGGTTTCACCCTGCTCTCGGCGTGGGTGGTCGTGCTGTTCGTCCTTGCGCACAACACGCCCTAAGGCAACCGGGACGTCCACAACAGGCTCATCGCGGCGCCGGCCAGCCCCAGCAGCAGGCCGGCAGCGGCGTACCACTGCGTCACCTCGCGCGGCTCGGTGCGGTGCCCGATCGAGCTGCCCATGTCCTCGTACACCTGCTTCAGCTCGCTGACCGACGCGGCCTCGTAGAAGTAGCCCTTCGTCTGCTCGGCCAGATCCTGCAGCGACAGCCGGTCCACCGGCACCTTCTGCACCGAACCGCGGATGTCGACCACACCGTTGTCGGTGCCGAACGCGATGGTCGACACCGGCACGTTGGCCTGCGCGGCCGCGGTCGCCGCGTCCTCGATCGACCGGCCCGACGTGCGGTAACCGTCGGAGAGCAGCACGATCCGGGCCGGCGGCGCACCGTCGGCACCGTCCGACGGCACCATCCGGATCGCGTCGAGCGAGGTGAACACCGCCTCCCCGGTGGCGGTCGCCTCGGCCAGTGTCAGCCCGTCGATCGCCGCGATCACCGCGGACCGGTCCTTCGTCGGCGCCACCTGCACGTTCGCCGCTTTCGCGAACGACACCAGCCCCAGGTTGTACGTGGGCGGCAGCTCGCTGACGAACGCCTTCGCCGCCTCCTGCGCCGCCTCGATCCGGCTCGGCTCCACGTCCTCGGCCTGCATCGACAGCGAGACGTCGATGGCCAGCATCACGGTGGCCCGCTCGAGCGGCTCCTCGGTGTCGACCGACGGGCGGGCCGTCGCGGCCGCCAGCGCACCGAGCATCAGCAGGAACGCGCCCGCCGACGCGTGCCGCCGCCAGCCCAGGCCCTTCGGTGCGAGCGTGCGCAGCAGGTCGACGTTGGTGAACCGCATCGCGTACTGCCGCTTGCGGAACTGTCGCCAGACGTACGTCCCGGCCATGGCCAGGACCGGCAGCAACATCAGCAGCCACCACGGCTCCAGGAAACGGATCATCGTGTGGTCCCTCGGGTACGGGCGTGGCGCTGAGCGGCCACGAAGCGGACCATGTCGAGCAGCCAGTCGGTGTCGGTGCGCAGCCGCAGATGAGCGGCACCGGCCGCCCGCAACGCGCGGGCGATCGCGGCACGCTGCTCCCCGGCCGCTTCCGCGTACCGCCGGCGCAGTTTCGGATCGGACGTCTGGACCTCGTGCAGCATCCCGGACTCCGGGTCGGCGAGCGTCAGCACACCGACGTCCGGCAGCTCCAGCTCACGCGGGTCGACCACCTCGATGGCCAGCACGTCGTGGCGCACCCCGAGTTTCTTCACCGGCCGGGCCCAGCCCTCCACCGGCGCCAGGAAGTCGGAGATCACCACGGCCACGCCACGCCGCCGGGGTGGCCGGTTCAGCATGTCGATCAGGGCACCCAGGTCGGTGCGGCCGGGCCGGACTCTGGTCCCGGCGATCGCCCGCAGCAGGCCCTGCGCCTCCTTGCGGCCGGGCCGCGCCGGAAGACGCAACACCGGGGACGAGGGCGGCGGCTCGGCCTTGGCGGCCGCCTTACGGCGCCACCAGCTCCCGCCCGGTTCCTTCTCGGGTACGCCGGAGCCGGTGCCCACCACGGCGCCGATCCGGTTGCCGCCCCGGACGGTGAGGTGAGCCATCGCCGTGGCGGCCGCGATCACCAGGTCCCGTTTCAGCCATTTCGCGGTACCGAAGTCGAGACTCGCCGACAGGTCCACCGCCAGCCAGGTCTCCAGTTCGCGGTCGGCGACGGTGCGGCGCACGTGCGGCATCGTGGTCCGGGCCGTCACCGGCCAGTCCATCCGCCGCACGTCGTCGCCGGGCCGGTACTCCCGGGACTCGCCGGCCTCACTGCCCGGCCCCGGGAGCAGGCCGGCGTAGTCACCCTGGAGCAGGCCGTCGAGTTTGCGGGTGACGAGCAGCTGCAGCTTGGCCAGGACAGCCTCGGCCCGCGCCGCCTCGTCCGGGGCGACGGGCATCGGGGCGCCCGGTGCGGTCATGCGGACTGACCGGGCCAGTTGCCGCCCGGCTGTTGCGGGCGGCCGTTCTCGTAGACCACGGCCGGGACACCGCTGGTCGGCTGCACCCCGCCCGGCCCCTGGGGACCGGGTCCCTGCGGAGCCGGTCCCTGAGGGCCGGCGACGAAGTGCGTGGCCGAGGGCTGGCCGGCCGTCACCGGGGTCAGCGGGCCCGGGTGCGCCGGGACCGGCTGGCCGGGCTGCCCGGGCTGCCCCAGCGGACCGAACGGGCCGGGCTGCCCCGGCTGCGGCTGGCCGTTCGGCGAGCCCTGCCGGGAGGAGACCTGCGGCGGCGGGACCATCTGCATGATCCGGGCCACGATGTGGTCGGCCGGGATGTCGTCGGCCAGCGCGTCGTAGCTGAGCACCAGCCGGTGCCGCAGGATGTCCGGCGCGATGTCCTGCAGGTCCTGCGGGAGCGCGTAGTCACGGCCGCGCAGCAGGGCCAGAGCGCGGGTGGCCCGGACGATGCCGAGCGATGCACGGGGGCTGGCGCCGTACTGGATCAGCTGGGCCACGTCGGGCATGCCGTGCTGCGCCGGGGCCCGGGTCGCGAGCACCAGCCGGACGGTGTAGTCGACCAGGGCGTTGTGAACGAACACCTGGTCGGCGCGGCGCTGCAGCGCCAACAGGTCGGCCGGGGTGAAGATCTGCTTCGGCTCGGGGGCGCTCACGCCCATCCGGTAGACGATCTCGCGTTCCTCGGCGTCGGTCGGGTAGCCCACGACGATCTTCATGAGGAAGCGGTCCCGCTGCGCCTCCGGCAGCGGATAGACGCCCTCCTGCTCGATCGGGTTCTGCGTGGCCATCACCAGGAACGGGTCGGGCACGTCGTAGCTCTTGCCGCCGATCGACACCTGGTGCTCGGCCATCACCTCCAGCAGCGCCGACTGCACCTTCGCCGGCGCGCGGTTGATCTCGTCGGCGAGCAGGAAGTTGACGAACACCGGGCCGAGCTCGACGTCGAACTGCTCACTCGACTGCCGGTAGATCCGGGTGCCGACGATGTCGGCGGGCACCAGGTCGGGGGTGAACTGCACCCGGGAGAACGTGCCGCCGACCACCTTGGCCAGGGTTTCCACCGCGAGGGTCTTGGCCACCCCGGGCACACCCTCCAGCAGGCAGTGACCGCGGGCCAGCAGGGCCACGAACATCCGCTCGACCATCCGGTCCTGGCCCACGATGACCCGCTTGACCTCGAACATGGCGCGCTCGAGCTGCGACGCGTCCCGCGCCGGCGGCACCGGCACGCCGGACTCGGCGCTGGTCTCGGTCTCGGGCGTGCTCGGCTGCGCCACCGGTCCTCCACAACGATCGAGATCGCCGGCACGTCATTGCCGACGCTCAAGACTTACACGACACCCAACAACACACGGCTGAGAGGTTCCTAAGAGCCCGATCGCCGGGCCCACTGCACGGCAGCATAGGGACCCCTGTCGCCGTCCGGGCGTCATCACCGCCGGATCCGGATGTCTTCGCAGCCCAGAGTGCCATGGGCCGAAGGTGTGGATCTTTCTGCGCGATCCGCCGGATCGGGCACCGTCACCGGGTACTCACGCGACCTTGCGAAGCGTGTAGCATTTGCCTCGTCGCCGGGCGGCTTCCCCCGTGGCCGCCCGGCGCTCAAACTTTTCCGCTCCCATCCGTACTGTTACGGCATGGTCGAGGACTTCCTGCAGATCCAGCCCCAGCTCACGCCACCGATCGCACCGCAGTGCTCGGCCAAGGGCTGCCGGGCCGCGGCCGAGTGGAAGCTGCACTGGAACAACCCGAAAATCCACACGCCGGAGCGCCGGAAGACCTGGCTGGCCTGCGGCGATCACCGGTCCACCCTGGGCAGCTTCCTCGAGGCGCGCGGTTTCCTGCGTGAGGTCACTCCCTTCGCCTCGTCGGACGGTGCGATCGTCTCCTAGGCTTCAGGTGTGAGCGAGCCGTCTGCGTCAACCGCCGTCGATGCACTGGAGCCCTGGCCCGGCACCGTCGCATGGCGCCCGGTCTCCCCCCGCCTGATCGTCGTCCACCTGATCGGGATCGCCGCCTGGACCGTGGCGTTGTTCGGCGGCCTGCTCGCCGGATACCTGATCGTCGGTGGGTCGCCCTGGTTCTACGGCATGGGGGCGGTGGTGCTGCTCGGTGTCTGGCGGGCCGTCGTCGCCGTCCGGGCCGTCCGGGCCTGGGGCTACGCCGAACGCGACAAGGACCTGCTGGTCCGGCACGGCCTGGTGGTCCGGCACCTGTCCATCGTCCCGTACGCGCGGATGCAGTACGTCGACGTCACGGCCGGGCCGCTGGAGCGGGCGTTCGGGCTCGCCACCGTCCAGCTGCACACCGCCGCCGCGGCAAGCAACGCCCGGGTCCCCGGCCTGCCACCGGACGAGGCGTCCCGGCTGCGCGACCGGCTGACCGCCCTCGGCGAGGACCGGGCCGAGGGCCTGTGACCAGCGCCGGGCTCCCCCACCCCACGCCGCCGGACGCTGATCTGCCGGCCGGGCCCGCGCTGGGCGGGCCGGCGACTCCGGACGTACCGGCTGAGGGTCTGCCGCAACCGGGACCGGCAGCGGACGCCGCGCCTTCCGCCGTGCCTTCCGCCGGGCCGGACGCCGTGCCTTCCGCCGGGCCGGACGTGCCTTTCGCCGGGCCGGACGCCGAGGCCCGTCAGCGGCTCCACCCGCTCAGCCCGCTGCTGAAAGGTGCCAAGAGCATCGCCGTGATCGCCGCGGCGCTCTCCTGGAACACCCTCGGGCGGGTCGGGGCCACCGACTTCGCGCTGATCGTCCTCGGCCTCGCGGTCGCCGTGGTGGTCGTCTCGGCGATCGGGTGGTGGAACACCGGCTACCACGTCGTCGGCCGCGAGCTGCGCATCGCCGAGGGACTCGTGTGGCGGCGCAACCGGGCCATCCCACTCGACCGGCTCCAGGCCGTCGAGGTGCGCCGGCCGCTGCTCGCCCAGCTCAGCGGGCTCGCCGAGCTCCGGCTCGAGGTCGTCGGCGGCAGCAAGACCGAGGCGCCGCTCGCCTACCTGACCGTCCGGGACGCGGCCGCGCTGCGCGAGCGGCTGCTCTCCCTGTCCGCCCGCGCGGCCGCCGCCTCATCGGGCCCCGCCACCCATCCGTCCTCCGTCGCGGCGCCCGCCATGCCCGTAGCGGAGCAGCCGCCGCTCTTCCAGGTCCGCAACCGCAACCTGCTGATCAGCCAGTTGCTCACGCCGCAGGCGTTCTTCCTGCCGTTCGGTGTGGCCTGGGTGATCACGCAGTTCGTGATGGAGGGCACGTGGACGTTCATCGGCATCGCCAGCACCGTCACCGCGATGGCCGGTGTGCTCCTGCAGCCGATCCGGCGGGTGCTGCGCGACTGGAACTTCCGGCTGTTCCGCGGGGAACGGCTGATCGTCAACTACGGGCTGCTCGAGACCCGCAGCCAGGTCGTGCCGCCGCACCGCGTGCAGACCGTGCGGATCATCTGGCCGCTGTTGTGGCGGAGCAAGCGCTGGCTGTACCTGACACTGGACGTGGCCGGCATGTCCGGCCCCGAGCCCGGCGACGACCAGGGCTCCGACCGTCTCATGCCGGTCGGCGACCCGGCCCAGGCCCGCACCCTGGTCGCGGCCGCCCTGCCCGGCGTCGACCTGGCCGGGCTCGCCACCTCACCGCCCCCGCTGCGGGCCCGCTGGCTGCACCCGTTCGGGCTCCGGTTCTACGGTGCGGGGCTCGCCGACACGGTCTTCGTGAGCCGGTCCGGGCGACTGACCAGGGAGATGACGCTCGTGCCGTACGCCAGGATGCAGAGCGTGCGAGTCGTGCAGGGCCCGCTGCAGCGGCGGTTCGGGCTGGCCACCGTCTACGCCGACACCGCCGGCGGGCGCGCCGGCGTGGCCCGCGACCGGGACCTCACCGAGGCGTACGCGATCGCCGATCAGCTGGCCGCCCGCGCCCGCCAGGCCCGCGCCGCCGCTCACGACGGCATTCCGCCCATTGCGATCCCGACCGGCCCAGCCCCGACCGGCCCTATCTCGCCCAGCCAGGTGCCGTCCGCTGCCGTCCCGCCCGGCGCCGTCCCGCCCGCTGCTGTCTCGCCCGGCCCTGTCCCGACCGGCCCGGGATCGTCGGCTGCCGTCTCGTCCGGTGACGTTTCGCCCGGCTTCATCCCGCCCGGGGCGCTACCGCTCGGCGCCGTTCCGCCGCCGCCCGGCGATCCGGCCGACGAGACGTACTGGCAGCGGCCCCAACAGTCTTAAGCTCTACCAGTGGAGCTTCCGGAGTTCGCACCCGGTCTCAGCGCCCGGGTCGAGTTGACGGTCACCGACGCCGACACCGCCCAGTCCCTCGGCTCCGGCGATGTGCCGGTCCTGGCCACGCCGCGGGTTCTCGCCCTGGCCGAGGCGGCGACGGTCGCCGCGACCGCGCGCCTGATCCCCGGCGGGATCACCACGGTCGGCAGCCGGGCCGAGATCGAGCACCGGGCGCCGACGCCGCTCGGCCGCCGGGTCGCCGCGCATGCCACGCTGACCAAGGTGGACGGGCCGAAACTGTTCTTCGAGGTGACCGTCCACGACGGCGACACGCTGGTCGCCGAGGTCCGCATCGAACGCGTCCTCCTCGATCGGCAGCGTTTCATCGCCCGAGCCCTCGGCGACTGACCCTCCCCGCGTGGTGACCCGCGGCCCGGAACACACCGCAACTCACCCCACTGCCGGCACGCAGCCGCAGCGTGGTGACCCCCGCCCCTATTCGCGCCGCAGGTCACCACGCGGGGTGCTCAGCCCCAGCGGGCCCGGAGCTCGTCGGGGGTGGGCATCGCGACGGCGCCGCCCTTGCGTTCGCAGACGAGACCGGCCACCGACAGGGCGAAGCGCACGTGCCCGGTCCAGTCGTCGACGCCACCCAGCCGCCCGGTGGCCAGCAGGCGGCTGATCAGCGCGGCCATCACCGAGTCGCCGGCGCCGGTGGCGTCGACGGCCGCCACCACCGGGGCGGGGATCATGGTGGCGCCGTCCGGGGCGTCGACATGGGCGCCCTTCGAACCGCAGGTCACCACCACGGCACCCGCGCCGAGTCCCCGGATCCGGGCCGCGGCGGCTGCCGGATCGTGCTCGCCGTAGAGCGTCACGGCATCCGCCGAGCTTAGTTTCACCAGGTCAGCAGTGGCGGAGAACTCCTCGACGAGGTCGCGCAGGGCGTCCACGGCGGCGGTGTCCGGCAGCAGGGTGGGCCGTACGTTGGGGTCGAAGACCCGCAGCGGCCCGGAGGTCCGCCAGGCGGCGCGTGCGGCAGCCCGGAACGGTTCGCGCAGCAGGCAGATGGATCCGGTGTAGAGGACGGCGGCACCCGCGGCACCGGCGAGGTCGACGTCGTCCGCGCCGAGGAGGGCGTAGGACGGCGGTTCGCCGTAGAAGGTGAATGTCGGCTCGGCGCCCTCGAACGTGGTGACGGCGAGGGTGGTGGGAGCGGCGACCCGCCGTACACCCCGGTCGTCGACGCCGGTGTCGCGGAGGAAGGCAGCGATGCGGTCGCCGAGGACGTCGCTGCCGAGGGTCCCGGCGTAGCGGACCGCGCCGCCGAGGCGTGCGACCCCGACCGCGACGTTGAGCGGCGCCCCGCCGATCGCCTGCCGGTAGACCTGTTCGCCGTCGAGGTCTGCTTCGAGCAGGTCGATCAGCGCCTCGCCCATCACCATCGCGTAGCCCACGGCGTCAGCCTCTCACTCCGGCGGCCCGGTCCCAAGCGGTCCGGGCACCGGAGGGCCACGACGACCCGGACCTCCGCGATGATATGAGTGAATTTGGGAGAATTTCGGGATGAAGACGAAACTGCTGGCCCTCGCGGTGCCGCTGCTGCTCACCGGCGCCGCACCCGCTCCCGCGGCGCAGGCGGAGCCCGCGCAGACGTCCGAGGGCACCTTCAAGACCTGGCGCGACGGCGCCAAGGCGGTCACCTACGACACGATGGCGGTTCCGGTGGGCGCACGGGCTCGGGTCACCGTCGTCAAGACCGAGGGTGGCGTACGGGTGAGCCTGCTCGCCACCGGTCTGAAACCCGGCCGGGCGTACGGCGCGCATCTGCACACCAGCGAGTGCGGCAAGGATCCGGCCGCGGCCGGACCGCACTATCAGCAGCGCCTCGACCCCGCGGCCCGACCGGGGAAGCCGTCGGTCGATCCGGCCTACGCGAACCCGGCGAACGAGGTGTGGCTCGACTTCGTCGCCAACGCGAACGGCGTCGGCCGGGTCCGCGCCACACAGGCCTGGAACTTCCACGAGACGAGGCCGCCGTGGTCGCTCGTGCTGCACGCCGAGCACACGCACACCACTCCCGGCGAGGCCGGTACCGCGGGCGCCCGGCTGGCGTGCCTGACCCGGGACGACGAGGACTGATCGGGCTCGTCCGGACGCCGGGTACCGGCCCTCACGGGCCCGGCGGTTCAGACGGTAACGTCGGTGGCACCGAGAACGGAGGCACCCACGATGGCCGATAACAGCGGCAAGAACCAGCCCGCGCCGAAGACGGAGTCGCACGACCCCGACTTTCCCGAGGCGTTCCTGAGCTTCATGCGTCAGGGCTGGCGGGAGGATCCGCTGGCCGTCGCGCCTCTGCCGGAGGTGCCCAACTACGCGAAACGCCGCAACGATCTCTCCGAGGCCTTCCCCGGCGAGACGATCGTCATCCCGAGCGGCAACGAGAAGGTGCGCGCCAACGACACCGACTACCACTTCCGGCCGGGCAGCGACTTCTTCTACCTGACCGGTGACCGCGACCCGGACAGCGTGCTCATCCTGCACCCGAGCGGTTCCGGGCACGACGCGGTGCTCTACACCCGGCAGCGCAACTCGAAGGAGACCGACCGCTTCTTCCGGGACCGCAACGGCGAGCTGTGGGTGGGCCGCACGCACACGCTGGCCGAGAAGTCGACCGAGCTCGGGCTGACCGCCGCGCCGCTGGGCGACCTGGGCGCCGCTCTGGCCGGGTCGGCGCCGGGCCGCACCCGGGTGCTGCGCGGTCTCGACCTGAACGTGGACCGGGCCGTCCTGGCGTACGAGCCGGACCGCACGAAGCTGCGTGACCGCGAGCTGGCCCGGGTGATCTCCGAGCTGAAGCTGGTCAAGGACGAGTGGGAGATCGCGCAGCTGCAGGCCGCCATCGACGCCACCGTCCTCGGTTTCGAGGACGTGGCCCGTGTCCTGCCGGCCGACCGGAGCGTCAAGGAGCGCCTGCTCGAGGGTGTCTTCGGGCTGCGCGCGCGGCACGACGGCAACGACGTCGGCTACACGTCGATCGTCGGCGCCGGCCCGCACGCGACGATCCTGCACTGGGTGCGCAACACCGGCGTGACCAAGCCGGGCGAGCTGCTCCTGATGGACATGGGTGTCGAGGGCAACAACCTGTACACCGCCGACGTCACCCGGACCGTCCCGGTCAGCGGCACGTTCACGCCGCTGCAGCGGCAGGTCTACGACATCGTGCACGCGTCGCAGCAGGCCGGCATGGACGCCATCAAGCCCGGTGTGGTCTTCAAGGACGTGCACAAGGTGTGCATGCGGGTGCTCGCCGAGGGCCTGCACGACCTGGGCCTGCTGCCGGTCAGCGTGGACGAGGCGATGAGCGACGACAGCACGATCTACCGGCGGTGGACGCTGCACGGGTTCGGGCACATGCTCGGCATCGACGTGCACGACTGCTCGGCGGCCCGCAGCGAGGCGTACCGGGAGGGCCCGCTCAAGGAGGGCTACGTCCTGACCGTCGAGCCGGGTCTCTACTTCCAGCCGGAGGACGAGCTGGTTCCCGAGGAGCTGCGCGGCGTCGGCGTGCGCATCGAGGACGACGTGCTGGTCACGGCGGACGGCTGCCGCAACCTGTCGGCCGGTCTGCCGCGCTCGTCCGGCGAGGTCGAGCAGTGGCTCGCGTCGCAGCGGGAGGCGGGCCCGCGCCTGCCCGGCTGACCGTCCGGGGAGGTCGCCAACTTGAGCACCAGGAGCCCGCCGTGCGACTGCGTCGCCACGGCGGGCTCAGCACATGGCGGTCCCGAACGAGCCCGCCCGGAACGTCCGGCGACGCTGAGGGCCCGCCCGGAACGTCCGGCGACGCCTGAGGACCCGCCCGGAACGTCCGGCGACGCCTGAGGGCCCGCCCGGGACGTCCGGCGGTGCTGAGGGCTCTAGGAGCCGGCGCGGTACTCGCTGACGTTCCAGCACTCGGCCTGGAGCGGGTCGTCGCCGACGTTGATCTTCACCTTGACCGGGTGACCGTCGCCGGCGTGGAACTCGGTGGACACCTCGGCGCCGTCCTCCTCGGCGGTCTTCGCCATCGCGACGAGTTCGGCGAGGGTCGGAACCTCGATCTCCTCGCCCTGCTGCCCCTCGGTGGCCGGGCCCAGATCGACCTCGGCCGAGGTCGACGGCACCGCGGACAGCGCGCCGATCCGCTCGGACGTGACGATCTTGCCGTTTGCCACGGTGGCCTGGTAGCGGCCGACCGGGGCGGCTTCCTCGCATCCGCGGCTCAGCGCGAAGCTGTAGTTGGCCGGCTCGGTCCAGGCCGGTGCCGACCCGCCCGCCGCGGCGGCGCCGGTCGCGGCCGCCGGCGGATTCTGGGTCGCCGGCTTCTCGTTGTCCGAGGTGCACCCGCCGATCAGGCCCACCAAGATCAACGTGCACACGGCCCGTTCTACCCGCACCACAACCTCCGCTCGACGGCTCACGCGGCGCAATGTAGCGCAACCACGCTCGGCATGCGCGGCGCGGTCAGGCGACGTCGGCCACGAAGACCGCCACCGATCGGGCCGGGATCCCGGACGGGGTGGCGGTGCGCAGCACCGGGTCGGCCGACGTGGTCAGCTCCGGATGCGGACGCAACCGCCCGGCGTCCGGGATCGGCGGGCCGGCCGGGGCGCCGGTCGCGTTGAACACCACCACGATCCGGCTCCAGCGGGCGTCGAGACCGGTCGCGTCCAGGCTCATCACGATGACGCCGGGCTGCTCGGCCGGGCCGCTGAGCGGGAACAACAGCCGTCGCTGCACCTCATCGGCGGTCGGCAGCCCGAACACCGGTGACGACCGGCGGATCCGGAGGAGTTCCCGGTAACGCTCGGCGGTCATGGCGATCAGGTCGGGCGTGGGCACCAGCGCCGGATCGCGGAGCAGCGGCCGGGCGAAGTCCCACTTGTCGCCGTTGTCGGGCTCGGGTGGCAGACCCACACCGAACCCGTTGCCCAGGCCCGGGTCCCAGCGGATCTGGTTGAACCAGTCGCCGGAGTTGAACGAGTTCCGGTCCAGCGACTTGGACCGCAGCCGCTCGGTACCGAGCGCGACGAACCCGGCGCCCTGGCTCAGTACCACCAGCGCTAGCGCGAGCACCTGCATCCGGGCCCGGTCGGCCGGGGCGATGCCGGTGGGCAGCTTGAACGCCATCGCGTCGTACAGGATCTCGTTGTCGTGGGCGTCGACGTAGTTGACCGCCTCGCCGGGCGCGTGGGCGTACCCGGTGGGTGAGCCGTTGTAGCCGATCTGCGCGCCGCTGCGCTCGACGCCGTCGTGGGCGAGGAACCGGTAGGTCGCCAGCGCCCCGGACAGCCCCACCTTGATCTGGTCGTGCAGCCACAGCGGGACGGCGGAGCCCAGGCCGGTCGCGAACCCGCGGACCCCCGGATCGTCGCCGAACGCACCGCCACCGCGGATCGCGTCCCGCAGCCGGTCGTTGAAGGTGCCGATCCCGGTGCCGGCCATGTTGACCTGGGTGGCCTGAGCGAATCTGGCGTCGTACGCCACCTCGCCGAAGTTCCAGCCCTCGCCGTAGAGCACGATGTCCGGATCGATCCGGTCGAGGGCGACCCGCGCCTGCAGGATGTTGGCCCGCGGGTGGTGACCCATCAGATCGAAGCGGAAGCCGTCGATCTTGTACTCGCGGGCCCAGGTGATCAGCGAGTCGATCACGAGCCGGCCCATCATGGTGTGCTCGGTGGCGGTGTTCGGGCAGCAGCTCGACTCGGCGGTGCTGCCGTCGGCGAGCGGCCGGTGGTAGTAGCCCGGCACGATCCGGTCGAGAACGCTGAACCGGTCGAGGCCGTCGCCCATGGTGTGGTTGTAGACGACGTCGAGGACCACCCGGAGCCCGGCCCCGTGCAGCGCCGCCACCGCCGAGCGGAACTCGAGGATCCGGGTGGCACCGGACGGATCGGTGGCGTAACTGCCCTCCGGCGTCGTCCAGTGCCACGGGTCGTAACCCCAGTTGAAACCGTCCTCGTCGGCCACCGCCAGGACGGCCCGCTGCTGCTCGGCCGAGTCGGGCGGGAACGCGGCCAGGTCGCAGGCGGGCACCGCCTGGTCGGCCCGGCGGTCCGGCACGGTGGCGAAGTCGTTGACCGGCAGCAGGTGCACGTGGGTGAGCCCGGCCTCGGCGAGCGAGCGCAGGTGCCGCATCCCGTCCGAGTTGGGGTGGGTGAAGGCCAGGTACGTGCCGCGTTCGGCGGGCGGCACGGTGGCGTCCAGGATGGAGAAGTCACGCACCGAGAGCTCGCTGATCTGCATCCGGGCCGGTGCCACCGGGGCCGGCCTCGGAGCCGCGCCCCAGCCGGGCGGGCGCAGCACCGGATCGGCCAGGTCGACGAGCTGGCTGTGCGTCGAGTCGGTGGCCAGCGACACCGAGTACGGGTCGGTGACGCTTGTCGTCACCACCCGCTGAGCGGCCGGCTGCCACACCTGAACGCGGAAGCGATACCACCGGCCGAGCCATTTGCGCTTGCCGGTGATCGACCAGACGCCGGTCACGTCGTCACGGTCCATCGGCAGGACGCGTGGCTCGTCGCCGGGTTCCCGGAACAGCTCGAGCTCCACGGTGCGGGCGGTCGGTGCCCAGACCGCCAGCCGTGGCGTCCCGTCGCCGTCGATCACCGGGCCGAGCTCCGCGTCGGCGGCGTCGGCGTAGAGGTCGTCGAGGACACCGGCGATCTGCACGGCGGTGAGAGCCACCACCTCCCCCGTGGCGTCCCGGCCGGTGACCAGCAGCCGGTCACGCAGCAGCTCGCTCAGGGCGGCGTCGCCGAGCTCACGGACCGCGAACGCCCGATAGGCCCGCAGGTGCGGGAAGCGGCGGCTCTGCCCCTGGAACAGCCCACCCGGCCGGGGCACCAGCACAAGGGAGCCGAGGGTGAAGGTGGCGGCACGGGCAGCGAACCACTCGGGCAGGGCCACGGTGGTCCGGTCGACGAAGACGGCGTGAGCCCGCGCCGGGTCGAGCTCCGGCCCGAGCGTCCCGAGGCGGGGGTGGACCGGCGCCTTCTCCCCGGCGGTCAGCCACACCTCACGGCAGACGGTGAGGTCGAGCCGCTGGTCGTCGGGGAGGTCCTTCTCCTCGCCGCGGTGCAGCACATAGCGCAGCCCGACGGCGTCCGGCCGGACCCGGACCTCGAAGACCGCACCGAAGTCGTCGAAGCGGTCGGGCATGTGCGGCGTACCCCACCGGGTCTTCTCCGTGACCGGGACGCCCTCCCAGCAGTGCAGGCCCCACCCACCGTAATCACCGGCCGGGCGCCGGTAATGAATGACCACCGTGTCCCCGGTGACCTCGGGCAGTTCGGGCGGGACCACCGACACCCGGCGGTCGCCGGCCGTGACCCAGATCTCGCCGGTCTCGCCGAGATCGACCCAGCGGTCGATGTCGACGTCCTTGGCGCCCTGCCGGTTGAGCACCAGGAAGCCGATCTCCCGCGCGGTCTCCGGGACGCGCACCCAGGCGAACCGGCCCCACGCGTCCTCCCCGGCGAACGGGACGCCGTCGGGATAGACCAGGTCGGCGCCGGGTGCGAGATCGCCCCAGGCGTGCAGGACCCAGTCGGTGTAGTCACCGTCGGGCCGCCGATAGTGCACGACCAGCCACTGCGGACGGGTCCTGGGAACGGCCGGCGCGCTCGCAATGATCTCCGTCGTCGTCACCGGCACATCATCCCAGCGGGATACGACATTTTCCCGGTGTCCCGACGACGGACTGCGAGGATCGTCGCGTGGGACCCGCCTTGCGACGGCTAGCAAGACGGACGTACGGTTTACCGAAGACGCACAACCGAGAGTTAGGCAAACCTAACCAAGAGGTCGCCCTTTCGGTGCGAAAGACTTGACTTCCAGTCGCTGGGTGTGAAGGAGATGACGGTGGCCAGCCTCGACACCTTTGGTGCGAAGAGCGAGCTGCGCGTCGGAGACGCGAGCTACGAGATTTTCACGATCGACAAGGTGAAGGGGCACGAACGCCTGCCCTACTCCTTGAAGATCCTCCTGGAGAACCTGCTGCGTACTGAGGACGGCGCGAACATCACCGCCGACCACATCAACGCGCTCGGCAGCTGGGACCAGAACGCCGACCCGAGTGTCGAGATCCAGTTCACCCCGGCACGGGTGCTGATGCAGGACTTCACCGGTGTTCCCTGCGTGGTCGACCTGGCCACCATGCGCGAGGCCGTGAAGGACCTGGGCGGCGACCCCACCAAGGTCAACCCGCTCTCGCCGGCCGAGATGGTCATCGACCACTCGGTCATCGCCGACCTGTTCGGCCGCGAGGACGCGTTCCAGCGCAACGTGGACCTGGAGTACCAGCGCAACCGCGAGCGCTACCAGTTCCTGCGCTGGGGCCAGACCGCGTTCAACGAGTTCAAGGTGGTCCCGCCGGGCACCGGCATCGTGCACCAGGTCAACATCGAATACCTGGCCCGTACGATCATGGAGCGCAACGGCCAGGCCTACCCGGACACCGTGGTCGGCACCGACTCGCACACCACCATGGTCAACGGCCTGGGCGTGCTGGGCTGGGGCGTCGGCGGCATCGAGGCCGAGGCCGCCATGCTCGGCCAGCCGGTCAGCATGCTGATCCCGCGGGTCGTCGGCTTCAAGCTGTTCGGCGAGGCCCCGGCCGGCACCACCGCCACCGACCTGGTGCTCACCATCACCGAGATGCTGCGCAAGCACGGTGTGGTCAGCAAGTTCGTCGAGTTCTACGGCCCCGGCGTGAGCGCCGTCCCGCTGGCGAACCGCGCCACCATCGGCAACATGTCGCCGGAGTACGGCTCCACCGTCGCGATCTTCCCGATCGACGAGCAGACCATCGACTACCTGAAGCTGACCGGCCGCACCGACCAGCAGGTGGCGCTCGTCGAGGCGTACGCGAAGCGGCAGGGCCTGTGGCTGGACCCGGCCGCCGAGCCGGACTACTCGGAGAAGCTCGAGCTCGACCTGTCGACGATCGTCCCGTCGCTGGCCGGCCCGAAGCGCCCGCAGGACCGCGTGCTGCTCAGCGAGGCCAAGCCGATGTTCCGGGACGCCCTGAAGAACTACGTGCAGGCTTCCGGTCCCGCCGACGAGGCCAGCGAGGAGTCCTTCCCGGCCAGCGACCCGCCGGCGAACCACGCCGACTCGGAGGCGGACAAGCCGCACACCTTCAGCGCCGCGCAGAACGCGAACGGCCGCCCCTCCAAGCCGACCCTGGTCAAGGGTGAGGACGGCGTGGAGTACGAGCTGGACCACGGCGCGGTCGTCATCGCCGCCATCACGTCCTGCACCAACACCTCGAACCCGCAGGTCATGATCGGTGCCGCCCTGCTCGCGAAGAAGGCCGTCGAGCGCGGCCTGACCCGCAAGCCGTGGGTCAAGACCACCCTGGCCCCCGGTTCGAAGGTCGTCTCGGACTACTACAACCGGGCCGGGCTCACGCCGTACCTCGACAAGATCGGGTTCAACCTGGTCGGTTACGGCTGCACCACGTGCATCGGTAACTCCGGCCCGCTGCCCGAGGAGGTCTCGGCGGCGATCAACGAGGCCGACCTGACCGCGGTCAGCGTCCTCTCCGGCAACCGGAACTTCGAGGGCCGGATCAACCCGGACGTCAAGATGAACTACCTGGCGTCCCCGCCGCTGGTGGTGGCGTACGCCCTGGCCGGCTCGATGGACATCGACATCACCACCGAGCCGCTCGGCACCGGGTCGGACGGCAAGCCGGTCTACCTGAACGACATCTGGCCGACCAACGCCGAGATCGACGAGACGATCGCGCAGGCCATCGGTGCGGAGGGCTTCAGCACCGCCTACGCCGACGTCTTCGCCGGCGACGAGCAGTGGCAGTCGCTGCCCACCCCGACCGGTGACACGTTCGCCTGGGCCGAGGACTCCACGTACGTCCGGAAGCCCCCGTACTTCGAGGGCATGCAGGCCGACCCGAGCCCGGTGACCGACATCGCCGGCGCCCGCGTCCTGGCCAAGCTGGGCGACTCGGTCACCACCGACCACATCTCCCCGGCCAGCTCGATCAAGCCGGACTCGCCCGCCGGCAAGTACCTCGCGGAGCACGGCGTCCCGCGCGCCGAGTTCAACAGCTACGGCTCGCGCCGCGGCAACCACGAGGTCATGATCCGGGGCACGTTCGCCAACATCCGGCTGCGCAACCAGCTGCTGACCGACGTCGAGGGCGGCTTCACGCTCAACCACCTGACCGGCGAGCAGACCACCATCTACGACGCCTCGGTCGCCTACAAGGAGGCCGGCATCCCGCTGGTCATCCTGGCCGGCAAGGAGTACGGCTCCGGCTCGTCGCGTGACTGGGCGGCCAAGGGCACCATGCTCCTCGGTGTCCGTGCCGTCATCGCCGAGAGCTACGAGCGCATCCACCGCTCGAACCTGATCGGCATGGGCGTGCTCCCGCTGCAGTACCCGCAGGGCCAGAACGCCGAGTCGCTCGGCCTCACCGGCACCGAGACATTCTCGTTCGCCGGCGTCACCGAGCTGAACAACGGCACCACGCCGCGCACCGTCAAGGTCACCACCGACACCGGTGTCGAGTTCGACGCGGTGGTCCGCATCGACACGCCCGGCGAGGCCGACTACTACCGCAACGGCGGCATCCTGCAGTACGTGCTCCGCAAGATGCTCCGCAGCTGATCTCCCACGTCACGGCCCGCTTCCCACTCCCGGGAGGCGGGCCGTTCCGCTTTCTACATGCTTGCTCCGGTACGGGCGAGCAACTGTTCCCCGCGCAGGTCGGCCGCGTGGAACAGCAGATCCTCCTCGGCGCGGAGCACGCGGAAGCCGTACCGCTGCATGATCCGCCGCGAGGCGGTGTTGCCGGCCCGGACCGTCGTCCACACACGGCCGAGACCGGCCCGCCCGCACTCCTCGAGGACCGCTCCCACCGTCTCGCCGGCGAAGCCGCGTCCCCGGTCGCTCCAGCGGATCATGTAACCGATCTCCGGTTCGGCCGGACCGGTCCGCCCGGGGAAGATGCCGCAGTTCCCGACCAGCCGCCCGTCCAGGCGCAGGTTTCAGGGCCGCCAGCCGGTGCGGTCGGCGTCGGTGATCTCGCGCAGCACCCGGGCCGGGACCCCGGCCGCGATGACGCCCGCCGGGACCGGCCTGGTCAGCACGCTGCCGGAGCCGATGATCGAACCGTCGCCGATCGTCACGCCCTGGTTGATCGTGACCCCGCCGCCGACCCACACGTTGTTCCCGATCGTCACAGGCTTGGCGTAACAGGCTCCGGCTGCCCGCTCCGCGGCGTCGATCGCGTGGTTGGACGTGTAGATGCCGACCCGCGGCCCGAACAGCACGTGATCGCCGATGGTGATGCCGCCGCCGTCGAGCATCACGCAGTCGAAGTTGGCGTAGAACGCGTCCCCGATGCTGATGTTGAAGCCGAACTCACACCGGAATGTCGGCTCGAAGTAGCAGTCCCGCCCGGCCGAGCCGAGCAGCCGCCGCAGGATCGCCTCCCGCTCCGCCGGCGGCCTGCCGAAACTGTCGTTGTACTCGTCGGTCAGCAGAACGGTCCGCTGCCGGGCTTCGACGAGCTCGTCGGTCAGGTCGTTGTACATCCGGCCGGAAAGAATGTGCTCCCTCTGAGCGTCAAGCGTCACCGACCGACCGTACTCCCGTTAGGGTCGGTCGATGCCCACACCTGATCAAATGGTCGTCGCGGCGGCGCAGGCCGAACTGCGCCCGCTCGGCCTGCGCCGCCACAATCGCACCCGCGTGTGGGTCGAGGACCGCGACTGGTGGCTGCTGCTCGTCGTCTTCGAGCGCAGCCGCAGCGGGGAGACCCACCTGACGGTGGCCGCGAAGTTCCTGTGGGGACCGATGCAGGAGTTCACCTACGACCTGGGTGGCCGCCTGTTCTGGCGGGAGGAGACCGGAGACTTCACCACCGAGTGGCCCCAGGACGGCCACGTCTGGGTGCAGAGCATCCGGCACGTCGACGACGACCAGTTCGCCGCCGGCCTGCGGCAGATCACCGGTATCGCCCGGCAACGGGTGCTCCAGCTACGGCAGGAGATCGCGAGTCCGGCGGACGTCGCCAAAGTGTTGTCGGCCCCGCAGAGCCGGATCACCGCCACCTCGTGGTGGCACGCCTTCCACGCCGGGGCCGCGGCCGGGCTGAGCGGTGACGCCGAATCGGCCCGCAAGCACTTCGACCGCATCCGCCCGGACCGTGTCGCCGTGGAGTGGGAACGCGAGCTCGGCCGGCGCGCCGCAGCGCTGAGTGCTCTCGCCGACGACCCCCGGGCCCTGTTCCGGCGCCTGCGGGGAGACATCACGGACATGCGGTCGCTGCTCGGGCTGCCGGACACACCACCTGGTTCGCCACCGGAACCGGTCTGGTGAATAGGCTCCAAGAATGGATGACAAGACTGTTCTGGGCCGGATCAACGAGCTCGTCGACGAGGAGCACACGCTTCGCCGTCAACTGAGCGAGGGCAAGATCTCCACCGACGAGGAGCACAGCCGCCTCCAGGAGGTCGAGGAGTCCCTCGACCAGTGCTGGGATCTGCTGCGGCGGCGCCGTGCGGCCCGTGACGCCGGGCACGACCCGGACGCCGAGAAGGCACACGGCACCGCCGAGGTGGAGAACTACATTCAGTGACGCGGCCCCGGTCGCGGCCACCGCGGACGCGGCGGCCGCGGACCGGGCCTCGTACACCTCAGTGCAGCCCCGCCTCGAAGAGCAGGCGCTCGATCAGCTCGTCCTCGTCGATGGTGATGCCCCGTGACCGGAACCAGCTCGCCACGTTGCGCACGTCGCGGGCGATGAACTCACCACCGCGCGGGTTGGCGATCACGTCCACGATCTGCGGCAGGTCGATCATGACGAGCCGCCCGTCGTGCACCATCGTGTTGTAGGGCGACAGGTCGCCGTGAGCCACCTGGGCCCGGGCCAGGACCGACAGCGCGTCGGTCATCTGCCGCCACAGGTCGGCCAGCTTGTCCGGGTCGGCCCGGACCTGGGCGAGCCGTGGCGCCGCCTCACCGGTCTCCCAGTCGCCGATGAACTCCATCATGAGCTCGGTGCCGATGAGCTGCACCGGGTAGGGCACGCAGACCAGGCCACCCTCCCGCCCGATCTCCCACAGCCGGCCCAGCGCGCCGAACTCGGCGGCCGCCCACTGTCCCGCGATCAGCTCCTTGCCGAACGCGGTGCGGTTGGTCATGGCCCGCATCTCCCGGGACCGGCGGACACGGCGGCCCTCCAGATATCCGGCGTCGCGGTGGAACAGGCGATGGTCGCCGTCGCGGTAGCGCTTGGCGGCCAGCATGCTGGTCTTGCCGGTGCCGGGAATCGCCCGGCGTACCAGGAAGACGTCAGCTTCCTTACCGGTCTTGAGCATGCCCAGCTCGGTGTCGACGGCACCGTATTCGGTGCGCACCCAGTCGGGACGAGGCTCGGGACCGTGCAGAGCACCATCCCAGGTGGACCACCGGTCGCCCTCCTCGGGCAGATCCGGGTCCTCTTTCAGGGCCGGCTCGGGCCGGCCGCGCTTCAGGAAATCGGGCTCGTCGTCGTCGAACTTGCGACGCTTGCCGCGCATGGTGGTGGAGCCGTACGAATCGTGCTCGCGCACTGGAGGTTCTCCTCGGAGAAAGAAGTTTTCGGGGAAACGAGGACAGCAGGCATCACAACGACAGCCATTCGGTCCACACCCCCTTCTCTCTCGCCGGGCCCGTTGACAGGCCCGTGACTCAGTGCGCGGTCGACTCTCGCGGATCGCCGCCACGAGCGCAACCTAATTTTCGGCGGCCTTTTCCCCGGGTTCTCTGCGGGCGCCTTTCCGCTGGCCGACACGGCCTTCCGAGCCGTGCCGCGACCTTCAGCGGGCCGCCATGATCGCCGAGATTCCCTGGATGACGTTGCCGACCGCGTGGGTCGGCGCGAACCGGTTGTCCACCCAGTCCCGCCCGCGGTGCAGCCACACGCTCGGCAGACCGAGCGCGGCCGCCCCGCCGATGTCCGCCTCCGGGCTGTCCCCGAGGATCCACGCCCCGGCCAGCCGCATCCGTACCCGCTGTGCGGCCAGTGCGAAGATCCGCGGGTTCGGCTTGCTGACCCCGCACTCCTCGGAGATCACCCAATCGGCGACGTACCGGTCCAGACCGGTCCGGCGGATCCGCGACTCCTGCTGCTCGGCCGGGCCGTTCGTGACGACCACCGGGACCAGTCCGGCATCGCCGGCGATTTCCAGAGCGCAACCCACCATGGGGTCGAGACGTTCGTAGGTGAGTGGTCCACCGTTCAGCTCGTCGACCAGGTCGATCGACGAGACCCGCAGCCGGTAGCGGTCGCGGATCAGGTCGGCGAGGTCCCAGCGGGAGGTCAGGCCGTCCGCGTCCACCGCGACCAGCCACTCCAGATCATCCTGCGGTGCCGCGATCTCGTCCAGAAACCCCTTGGCCCACAGCCGGAACGCACCGCTGCGATCGAGCAGGGTGTCGTCCAGAGCGAGGAAGACTAGAGGCACGCGGGCACTTTACGTGAGCGGCCGCGGAACCGAGAAGCCCAGGAGTGTCAACAAACCGCTGAGAGCATGACGAAATTGGCGTCATCCGATCAGGGGATGCCGTGCCCTAGTAAGCCGTACGTACGGATTGCAAGACGGTGATGGCCCGTGAAACGATCAGCGGCGTGCCCAGGGTGAGTCAGGACCAGCTAGATGCGCGCCGCCACGAGATCCTCAACGCGGCCCGCAACTGTTTCGCCCGGTACGGCTACGGCGGCGCGACCGTGCGGCGGCTCGAGGAAGCCACGGGCATGTCCCGCGGCGCGATTTTTCACCATTTCCGGGACAAGGAGCATCTGTTCCTCGCCGTCGCCGAGGACGACGCCGCCAGCATGGCCGAGACCGTCGCCCGCAACGGCCTCGTCCAGGTGATGCGCGACCTGCTCGAACGCGCCGGCAACAGCGAGGGCGACACGGCCGGCTGGCTCGGCACCCAGCTCGAGGTGGCGCACCGCCGGCGTACCGATGCGGCTTTCGCCAAACGCTGGGCCCAGCGCTCCGCCGCCATCGCCGACGCCACCCGCGAGCGGCTGCAGCGGCAGCGGGACGCCGGCGTCCTGCGCGACGACGTCCCGGTCGAAGTGCTCACCCAGTTCCTCGAGCTGGCGTACGACGGACTCGTTCTCCATCTGGCCACCGGCCGCCCCGCGGGTGAGCTGGCAGCCGTCCTGGACGTGGTCGAGGATGCCGTCCGGCGCCACTGAGCCGCGAGGCTCCGCACCGGTGCCCCCACGACATCACCCGTGAGCGGATCGCCTGAACGGCGGCCACACCCCCGGTCAGAGGGCCGGCGCCCGGTCGATGAACCCGAGAACCTGGAAGATCCGGCCGTCGGCGTCGCGTTCGGCCACGTCGAAACCGGCCACCAGCGGCTCCTCTCCCGGACGGCCCAGATTCCAGGTAAAACGCGCCTGGTCGTGGTGGGCGTCGACCGGCCCGCCCGGGGCGAACACGAACCCGGCGAACTGCTGCTGCACCGCACCGATCAACGCGTCCAGCGCCTCCCGCCCCTCGACCGCGGCCAGCGGGTCGACGTAACGCACACGCTCGGCGAAGATCTCGTCGATCGCGGTCCGCCGGGCGGCCGGGTCGGTCTCGTTCCACACGGCGAGGTAACGCTCGATCACGGTGTCGAAGTCGCTCATCTCTCGGTTCCTCCATGTCGGTCGTCCTGCTGCTCGAAGCCTGCCGGGATGCGGTAACGCCGTCGATTACCCCGCGGGTAATGGCCTCGCCGCCGGCGGCTGCCTACGCTGCCGGAATGAGTGAGGTGGGCAGGCTGCTGCGCGGCTGGCGGGACACACGGCGGATGAGCCAGCTCGGCCTCTCCGGCCGATCCGGGGTGTCGACGCGGCATCTGTCCTTCGTGGAGACCGGCCGGTCCCGGCCGACGCGGCAGATGCTGCTGCGCCTGGCCGAGGAGCTGGACGTGCCGCTGCGGGCCCGCAACGAGCTGCTGCTCGCCGCCGGGTACGCCCCCGCCTACTCCGAGTCCGAGTTGGACGGCCCGCCGCTGGCCGACGTGCTCACCGCACTCCGCAACGTGCTGGCCGGGCATGCGCCCCATCCCGCGGTGCTGGTGGACCGGCACTGGACGATGGTCGACGCCAACGACGGGGTGGCTCTGTTCACCGCCGGATGCGCCGCCGAACTGCTGACGCCGCCGGTCAACGTCCTGCGCCTGGCACTGCACCCGGCCGGCATGGCACCACGGATCCGGAACCTCGCCGAATGGCGTACCCACATCCTGCATCGCCTCGACCGGCAGACCGCCGCGACCGGTGACCCGGAGCTGCGCGATCTGCGGACCGAGCTGGCCGGCTATCCCGGTGGCGAGGTCACGGCCCGGCCGGACGGCCTGGTCGTTCCGCTCCGTTTCGACGACCTGGACTTCTTCAGCATCACCACGGTTCTCGGCACCCCGCGCGACGTGACACTGTCCGAGCTCGCCATCGAGGCGTTCCTGCCCGCCGACGCGGCCACGGCGAACGCGCTGCATCGCGGGGTGGCAGGATCAGGGTATGGATCTCGGGCTCGCTGATCGTGTCTTCATCCTCACCGGAGCCTCGCGCGGGCTCGGGTTCGCCACGGCGCAGGCGCTGGTCGGCGACGGCGCGCGCGTGGTGATCTCCTCCCGTGACGGCCACCGGGTCGCCGAGGCGGTCACCGCTCTCGGCGGACCCGACCATGCTCTCGGCGTGGCGGCCGACCTGTCGGACCCGAGCACCCCGCGGGAGCTCGTGCACGCCGCGCAGGAGCGGTTCGGGCGGCTCGACGGCGCCCTGGTCTCGGTGGGTGGCCCGGCTCCGGGCACCGCGTCGAGCATGAGCGACGACCAGTGGACGAGCGCGTTCGAGACGGTGTTCCTCGGCTCGGTGCGGGCGGCGCGGACGTTCGCGTCGGCGCTGCCGGAAGGCGGTGCGATCGGGTTGGTGCTGTCCACCTCGGTGAAGACGCCGCTGGCCGGGCTCGGTCTCTCCAACGGGTTCCGTCCCGGTCTGGCGATGGTGGCGAAGGACATGGCCGACGAGTTCGGGGCACGCGGCGTCCGGGTGCTCAGCATCCTGCCCGGCCGGTTCATGACCGACCGCAGCCGGGAGCTCTTCGAGGCGGCGGCCGACCCGGTCGCCGCCGCCGAGTCGGTCGCGGCCGGCGTCCCGCTGGGGCGCATCGGCGAGCCGACGGAATTCGGCCGCGTCGCCGCTTTCCTGCTCTCCCCGGCGGCCAGTTACGTGACGGGCGTGGCGGTCGCGGTCGACGGCGGCGCCCTCCGAACCCTGTGACCCACCCACCGACCTCCGGCGGGGCCTCGCTCGAGGCCCAACCACCGACCTCCGGCCAGGCTTCGCCCGCCGCCCACCCACCCTCCGGCGGGCCTCCTGCCGCAGCCCCACCACCGACCGCCGGCCGGGCCTCTTCTGCCGCCCGGCCGCCGGTGACCGGGCGGGCGGTGCGCCTCACCGGGTCCGGGTCTGCGGCGGCTCGGCCGCCGATTCGGGTCCAACCCGGGACCCTGACCCCGGCGGCGGTACGCCGGCCGAGCGCCGAAGAGATCGCGGCAGCGGCGGATCGCACCATCCCGGACGTGACCGGCCCGGATCTGCTCGTCCTGTTCTCCGGCATCAATCCGAGCCTGTACTCGGCGGCGACCGGCCATCACTTCGCCCGCCCGGGGAACCGGTTCTGGCCGGCGCTGCATGGCGCCGGCTTCACCGACCGCCTGCTGCATCCTTCCGAACAGCACCTTCTGCCCGCTCTGGGCCTCGGCATCACCAACGTCGTCGAGCGCGCCACCGCCCGCGCCGACGAGTTGTCGCCGGAGGAGTTCGTCGCGGGCGGCGCCCGCCTCGCGGAGCGGGCCGGCCGGTTGCGACCGCGATACCTGGCGGTGCTGGGCGTGACCGCCTACCGCGCTGCTTTCGGGCGCCCGAAAGCCCGTATCGGTCCCCAGGAGGAGACGATCGCGGGCGTCCCGGTCTGGGTCCTTCCGAACCCGAGCGGCCTGAACGCCCATTTCCAGCTCCCCGCCTTGATCAACGAGTTCGCCGCTCTCCGAGCCGCCGCCCGGGCGTCCGCGCCTGGCCAGCGCTCCGAACCTGGGGAACCGTCCGAACCCGGCGCACCCACGAAGCCCGGCCAACGTGAGGCCCGGCCAACGTAGGGGCCACCAACCCGCGGATTGGCCAGCGTAAGGGTCAGCCAACGCAGGGGCCGGCCAACGCAACGGCCGGCCGGTTGCAGCGGCCTCAGGCCGCCGCGACGATCTCCAGCTCGATCAGCCAGTCACTGTCCAGGGTCTGTACGACGATCGCGGTGGTCGGGACGCCGCGGCCGCCGAGGGCTGCCACCCGGGCCGCCGCGTTCTCCTCGGCGTAGGACACGTCCCGCAGATAGCTCGTCTGGCGGACGATGTTGTCGACCGTCATCCCGGCCGAGGCCAGAATGGCGCGGATGTTGTCCCAGACGAGCACGAGCTGCTCGCTGAGGGTGCCACCGGGCTTCCCCGCGGGGTCGAGGCCCATCGTCCCCGAGATGTAAAGCGTCCGCTGGGCACCCCGGACCTCCATGGCATGCACATAGTCGCTGGTAGCCGAATAGACGCCGTCCTTCGGGTCGTGCGCAACCATCTCCATGCCACCGAGGCTAGACCGCCCGGTGCACTATGGACTGTCCCGGTCGTCACCGGGACGGGGTGGCAGAACCCGCTGTTCGTGGACCGCGATCTCCCGCCGGAACCGGTCAGCCGACGGATGCCAGGCCTCGTCGATCGGGCCCATCACCCCGCCGCCGATCCCTTTACGGCGGGCCCAGAGCGAACCGCAGCATCAGCAGGCACACCACCGCGAGCGCCGCCAGGGTGAGCAGGAATCCCATCAGATCACCGCCTCCGTGAACTGGGTGCGATAGAGCGAGGCATAAAGGCCGCCGGCCACGATCAGCTCCTCGTGGCTGCCTCGTTCGACGATACGGCCCTTGTCCAGTACGAGGATCTGGTCGGCTTCCCGGATCGTGGAGAGCCGGTGCGCGATGACCAGTGCGGTCCGCCCGCGCAACGCCTCGGCGAGGGCCCGCTGAACGGCCGCCTCCGACTCGCTGTCCAGGTGGGCGGTGGCCTCGTCGAGGATGACGATCGACGGCTGCTTGAGCAGCAGCCGGGCGATGGCGAGGCGCTGTTTCTCACCGCCGGAGAACCGGTAACCGCGCTCCCCCACCACCGTGTCCAGCCCGTCGGGCAGGGCTCGCACCAGGGCGGCGATCCGTGCTCCGGTGAGGGCCTCCCACATCTGTTCCTCGGTGGCGCCGGGCCGCGCGTAGCGCAGGTTCTCGGCGATCGTCTCGTGGAACAGATGCGAGTCCTGGGTGACGACGCCGACGGTGTCGCGCAGCGACTCGAGCGTGGCGTCACGGACGTCGACCCCGCCGATCAGGACCGCACCGCCGGTGACGTCGTAGACCCGCGAGACCAGCATCGACGTGGTCGACTTGCCGGCCCCGGACGGTCCGACGATCGCGACCATCTGACCCGGTTCGACGGTGAAGTCGAGCCCGGTGAGCACTTCATCCTGTTCCGTCCGGTCGAGGGTGCTCACGTCCTCGAGTGTCGCGAGCGAGACCTGGTCGGCACTGGGATACCGGAACCGCACATCCCGGAACTCGATCCGCCCGGTTCCGGCCGGGACCGGGACGGCACCGGGTTTCTCGGCGATGCCGGGTTTCAGGTCGAGAACCTCGAAGACCCGGTCGAAGGAGACCAGCGCGCTCATCACGTCGACCCGGACGTTGCTGAGCGCGGTGAGCGGGCCGTAGAGGCGGGTGAGGAGCAGGGCCAAGGTGACGACCGTGCCGGCCGACACGTTGCCGCGGACCGCGAGCCAGCCGCCCAGCCCGTACGTCAGCGCCTGGGCGAGGGAGGCGACCAGCAGCATCGCCACGAAGAACGTCCGCGAGTACATCGCCTGCTGGACGCCGATGTCGCGGACCCGGGAGGCGCGCTCGCCGAACCGGGCGGCCTCGTTGTCGGGCCGGCCGAACAGTTTGACAAGCAGGGCGCCGGAGACGTTGAACCGCTCGGTCATCGTCGCGTTCATCTTGGCGTCCAGGTCGTACGACTCACGGGTGATCTCGGCGAGCCGTTTCCCCACCCGGCGGGCGGGCACGATGAAGACCGGCAGGAGCAGCAACGACAACCCGGTGATCTGCCAGGACAGGGTGAACATGACGGCGGCGGTGAGTGCCAGCTGGATGACGTTGCTGACCACACCGGACAGTGTCGACGTGAAGGCCCGCTGTGCGCCGACGACGTCGTTGTTGAGGCGGCTGACCAGGGCGCCGGTCTGGGTGCGCGCGAAGAACTGCAACGGCATGCGTTGCACATGATCGTAGACGCGGGTCCGCAGGTCGAGGATGATGCCTTCGCCGATGCGCGCGGAATACCAGCGCTGGGCCAGTGACAGCAGGGCGTCGGCGACCGCGAGCCCGGCGATCACGAGCGCGAGGCGCACCACCGCCCCGGCCGCTCCGGAGCCACCCGCGGTGATCGCGTTGATGACCTTGCCGGCGAGCAGCGGCGTGGCCACCCCGATCCCGGCGGCGACCACCACGGTCAGCAGGAACACCGCGATGTCACGGCGGTACGGAGCGGCGAACCGGACGATTCGCCGGGTGATGCCTTTGCGCACCCGGTGCTCGTTGACCCGGTCCGCGTTCTGGATCGACCGCAGGACACTCCAGCTGGACATGTCACCTCCCGGGTGTCGTTCGACGGGGCAGGAAGAAGTCTGCCTCGTGGGTACGACAATCCCGGGAGGTGATCTACTCCCCGGAGCCCAGCAGTTCGCTGAGCCGTCGTGTCTGGGCCTCACGCTCGGCCCGGTCCTGCTCCGCGTACGACCGCAGGGGTGCACCCGCCAGCAGGGCCTTGATCTCGCCGACCGCGCCCCGGTCCGCCGCCAGCACCGCCGCGGCCAGGTCGGTCACCGTTCCGTCGAGTTCGGTCCGGGGGACCACGGCGGTGGCCAGTCCGATCCGGTCCGCCTCGTCGGCGGCGATCCGCCGCCCGGTCACGCAGATCTCCAGTGCCCGGGACGGACCGACCAGCTCGGTGAGCCGCTTCGTGCCGCCCAGGTCGGGAACCAGCCCGAGGGTGACCTCCGCCATGGAGAACCGCGCGTCTTCGGCGAGGATCCGCATGTCGCAGTTCAGCGCGAGCTGGAAGCCGGCGCCGATCGCGTGTCCTTGAACCGCGGCAATCGTCACAATGGACGGACTCCGCAACCAGGTGAACGCGGTCTGGAACCCGGCAATCCGATCCGCGCACTCGGTCGCGGACAACTGCGCCAGCCGGGACAGTGAAGAATCGCCGTCGCCCCGTGCCACCGACAGATCCAGGCCCGCGGAAAACGCGCGCCCCTCGGCTCGGACAATGACGACCCGTACGTCGCCCGGCAATTTACGGGAAATGTTGCCTAGCTCCGTCCACATCGCCGGAGTCTGGGCATTGAGAACGTCGGGCCGGCACAACGTCACCGTCGCGACCGGCCCGTCCTGTTCAAAACGAACGCCTACCTCGTCGGTCGAACCTGGTCGGGCGTTCCCGGCCGTCACGCCTTCTTCCGGCGACGAGCGCCACCACGCTGGCGCAACTGCACGCCCGACTCGGTGAGCACCCGGTGCACGAATCCGTAGGAACGGCCGGTGGAGGCGGCAAGCGCGCGGATGCTCTCGCCGCCGGTGTAACGCTTCACCAGGTCCTTGGCGAGCGACTGCCGCTCGCTACCGACGATTCGACGACCCTTCTCAGTACTGGTAGCTGTGCCAGTGGCTGCCATCTTGAATCCTCACGTCGCAGACAGTGCGGTCAGATACGGTCCCACCTATTACACCGTCTCGGACGATCATGCGCCAGGCATCTAGCCCCCGTGAACGTGCCCATTTATTACTGTCAGGAACTTGACGGTTACCACCGGCATCAATGTCAGACAGTTTGCCGGCTGGGCAGTGGCATGCATTTCCGAGTCGTAGGCCGCCCGCCCAAGACCATCGATCACCTGCGAAAACACTCGATCGAGGGGAGCCCCTCGATCGCTTCGGAGAGTGCTGTGATCGCTCCATGGCGTGACTCTCGACCTTGCTCGAGAGCGACCGGCGACCGCCCGACCTGTTCGCAAACGCCCGAACATCGCACTGTCTGTGTGGGCACCAGTTGACAACTGAGGATCGACGATGATCCGGCCTCAGGCGAGCTCGACGAGCTCCAGCAGATCGTCGCTCCAGGCGTCCTCGTCGCCGTCGGGCAGCAGGATCGCCCGGTCCGGCTTGAGCGCCTGCACGCAGCCGGCGTCGTGCGTGACCAGGACGATCGCGCCCGGATAGTTGGCGATCGCGTCGAGCACCTGCTCCCGGCTGACCGGGTCGAGGTTGTTCGTAGGCTCGTCCAGCAGCAGCACGTTGGCGCCCGAGCAGACCAGGGTCGCCAGAGCGAGACGGGTCTTCTCACCACCGGAGAGCACACCGGCCGGCTTGTCGACGTCGTCACCGGAGAAGAGGAACGCCCCGAGGATCTTCCGCAGCTCGGTGTCGGTCTGCTCGGAGCCGGCGCTGCGCATGTGCTCCAGGATCGTCCGGTCCACGTCAAGCGTCTCGTGCTCCTGGGCGTAGTAGCCCAGCCGCAGCCCGTGCCCCGCGCGCACCTCACCGGTGTCCGGCTCGAGCAGGCCGCCCAGCATCCGCAGCAGGGTGGTCTTACCAGCGCCGTTCAGGCCCAGGATGGCGACGCGCGAGCCGCGGTCCACCGCCACGCTGACATCGGTGAAGATCTCCAGCGAGCCGTACGACTTCGAAAGGCCCGTCGCGGTCAGCGGCGTCTTGCCGCACGGCGCCGGACTCGGGAACCGGACCTTCGCCACCTTGTCGGAGCTCCGGACCTCTTCCAGACCACCGAGCAGTTTCTCGGCACGGCGTGCCATGTTCTGCGCGGCGACCGTCTTGGTGGCCTTGGCGCGCATCTTGTCGGCCTGCGCCATCAGGGCACCGGCCTTTTTCTCGGCGTTGGCCCGCTCACGGCGGCGGCGGCGCTCGTCGGTCTCCCGCGCTTCGAGGTACGTCTTCCAGCCCATGTTGTACATGTCGACGACCGAACGGTTGGCGTCGAGATACCAGACCTTGTTCACTGCGGCGTCGAGCAGCTCGACGTCGTGGCTGATCACGATGAGGCCGCCCTTGTGCTGCGCCATGTAGCCGCGCAACCAGGCGATCGAGTCCTGGTCGAGGTGGTTGGTCGGCTCGTCGAGCAGCAGGATGCCCTTGCCGTTCTGCCCCGAGTTGGCGAACAGGATGCGGGCCAGCTCGATCCGGCGGCGCTGGCCACCGGAGAGAGTGCCGATCGTCTGGGCCAGGGCGCGTTCGGGCAGGCCCAGGTTGGCACAGATCCGGGCCGCCTCGGCCTCGGCACCGTAGCCGCCCAGCGCGGAGAACTGATCCTCCAGCTGGCCGTACCGCCGGACCAGCTTCTCCTCGGAACTCTCCTCGAGCTGAACCTCCAGCTTCTGCATCTCGGTGAGGATGGCGTCCAGACCGCGGGCCGACAGGACACGGTCGCGGCCGGTCACGTTCAGGTCACCGGTCCGTGGGTCCTGGGGCAGGTAACCGATCTCGCTGGTCCGCTCGACGGTTCCCGCGTACGGGATGCCCTCGCCCGCGAGGACCTTGAGGGTGGTGGTCTTGCCGGCACCGTTGCGGCCGACCAGGCCGATCCGGTCGCCGGGCTGCACCCGCAGGGTGGTCGGGGAGATGAGGATGCGCGCGCCGGCGCGGAGTTCCAGTCCGGTGGCGGTGATCATGGGTTTCTCGCTCTCGGTGAGACGGCTGACTCAGGGCGCAGAAAAGCGCCGGCCATCGCAGATGACGGTCGGCGGCGGGGCAGGTCAGCCTTCGCAGAGCAGCACCCGGCCATCCTACCGGGCCCCGGGTGACACCTCCCACCCGATTAATTCACAAGATCATCGGGTACACGCCTCGCAACCGTGCTGAAGGTGGCTCGCCGGGTAACCGTGCTGAAGGTGAGACGACATGGAACTCAACGAACGCGCCGACATCGACGCCGGATCGGTACAGGACGCCCGTGGATCGGGCGGCGGCGGCGGTGGCATCGGTGGCCTGCCGATCGGTGGAGGAGGACTCGCCGGAATCGTGATCACCCTGGCCATCGCCCTGGTCGGCGGTTTCTTCGGGATCAACTCCCTCGGCGGCAACGACAGTGCCGCCCCGCCACCGGCGAACAACCTCGAGCAGTGTGCGAACGAGCAACAGCGGGTCCAGTTGCTGGAGTGCCGTAACGCGCTCTATGTGACGTCGATCCAGCGGTACTGGCAGCAGCAGCTCCCCGAGTCGTTCGGCGAGCAGTACAAGCCGGCCACCACGATCATCTTCTCGCAGCGGGTCAGCACGGGCTGCGGATCGGCGGATTCCGGTGTAGGCCCGTTCTACTGCCCCGCCGACGACCGGGTGTACATCGATCTCTCCTTCTACCAGGTGCTCTCCAAGCAGCTCGGCGCTCCCGGCGAGTTCGCCCAGCCGTACGTCCTGGCCCACGAGTACGGCCACCACGTACAGGACGTGCTCGGCACCGAGGCCGAGATGCGCCGGCGGCAGGAGCGTGACCCGGACTCCGCCAACCAGGAGTCGGTGAAGCTGGAGCTGCAGGCCGACTGCTACGCCGGGGCCTGGGCGAACGCCGCCGCGAACACGGTGGACAAGGACGGCGACAAGATCTTCAAGAGCCTCACCGAGACCGACATCCAGGAGGGCATCCAGACCGCCGGCCAGATCGGCGACGACACCCTCCAGAAGCAGGGCGGTGGCCAGGTCAACCCGGAGCAGTTCACCCACGGCACGGCCGAGCAGCGTCAGCGCTGGTTCCGGGTCGGCTGGGAGAGCGGCGACCCGAAGCAGTGCGACACCTTCAAGCCCGGCGTGACTCTGTAAGCGGCGTGACTCTGTGACCGGCGTGACTCTGTGACCGGCGTGACTCTGTAACCGGTCAGTGCACCAGGATCGGCACGGCACGGGCCGCGGCCACGGCGGACACCAGGACCGCGTGCCGCGGCTCCGGCACGTCGAGCAACCGGCCGGACCGCAACGCGGCGACCGGCGCCAGCTGGGGTGCGGCCAGGATCGCCTCGACGGCGGAACGGTCGCCGCCGGTGACGAGCGCGGCGATCCTGCGTACCTCAGGAAGAAGAATGCGACCGGCGATGCCGGCGCCATCGGCAGCCGCAGCCTTGGCCTGGTTGTCGCGCCGGCGCGCGAAGCGCTGCTGTGACCAGCCGCCCGCCGCCGTGCGCCCCTGCACGTAATGGGTGTCCACCTTGGACGCGACGAGTTCGTCGCCGTCGGCGATGCCGACGGCGACGGCGCCCTTGCGGGCCAGCAGCAGACCCAGCCTCCGCGGCCGGCGTGCCTCGTCGATCAGGTCCGCCACGGTCGAGACGGCCACCGCACCCGGCGGGAGATGCAGCGTCGCCGACGCACCGTCCGCTCCGGTCACGGTCAGACCTTCTTCCGCGTACGCGCCATGGCGCGCCGCGAAGTTCTCCAGCCACCGGGGCAGCCGCTCGGGCGCGACGTCGACCCATTTCCCGCCCCCGGCGGCGGCTCGCTCTGCCACCCCGCCAGCCTACGACGATCCTCGTCCGCGGGTTTCTGTCGCACCCCGGTGACAGGATGCGGGCATGAGCGACCTCGCGGTGGTGCTTGTCGACCGGCTGGCCGGTGCGTTCGAGCAGGCCCGCGACCCGGAGAGGGCCGTGGGTGCGGCCGCCTACATGCGCGACCAGTTCCCCTTCCTGGGCCTGACCAGCGCCGTGCGGCGGGCGCGAGCCCGGGTGGCGCTCGCCGGGCTGCCACCACCGGCCGAGTCCGAGCTGCGCGACGTGGCCCTGGCCTGCTGGGCACGCGACGAGCGCGAGTTCCAGCAGTTCGCCTGCGACTACCTGATCCGGCACATCGGTGTCGCGGGCCCGGCGTTCCTCGACACGGTCGGCGAGCTGATCACCACGAAATCCTGGTGGGACACAGTGGACCCGCTGGCCACCCACGTGGTGGCCGATCTGGTACGGCGGCATCCGGCCCAGACTGCCCGGATGGACGAGTGGTCCGGCGCGGCCGACATGTGGCTGGTCCGCACGGCGATCCTGCACCAGCTGCACTACCGGGAGGCGACCGACACCGGCCGCCTGTTCGGCTACTGCGCCCGGCAGGCCGGTCACCGCGACTTCTTCGTGCGCAAGGCGATCGGGTGGGCACTGCGGCACTACGCCCGCACCGACCCCGCCGCCGTCCGCGCCTTCCTGACCGCTCACGCCGGCAATCTGTCCCCCCTCTCGATCCGGGAGGCGTCCAAGCACCTGTGACACCGCCCCGCCCGCCTCTCCCCGCCCTCGGTCCGGGAGGCGCCCGAGCACCTGTGACACCGCCCCGCCCGCCTGCCCCCGCCCACCACGCCCGGTCAGACGTCCAGGAGCAGGTGCAGGGCGAGGCCGGCGATCACCACGCTGGAGATCAGGGCGGTGATCAGGCGGCCCCGGTCACCGGCGAGGAAGCGGCCGATCAGCGATCCACCACCGGCGATCAGCAGCTCCCAGCTCGCCGAGGCGAGGAAGGCACCGGCGACGAACCAGGCGCCGCCTCCGGTGCCGCCACTGCCCAGCACCAGTGCCGCGAAATAGATCACGGTCGCCGGGTTGAGCAGGGTCAGAGCGAGCACCCCGAGGTACGCCCGGAGCGCCGTCGCCGGCCGCTCGTCCCGTCGCGTGAGACCCGGTCCACGGATCGCGCCCAGCGCGGTCCACCCGGCGAGCGCGAGCAGGATCAGCGCACCGGCCCAGCGCAACGGTGTCGCCACCGGCGCGACGGCCGAGGCGACGACTGCTCCACCGGCAACCGCCACCAGGGCGTAGATGCCGTCCGCGGTGGCCGCGCCCATCCCGGCGGCCGCGCCGACCCGCAGCGACGTTCGAGCGCTCAGCCCGGCGATCAGCACGCCGATCGCACCGACGGGCACCGCGATGCCGTACCCGGCGACCACGCCGGCCAGGAACGCCCCGCTCATGACCGCTGCCGTGAACCCGCCGTCCGACAGGGGCCCGCCTGCTGCCGCCCGGCCCGATCGGTCACGGCGGCAGGAACGGCGAGGTACGGCTCCGACTTGGTCACGCCGCCATCCTGGGGCGCCGCCGCGCCGTACAGCCAGCGATTTTCGGTGTGCAGAACGGGCATCACGCAATCAACATGTTGATCACGTGACGTTTCACATCGACCTCAGAGCGTGACCGGAGGCCCTCCGGCTCGATAGGGTCCGATCATGGTCGCTGAACTGATTCTGGTCCGGCACGGGCAGAGCCTGGCCAATGTCGCCTTCCCCGCCGCCGACGCGGACGGGCTGATGGAGGTGGCGGTGAGCGGGCGTGACGCCGAGGTGCCGCTCACCGAGACCGGCGAGGAGCAGGCCGCGGCGCTCGGGCGCTGGCTGGCCGCCCTCCCCGAGGAACACCGGCCACAGGTGGTGATCACTTCGCCGTATCTGCGGGCCCGGGAGACCTGGCGCATCGCCGCCGAGGCCTCCGGCCTGGATCTTCCGGCACCCGGCACCGACGACCGCCTCGTCGACCGGCTGATGGGCGAGCTCGAGCTGCTGACCCGCGCGGCGGTCGCGGCCCGTTTCCCGGACGAGGCGGGCCGGCGAGCCGCCGCCGGCGAGTTCGAGTACACACCACCCGGTGGCGAGTCCTTCGCCGACATCGCGGTGCGGCTGCGGTCCTTTCTGGACGACCTGCACACCCGGCATCCCGGCGAACGCGTGATCGTGGTCGCGCACGACGCGGTCGTGCTCATGATGCGTGCCGTCATCGAGGAACTCGGCTGGGACCAGGTGCTGGCGGTGGAGAAGGAGTCGGGCAACGTCCGCAACGCCTCGATCACCCGGTTCGCCGCCACCTCCGGGACTCTGACACTGGACCGGTACAACGTGATCGACCATCTGCCGCCGGCGTGAGACATTCCCAGGCATCGATGACCATCTTGCCGCGACCGGCCGAGAATCATATGTTCGGTCGGTGCCCGTCGCTCATCTCCCCCGCGGGCAGGTTCGCCCGCGTCACGTGGTGAACCGTCAGCTGGGCGCTCTTCTCACCGCCGAGGCGCTCTCCATGCTCGGCAGCCGGATCACCTTCGTGGCCGTACCCTGGCTGGTTCTCACCACGCAGGATTCGGCGCTGCTCGCCGGACTGGCCGGGCTGGCCGAGATGCTGCCGTACGTGCTGGCCGGCCTCATCGGCGGCCCGATCGTGGACCGGGTCGGCCCGCGCCCGACCGCGGTGGTCGCCGACACGGCCAGCGTCCTCGCCGTCGCCGGCATACCGGTGATCGCCTACTGCGACTCCGTGTCGCTTGGCGTGCTGCTGGCGCTGATCGCCCTGGCCGGCGCCTTACGCGGCTTCGGCGACGCCGCCAAGCGCGCGCTGCTGCCACGGACGCTCGCGGCGGCCGGCGTCTCCACCGAACGCGGCACCGCGATGTACGACGGCATCTGCCGTGCCTCGACACTCGTCGGCCTGCCGCTGGCCGGGGTGCTCATCGCCGCCTTCGGCCCGGCCTCGGTCCTGCTCTTCGACGCGCTCTCCTTCGCCGCCAGCGCGCTGATCATCGGCATCCTGGTCCGGGTCGGTCATGCCGACGCGGCGGCCCTCGCCGAGAGCGAGCATCAGGGGTACACCGCGGCTCTGCGGGACGGCTTCCGGTACGTGCACTCCGACCGGCTCATCGTCGGCGTCATGTCGATGCTGTTCGCCACGAACATGTTCGACCAGGCTTTCGCGACCGTCTTCGTACCGGTCTGGGTCCGCGAGGGACCGCACGGCCCCGCCGCCCTCGGCGTGATCGGCACCGCCTTCGGCCTGGGCGCCGTCGCGGGGAACATCCTCTACACGGTGATGGCGCCACGGCTCCCCCGGCGTCTCACCGTCGGCGTGTGCTTCTTCCTCGGCGGTCCCGCCCAGCTGCTCGCCCTCGCCTTCACCGACCGGATGTGGACGGTCCTGGTCACCGCCGCCCTGGCCGGTGCACTGATGTCGACGGTCAACCCGATCCTGATGGCCGCCGTCTACCGTCGCATCCCCACCCACCTGCACGGCCGTGTCATCAGCGTGCTGATAGCCGTCTCCTGGGCCGGGATCCCGTTCGGCGGTGTCATCGGCGGCTGGGCCACCGACCGGCTGGGCCTGCAGACCGCGGCGCTGGTGGCCGCGCTCGGCTATCTGGTCGTCACCGTGGCCCCGTTCCTGTTCCCCGCCTGGCGTGAACTCGACGCCCGCCCGCGCCCGGAGTCCGCTCGGACGGTGGTCGCCGCCTGACCGCAACCACCCCGGCGTCCGGCCCGCCACGCCCACCGCGCCCGGGTACGGTCCGCCTCGCTCGGGATCGGCCTGGCACGCTCGGAATCGGCCCGACAGGCTCGGAATCGGCCCGGCACGCTCGGAATCGGCCCGGCACGCTCGGAATCGGCCCGGCACAACCGTGAGAGCCGGGCGGTACGACGTGGTTCGAGGACGACCGGGAAGTCGTGGCGCAATCTTCCCGGAAAAGGGAATGCGTCCGGGTAGGCGGGTCGATACGGTCGCCCGGATGACTCTCGCTCATGATGTGACCGGCTCCGGGCCGGCAGTTCTGTTACTGCATTCGACCGTGTGTGACCGGCGGATGTGGGATCCCCAGGTGCCGGCGCTCGCCGATGCGGGCTATCGGGTGGTGCGCTGCGACTCCCCCGGGTTCGGTGACACGCCGGTGCCGGCCGGGCGGTTCGACGAGGCCGGGACGGTCGCCGAACTGCTCGACGATCTCGGCATCGACCTGGTCTCGGTGGTCGGCGCCTCCGGTGGCGGCCGGTTGGCGATCGAGTTCGCCTCACGCTGGCCGGACCGGGTGACCGCCCTCGCACTGCTCTGCACCGCTCTGCGGGGTCACGAGGCCAGCCCGGAGCTGGAGGCGTTCGACGAACGGGAGGAGACCCTTCTCGAGGCCGGTGACATCGCCGGCGCCGTCGACCTCAACGTCGACCTGTGGGTGGGCCCCGAAGCGGACGACGCAACCCGGGATCGGGTACGCGCCATGCAGCGCCACGCCTTCGAGGTGCAGATCGCCGCCGACAACGTGCCCTACGAGCCGGTCCGCGTCGAGCCCGACCCGGCCCGCATCACCGCTCCCGTCCTGCTGGTGTCCGGCGCGCACGACCTGCCCGATTTCCGGGACATCGCGATCCACCTCGCCGGGCAGCTGCCCCGGGCACGTCACATGCATCTCGACTGGGCGGGACACCTGCCCAGCCTCGAACGACCCGAAGAGATCAACTCTCTACTGATCGACTTCCTGCCCTGATCCCGATCAACTACCCGACCTACTCCTCGATCCCGATCAACTACCCGTCAGCCGACAACGCCAGGCTGACGGGACGGCGTCGCCGGCCCTGATCGCAGGGGCGGGGCACTCACTCGCATGGCGCCGAAGTCGCCGAACCGCACGGGTAGCCGGCCACAAGCCGCGAGGTCCGGAAGGATTTCCGTCGGCAGAAGACGAGGTCGGGCCGCGAGACCACCGCCGCCCTGAAGCCAGAATCCTCAACAGGACCACCGCCACCACGAGGGCAGAAGCGGCGCACCACCACCGGCACCACGAGGGCAGAAGCGGCGCACCACCACCGGCACCACGAGGGCAGAAGCGGCGCACCACCACCGGCACCACGAGGGCAGAACCGGCGCACCACCACCGCCACCGCCAGGCCGAGAACCGGGACAAGGCCTGCGCCGGCAAGGAGAGAGGCGCGCGGATGGCGGTCAGTCAGTCTTGCTCCAGGTGATCAGATCGGTGGCGACGGCACGGTCTCCGTCGATGCGGATGTCGGTCAGCGGGATGCGGCGGTAGAGAGCCAAGACGAGTTCGCTCGCGGTGGCGTGGATCCGGGTCACCGGGTCACCGCTGGTGGGCGGGTCGGCTTTCGCGCCGGACGGGGAGAGGTCAAGCGTCCAGGACGGGCCCTCGATGGCCTGGAAGCCGACCCGGGCCGGGCGGTGCGGCCACGGGCCTAGCGAACCCAGACAGACGGTGAGGAACTCGCTGACCCCGTCGACCGCGACGGCTGCCGGGAGCGGCTCGGCCTTGCCCACGGTCTCCTGGGCGTCGTAGGCGTGGACCGCCGCCTCCTGAACCTGATGACGGGCGACCGCACCGGTGGTCAGCGGGGCGCCGGAGTCGGCCCACCACGTCCAGCAGGGGGTGTCCGGGCCGGCGTCACGCAGCGCCGCGAGGAGCAGCTCGGTCGAGGCCGCGGACCAGTCGACGAGGTCGCCGTGCGGCTCCTGATCGCCGATCTGATCGCGGGCGGGTGGGCTCTTGTCGTCTCCGGCCGCCACGGCCGCGGCCCAGAAACGCTGGACGCCGCCCAGGTGGGCCACGAGGTCGGTCAGCGACCAGTCGGGGCAGCCGGGGACGGTGGCCGTCAGGTCGGGCGCCGCGGCGACGGCGTCGCGCAACGCCGCGGACCGTGCCTCGATCAGCGCGAGGAGCTCGGGAAACGGCGGGGTCGAAGTCATGTCCAGTTTCTACCACCGGGGTACGACAAACGGCGGCACGCACGATCACGTACCGCCGTGAGGCGTACCGGCGCGGGTTTGAGGACAACCTCGCGCCGGGAGACAGACCGGGCCCGGCAGCCGCAAGAGCAGCCCCGAGCCCGGAAAAGCCGGTCAGACGTTGAAGCCGAGAGCCCGCAGCTGATCGCGGCCGTCGTCGGTGATCTTGTCGGGACCCCACGGCGGCAGCCACACCCAGTTGATCCGGAAGTCGTTGACGATTCCGCCGCCGGGGCCGGTCGTCAGGGCCTGCCGGGTCTGGTCCTCGATGACGTCGGTCAGCGGGCAGGCCGCCGAGGTCAGCGTCATGTCGATGGTGACCACGTTGTCGTCGTCGACGTGGGTGCCGTAGACGAGGCCGAGGTCGACGACGTTGATGCCGAGCTCGGGGTCGACGACGTCCTTCATCGCCTCCTCGACGTCGGCGGTCGACGCCTTCGGCTTGCCCGAGGCGGCAGCGGCCGGCGTGACGTCGGCGGGGCCGCCACCGGAGATCGAGTCGGAGGCCACCGCGTCGGCCGGCGCCACGTCGGGGCCCACCGCGGCGTCAGCGCCTGACGGCGCGTCCGCGCCGAACGCGGCGTCGGGCGTGGCCGACACACTCACCGACGGGGTCTCCACCGGCTCGCCGGCCTTCGCCGCGGCGGCGCGCTCTTCGGCCAGCCAGCCGGGCACTTCTTCGCCGGCGCCGGGAGCAGCGCCGGATGCCGGGGCCGAGGCAACGGTCCGGGCGGTATCCACAGATTCAGTCATGCCTTCACCTCCGGGCTCACGCCCACGTCCACACCGGCGCGTGCCGCCGCGTCCTTGAATGCCATCCACGGCAGCAGCGCGCATTTGACCCGTGCCGGGAACTTGGCCACTCCGGCGAAGGCGATCCCGTCGCCGAGAACCTCCTCGTCCGGTTCGGCCTGGCCGCGGCTCTGCATCAGTTCCACGAAAGCGTGGTGGATCTCCGATGCCGCAGCCTCGGTCTTGCCCTGTAGCAATTCGTGCAGCACGGACGCCGAGGCCTGGCTGATCGAGCAGCCGACCCCGTCGTACGAGATATCAGTCAGATCGGATTTGACCCGGACGGTGATCTCGTCGCCGCACGTCGGGTTGACGTGATGCGCCTCGCCGTCGAAGGGATCCCGCAGGCCACGGCCGTGCGGGTTCTTGTAGTGATCGAGGATGATCTCCTGATACAGACCGTCGAGCATCATCAGCCGAACACCTTCCGGACCTGGTCGAGGCCGCGCGCGAGGGCGTCGATCTCCGCCGTGGTCGTGTAGAGGTAGAACGAGGCCCGGGTCATCGCGGGCACGCTGAACCTCGAGCACACCGGCCGCGCGCAGTGATGCCCGACGCGCACCTCGACGCCGAGCGCGTCCAGGATCTGTCCCACGTCATGCGGGTGTACCCCGTCGACGCCGAACGACACCGTGCCACCGCGGCCCTCGATCGTGGCGGGACCGAAGATCCGCACACCGGGCACCGACGAGAGCGCGTCCAGCGCGTACGCCGTGATGGTCTGCTCGTGCTCGTGGATCGCCGCCATGCCGAGCCCGGTGAGGTAGTCGACGGCCGCGCCGAGGCCGATGGCCTCGGTGATCGGCGGAGTGCCGGCCTCGAACCGGGCGGGCGGAGCCGCGAAGGTCGTGCCACCCATGGTGACCGTCTCGATCATCGATCCGCCGGCCAGGAACGGCGGCATCCGCGACAGCAGATCGAACCGCCCCCACAGGACGCCGATGCCGGTCGGGCCGAGCATCTTGTGCCCGGTGAACGCGACCAGGTCCGCGCCGAGCGCCGACACATCGATGGGGAGATGCGGAACGGACTGCGAGCAGTCCAGCATCAGCAGGGCGCCGAAGGAGCGGGCACGTTCCGCGATCCGGGAGACGTCGTTGATCGTGCCGAGCACGTTCGACATGTGCACCAGAGAAACGATCTTGGTGCGTTCCGTGATCAGGGCGTCGAGATCATCCTCGTCGAGCCGCCCGTCGTCAGTGATCCGGAACCAGCGCAGCGTGGCCCCGGTTCGCTCGCACAGCAGCTGCCACGGCACCAGGTTGGAGTGGTGCTCCATCTCGGAGATGACGACCTCGTCGCCGGGCCCGAGACGCAGCATCTGCCCCAGCGAGTACGCCGCCAGGTTGATCGCCTCGGTGGAGTTCTTGGTGAACACCACCTCGTCCGGGCTCGCCGCGCCGATGAAGGTCGCGATGCGGGCCCGTGCGCCCTCGTAGGCCTCGGTCGACTCGGTGCCGAGCGTGTGCACGGAGCGGGACACGTTGCCGTTGTACCGCTCCTGGTGCGCACGCATGACGTCGAGCACCTGAACCGGCTTCTGCGAGGTGTTGGCGCTGTCCAGGTAGACCAGCGGGTGGCCGTTGACCTCCCGCTCGAAGATCGGGAAATCCTTACGGACCCGCTCGACGTCGAAGCTCATCAGTGATCCCTCAGGCCTTCACCAGGAACTTCTTGTAACCCTCGGCCTCGAGCTGCTCGCCGAGCTCCGGGCCGCCCTCCTCGACGATCCGGCCGCCGACGAACACGTGCACGAAGTCCGGCTTGATGTAGCGCAGGATCCGGGTGTAGTGGGTGATCAGCAGGAAGCCGGTCTGGCCGCCCTCGCGGACCCGGTTGACGCCCTCGCTGACGACCTGCAGCGCGTCGATGTCGAGACCGGAGTCGGTCTCGTCGAGGATCGCGATCTTCGGCTTCAGCAGCTCGAGCTGCATGATCTCGTGCCGCTTCTTCTCACCACCGGAGAAGCCCTCGTTCACGTTGCGCTGCGCGAACGCCGGGTCGATCTGCAGCTTCTCCATGGCGCCGCGCAGCTCGCCGGCCCACGTACGCAGCTTCGGTGCCTCACCGTCGATGGCGGTCTTCGCGGTACGCAGGAAGTTCGCCACCGACACGCCTGGGACCTCGACCGGGTACTGCATGGCCAGGAAGAGGCCGGCCCTGGCGCGCTCGTCGACGCTGAGCTCCAGGATGTCCTGGCCGTCCAGGGTCACCCCACCGCCGGTGATCTCGTACTTCGGGTGGCCGGCGATGGAGTAGGCCAGGGTCGACTTGCCGGACCCGTTCGGGCCCATGATGGCGTGCGTCTCGCCCGACTTGATGGTGAGGTCGACCCCGGCGAGGATCGGCTTCAGCTCGCCATCCGGCAGCTTCACCGAAACCTGCAGGTCGCGGATCTCCAGGGTGCTCACGGCTCTACTCCATTGCTAGGTGTCGTCGAAACGTAGATGTCGCCGTCGCGGATCTCGACGGGGTAGACCGCCACCGGGCTGAAGGCGGGCGGTCCGGACGGCTCGCCGGTGCGCAGGTCGAACCGGGAGCCGTGCAGCCAGCACTCCAGCGTGCACCCGTCCACCTCCCCCTCGGAGAGGGCCACGGAGGCGTGGCTGCACTCGTCGCGGACGGCGTAGAACTGGCCGTCGTCGGCGTGGACGACTGCGATCTCGACCCCGTCGACCTCCACCTGGAGGGCGGTGCCCTTCGCGAAGTCCGACACCGGGCCGACGTTCTCGAAAGTCACTACTGACCTGCCTCGACCAGCCGAGCCTCGATGGCGTCACCGAGCCGCTCGCGCAGTTCCTCGACCGGGATCTTGTTGATCAGCTCGGCGAAGAAGCCACGGACGACCAGCTTGCGGGCCTCCCCCTCGGGGATGCCGCGGGCCATCAGGTAGAACAGCTGCTCATCGTCGAAACGCCCGGTCGCGCTGGCATGTCCGGCCCCGGCGATCTCACCGGTCTCGATCTCGAGGTTGGGTACGGAGTCCGCACGCGCCCCGTCGGTGAGGAGCAGGTTCCGGTTGATCTCGTACGTGTCGGTGCCCGTAGCAGCGGCGCGGATCAGCACGTCACCGACCCAGACCGTGTGTGCCGACTTGCCCTGCAGCGCACCGCGGTAGCCCACGTAGCTGCGGCAGTCCGGAACCGAGTGGTCGACCAGCTGGCGGTGCTCGTGGTGCTGACCGGAGTCGGCGAAGTAGAGGCCCCACAGCTCGGCGTCGCCGCCGCGCCCCGTGTACTCCACCGAGGTGAACTGGCGGACCAGATCGCCTCCGAGGGTGACCTGCAGGTGCTGGACGCGGGCGTCCCGGCCGACCTGGAACTTGACGTGCTGGGCCTGGACCGCGTCGCGGTCCCACTCGGCGAGCGTCACGAACGTCAGCTGTGCGCTGTCGCCGATCAGGACCTCGATGTTGTCGGCCAGGGTGACCGAGCCGGTCTGCTCGAGGATGATCGTCGCCTTGGCGAAGGCGCCCACCTTGACGACGGTGCGCGCGGCCGCGGCGTCGCCGCCCTTGCCGACCAGCCGGATGACGACGGCCTCGGCCGGCTCGGCCTCAGGCGCCACCTCGATCAGGGTGACACCGGCGGCCGAGCCGTACGCGAGAGCGCTGACCCGGTCAAACGGGGTGAGCACCGGGTCCACGCCGTCCACGTCCGACACCGTCACGCCGGCCGGGAGGACGCCGTACTCGACGGAGGGGGCGGCCCCGGTCAGCGACGTGGCGGTGACCAGGTCACGCAGCCGCTTGAGCGGGGTGAAACGCCACTCCTCCTCGAGGCCGTCGAGGGCCGGGAAATCGGTGACGTCGAAGGAGCGGAGCACCTGCGACTTGGTGCTCGGCGGGGCGATGGCCTCGGTAGTCATTTCTTCCTTTTAGGTCCGCGTTCTAAGGGGGATGGCCGGGCGGGTACTTAGCCCACGGCCCCTTCCATCTGGAGCTCGATGAGGCGGTTCAGCTCCAGCGCGTACTCCATCGGGAGCTCCTTGGCGATCGGCTCGATGAAGCCGCGCACGATCATGGCCATCGCCTCGTCCTCGGTGAGGCCCCGGCTCATCAGGTAGAAGAGCTGGTCCTCGCTGACCTTGGAGACGGTCGCCTCGTGGCCCATGTTGACGTCGTCCTCACGGATGTCGACGTACGGGTAGGTGTCCGACCGGGAGATCGTGTCGACCAGCAGCGCGTCGCACTTGACCGTGCTCTTCGAGTGCGACGAACCCTCCAGGACCTGGACCAGGCCGCGGTACGACGTGCGGCCACCGCCACGGGCGATCGACTTCGAGATGATCGTCGAGGAGGTGTGCGGCGCGGCGTGCACCATCTTGGCACCGGAGTCCTGGTGCTGGCCGGCGCCGGCCATCGCGATCGACAGCACCTCGCCCTTGGCGTGCGGGCCGGTCATGTAGACGGCCGGGTACTTCATGGTCACCTTGGAGCCGATGTTGCCGTCGACCCACTCCATGGTCGCGCCCTCCTCGCAGGTGGCGCGCTTGGTGACCAGGTTGTACACGTTGTTCGACCAGTTCTGGATGGTCGTGTACCGGACCCGGGCGTTCTTCTTCACGACGATCTCGACGACCGCGGAGTGCAGCGAGTCGGACGAGTAGATCGGCGCCGTGCAACCCTCGACGTAGTGGATGTAGCTGTCCTCGTCGGCGATGATCAGCGTCCGCTCGAACTGGCCCATGTTCTCGGTGTTGATCCGGAAGTAGGCCTGCAGCGGGATGTCCACGTGCACGCCCTTCGGCACGTAGATGAACGAGCCGCCGGACCACACGCTGGTGTTGAGCGCGGCGAACTTGTTGTCACCGACCGGGATGACGGTGCCGAAGTACTCCTTGAAGAGCTCCTCGTGCTCCCGCAGCGCGGTGTCGGTGTCCAGGAACAGGACACCCTGCTGCTCCAGGTCCTCACGGATCGCGTGGTAGACGACCTCGGACTCGTACTGCGCGGCGACACCGGCGACCAGGCGCTGCTTCTCCGCCTCGGGGATGCCGAGCTTGTCGTACGTCGCCTTGATGTCCTCGGGCAGGTCCTCCCACGAGGCGGCCTGCTTCTCGGTGGACCGCACGAAGTACTTGATGTTCTGGAAGTCGATCCCGGTGAGGTCGGCGCCCCAGTGCGGCATCGGCTTGCGGTCGAACAGGCGCAGACCCTTGAGCCGGAGGTTGAGCATCCACTCCGGTTCGTTCTTCAGCGCGGAGATGTTGCGCACCACAGCCTCGGACAGACCACGCTGGGCGGTAGCGCCCGCGGTGTCGGTGTCGGCCCAGCCGTACTCGTACCGACCAAGAGCGGCGAGGTGCTCTTCCTGAGTGACGATCTGGTCAGTCATTTATCTGTCCTAACCGTGATTGCGGTGGTGCGTCCGGCGTGGGCGGGGATGTGCGTGGTGCACACCCCGTCGCCGTGCGCGATGGTGGCGAGGCGCTGCACGTGGGTGCCGATGAGCCGGGAGATGACTTCGGTCTCGGCGTCGCACAGCTGAGGGAACTCGGCAGCCACGTGAGCCACCGGGCAGTGATGTTGGCACAGCTGCCCGCCGGACGCGATCGTCGAGGCGTTGGCAGCGTAACCCTCGGCGGTCAGCACCTCGGCGAGAGCCTCCGCTCGGGCGATCGGGTCCGGCCCGGCCTCGCGCAGCGCCGCCTGACAGCGCTCCTCGAGAGCCTTGACCTGAGCGGCGGCGAAAGCCGAGACGGCCTCCGGCCCGTGCTGCTGGGAGATCCAGCGCAGCGCGGCGGTCGCGATGCCGTCGTAGTGATGTGGATTCAGATCCTCGCGAGCGGCGGCGGTCAGGACGAAGGCCTTCGCCGGGCGGCCGCGACCGCGGGGCTTGTCATGGCGCAACTCGCGGGTCTCGACGAGACTCTCGGCGAGCATCGCGTCAAGGTGTTTGCGGATGGCGGCCGGACTCAAGCCTAGCGCGGCACCGAGCTCGGCCGCGGTCGTGGCGCCACGCTTCAGCAGGAGCTGCGCGACACGGTCACGGGTGCGACCGTCGGCCGCGGCGGCCGGAGCCGTCACGCCGATCTGAATCAGCACCTCGTTTTTCACTACGCCAACGTTACGTATTTCCTCGAGCCCCTGCAAACCGGCCCCCGGTGATCCATCCCACCGGCTCCCGGAGCAGCAGAAATCAAGATCGGAGGCGAGCGTACGATGCGCGGGGTGAAGTCCTCCGAGCCGCGCTTTGCGTCCGCTTTCCTGGCCTCCCGTCCCGTTCGCTGGTGCGGATCCTCGCTGCGCGGGCTGGCGCTGGCCTCAGTGATCGCGAACATCGGCATCATCGTCACCGGCGCGGCGGTGCGGCTCACCAAGTCCGGGCTCGGCTGTCCCACCTGGCCCCGGTGCACCGACGACTCCTACGTCTCGACGCCCGAGATGGGGATCAACGGCGCCATCGAGTTCGGCAACCGGCTGCTCACCTTCGTCCTGGTGGCGATCGCCGTGGCCTGCTTCCTGGGCGCTCTGGCCCGTCGGCGCCGCTCGCTGGTCAAACTGTCGGTCGCGGTCGCGCTCGGCATCCCCGGGCAGGGCGTCATCGGCGGCATCACCGTGCTGACCAACCTCAACCCGTGGGTCGTCGGCCTGCACTTCATCCTCTCCATCGCGCTGATCGCGGGGGCGTACGCGTTGTGGCGCCGCGTCGACGAGGGCGACGGCGACCCGGTGCCGCTGGTCCCGGCACCGCTGCGGCAGCTGACATGGGTGACCACCGCGGCCAGTCTCGCGGTGATCGCGGCCGGCGTGGTGGTGACCGGCAGCGGCCCGCACTCCGGCGACCAGGGCGCCAAGCGCAACGGCCTCGACCCGGAGCAGATCTCGCAGGTGCACGCCGACCTGGTGTTCCTGCTGATCGGCCTGACCGTGGCGCTGTGGTTCGCGCTGCGCGCGGCCGGTGCCCCGGCGGCCGCCGTCCGGGCCGCGGCCACCCTGTTCTGGGTCGAGATGAGCCAGGGCCTGATCGGCTTCGTGCAGTACTTCACCCATCTGCCGGTCGCGCTGGTCGCCGCGCACATGCTCGGTTCCGGCCTGGTCTGGGTCGCGACCCTGTCGGTCCTGTGGTCGCTGCGCTCCCGCCCGGTCGTGACCACCGCCCAGACTCCGGCGCCCCTTCAGGCCACCGGCCCGGCTCCGGTCCCCACAGCCTGACCCCGCCTCCCGGCCGCCGTGGCGAACCGCGGCCCGCAGCGCACCACAAGTCACCACACCAGCCCGCAAGACGACACAGCGTGGAGAACCGCGGCCCGGATCGGGCCACAGGTCACCACGCTGGGTGTCGGTCAGATGCGGGCGAGGATCGCCTCGGCAAGCCGCTCGGCGGCGCCGGGTGCGTGCAGCAGGAAGAGCGACGGCTCGGTGAGCTCCAGCTCGATCAGCATCGGCGATCCGTCGGGGCCGGGGATCAGATCGACGCGGGCGTACAGGAGCCGCTTGGCACCCCCGGGAACGAGCTTCAGTACCCGGGCCGCGAGCTCGAGTTCGGCGGCCGACGGCGTACGCGCGGTGATCTGCTCGTCGTTCATGTCGACCGGAACATCGCCCCGGGCGGTGAGCATCGGTCCCTTGCGGATCCCATGGCTGAAGGCCAGCTCGCCATCGGCGTCCGGGGTGCAGAGCACCGCCGTCTCCCCCGCGGTGTCCACCGCGGACAGGTAGGGCTGGATCATCGCGGTGCGCCCGGCATCGGTGAGCCGCCGGGCGTGGGCCGCCGCGGCCTCGGACTGCCCGGGAAGCAGGTAACGGGCGGTGTCCCGGCTGCCGGCACTGACGGTCGGCTTGACCACCCATTCGCCCGCGGCCGGCGGCGTCCAGCTCTGTCCCGGGCCGACGAACTCGGTCGGGATGATCGGGATGCCGGCCGCGGCGAGTTCGTTCAGGTACCGCTTGTCGGTGTTCCACTCGACGATGTCGGCCGGGTTGACCAGACGCGGGACGGAACCTGCCCACGCCAGGAACTCGGCATGGCGGGTCATGTAGTCCCACGGGGACCGGATGACGGTGAGGTCGTACCCCGCCCAGTCGGCCGCCGGGTCGTCCCAGCGGACCGCGTCGACGACGATCCCCCGCTCGCGCAGCGCGTCACGCAACGGGTGGTCGTCCTCCCAGAGGTCGGGGAAGGCGGCGCAGGTGACCAGCGCGACGCGGGCGTCTGGGGCCATCAGCGGGCCATGCTCCGGCGCGACATCGACCGCCACAGGTCGTTGCTGGGCCGCATCTGCTCGAGGAGCTCGCGTTCCCACTCGTTCTCCACCTTGACGCCGGCGTGGTCGCACGCCTCACGCGCGACACCGGTGTCCGGGGCGAACTGGTCGGACCACTCGCCGTCCTCTCCGACCAGGACGATGCGGGCGCCGCGCTTACCGACGTACTCGATCACCGCCTTGGCGCCGCCGTGTCCGGCCGCGAAAGACTTGATCTCGGAGGTCAGTGTCGTAACGGAACCTTCTGCCATGCTGCGCAGCCTAAGCAGTCAGCGAGGTCGCAGGGGGCACCCCGATCGGTTTTTGTGACTCCAATTACCTGCAGGTTTCAGAAATTGGAGCAGTGTTACGTGGTAATTTCGGCCGAATTGACCCTGGCCGTTGAATCAACTGATCGAGTGACGGACAGTGATTGACACTGGTAACAATCCGGGCATCCTGTGCGACGGATCAAATCAGGGCGTCAACGGCGACGGCCATGAAGACCACCGTGAGGTACGTGATCGACAGGTGGAACAGGCGCATCGGCTTGAGCGCCGCCCCGCCACCCGCCTGCCGGGCCAGCCGGATCGCCTCGAACAGGAAGACGGCGCCCATCACGATCGCGGTGACCCCGTAGATCGGGCCGAGACCGAGCGGCCAGGCGACGAGCGAGGCGGCCACGGTGAGGACGGTGTAGAGGATGATCTCGAAGTTGACCCGCTTCATCGAGCGCACCACGGGCAGCATCGGCACGCCGGCCCGCGCATAGTCGTCCTTGTACTTCACGGCGAGCGCATAGAAGTGCGGCATCTGCCAAAAGAAGACAATCGCAAAAAGCGCCCACGCCATCGGCGGGATGGTGTTCGTGACGGCGGCCCAGCCGATCACCACGGGAGCCGCGCCGCACACTCCACCCCAGAACGTGTTGGCGGGGGTTCGCCGCTTCAACCAGAGCGTGTAGACGACGTCGTAGTAGAAGATGGAGAACGCCGTCAGCGCGGTGGCCAACCAGTTGGTGAGAAGCGCCATCAGCGCGACGGAGATCACAGCCAGTGTCAAGCCGAAGATCAGCACGGCACGCGGCGTCATCTGATTCGCCGGCAGCGGCCGCCGCTTGGTGCGCCGCATCAGCTCGTCGATGTCGCGGTCGATGTAGCAGTTGAGTGCGCTCGCGGCACCGCCCGCCAGCCCGCCACCGACCAGCACGGCCGTGAATGTGACCGGGTCAGGCCATCCCTTGGCGGCCAGCATCATGGTCGGCACGGTGGTGACCAGGAGCAGTTCCACGATCTGCGGCTTGGTGAGGGCGAGGTACGCCCGGAACACCGCAACCCAGCTCCGCCGGGCCTCGACGCGCTCAGCGCGACCGGGGCGATCGGCATCGCCGGGCGTCCGCCGTTTGACGGGACGCTCGGTGATCATGCTCACGGACAGCCACCTTCCGGCATCGGCTTTATTTCGCGGCCGTAAATCGGGTGATGACCCGGCGGCCAACCCGGACAGCCTACGCGTAGCCGTCTCCGCTGCTCGGGGCACCCGGCACGGGTGCATGCGGTCACACCCGGCGAACCGGCGTGTCCGCTCACAGCGTATGTGCCTAGTGCGTTCGCTGCGCATGCGTTTAGGCCGACTGGATAGGGTCAAGCCGAAAAGGGTTCCATAATTTTTGCCCGAGGAGCAGAACCGACGTGGCTGCCACAGATCCCGCTCTCAACTGGTCCGACCTCGACCGCAAGGCGGTGGACACCACCCGGGTCTTGGCCATGGACGCCGTGGAGAAGGCCGGCAACGGCCACCCCGGTACCGCCATGAGCCTGGCCCCGGCCGCCTACCTGCTGTTCAACCGTGTGATGCGGCACGACCCCACGGATCCGGAGTGGGCGGGCCGCGACCGCTTCGTGCTGTCCTGCGGTCACTCCAGCCTCACCCTCTACATTCAGTTGTTCCTCAATGGCTACAGCCTGTCACTCGATGACCTGAAGTCGCTGCGCCAGTGGGACTCGCTGACCCCCGGTCACCCGGAGTACGGCCACACCCCCGGTGTCGAGATCACCACCGGCCCGCTGGGCCAGGGCATCGGCAACGCGGTCGGCATGGCCATGGCGGCCCGTCGTGAGCGTGGCCTGTTCGACCCGGACACCGCCGCCGGCGAGTCGCCGTTCGACCACTACGTCTACTCGATCGCCTCCGACGGCGACATCGAGGAGGGCGTGAGCCACGAGTCGTCGGCCATCGCGTCGGTGCAGAAGCTCGGCAACCTCGTCGTGATCTACGACGACAACGAGATCTCCATCGAGGACGACACCCGGATCGCCAAGAACGAGGACGTCGGCAGGCGCTACGAGGCGTACGGCTGGCACGTCCAGACCGTCGACTGGCGGGGCACCGACCCGTACGTCGAGGACGTCGAGGAGCTCTACGCCGCGATCCAGGCCGCCAAGGCGGTGACCGACAAGCCGTCGTTCATCGTGCTGAAGACGGTGATCGGTTTCCCGGCGCCGAAGAAGCAGAACACCGGCAAGATCCACGGCTCCGCGCTGGGCGCCGCCGAGATCACCGCCACCAAGGAGCTGCTCGGCTTCGCCGACGAGCCGTTCGCGATCGACGACGAGGTCCTCAAGCACGCGCGGCAGGTCGTCGAGCGCGGCAAGGCGGCCCGCGCCGAGTGGCAGCAGAAGTTCGACGCCTGGGCCGCCGGCAACGCCGAGGCCAAGGCCCTGTTCGACCGGCTCGCCACCCGCACCCTGCCGGAGGGCTGGCACAAGGCGCTGCCCGAGTTCCCCGCGGACGAGAAGGGCCTGGCCACCCGCGCCGCGTCCGGCAAGGTCCTGGAGGCGCTCGCGCCGGTGCTCCCCGAGCTGTGGGGTGGCTCCGCCGACCTGGCGGAGAGCAACAACACCACCATGAAGGGCCAGCCGTCCTTCATTCCCACGGAGTACGCGACCAAGGAGTTCCCCGGTCACGAGTACGGCCGCACGCTGCACTTCGGCATCCGTGAGCACGGCATGGGCTCGATCCTCAACGGCATCGCGGTGCACGGTGGCACCCGTCCGTACGGCGGCACCTTCCTGGTCTTCAGCGACTACATGCGTGGCTCGGTCCGCCTGTCCGCTCTGATGAAGCTGCCGGTCGTCTTCGTGTGGACGCACGACTCGATCGGTCTCGGCGAGGACGGCCCGACGCACCAGCCGATCGAGACGCTGACCGCCCTGCGCGCGATCATCGGCCTCGACGTGGTCCGCCCGGCCGACGCCAACGAGACCGCGTGGGCCTGGCGCGGCGCCCTGGAGCACACCGACCGCCCGACCGCGCTGGCGCTGTCCCGGCAGAACCTGCCGACCCTGGACCGCTCGAAGTACGCGTCGGCCGAGGGCACCCTCAAGGGCGGCTACATCCTGTCCGAGGCGTCCACCAGCGTGCCGCACGTCATCCTGATCGCCAGCGGCTCCGAGGTGTCGATCGCGCTGACCGCCCAGGAGCGCCTCGAGGCCGAGGGCACCCCCACCCGGGTGGTGTCGATGCCCTGCCAGGAGTGGTTCTTCCAGCAGGACGTGGCATACCAGCAGCAGGTTCTGCCGCACGGCGTGAAGGCTCGTGTCACCGTTGAGGCGGGGATCCGGATGAGCTGGGACCGGCTCCTCGGCGACGCCGGCGAGGCCGTCAGCATCGAGCACTACGGCGCCAGCGCCCCGGCCAAGGTCCTGTTCGAGCAGTTCGGGTTCACCGCTGACAACGTCGTCGCGAAGGCCCACGCCTCTCTGGCCAAGGTCGGCGAGATCACCGGCCACAAGACGGGTAACTGACTTCTACCACTGCGTCATTCATTCAGGAGTTGAGGGAAATGACCGACAGACTGGCTGAACTGTCCGCCCAGGGCGTCGCGGTGTGGCTCGACGACCTCTCGCGGGTACGGCTGACCAGCGGCTCGCTCGACAAGCTGCGCACCGAGCAGCACGTGGTCGGCGTGACGACGAACCCGAGCATCTTCCAGAAGGCGCTGTCCGACGCCGACGCCTACGACGAGCAGCTGCGTGACCTCGCTGCCCAGCGCGTGACCGTCGAGGAGGCGGTCCGTCTGATGACCGCCAAGGACGTGCGCTGGGCGGCCGACGTCTTCCGTCCCGCCTACGACGCCTCCAACGGCGTCGACGGCCGGATCTCGATCGAGGTGGACCCGCGCAAGGCGCACGAGACCGAGTCGACGGTCGCCGAGGCGAAGACGCTGTGGTGGCTGGTGGACCGGCCCAACCTCTACATCAAGATCCCGGCCACCCTGGCCGGCCTGCCCGCCATCACCCAGGTGCTGGGTGCGGGCATCAGCGTCAACGTCACGCTGATCTTCTCGGTCGAGCGGTACAACGCCGTCATGGAGGCGTTCCTGGAGGGCCTGGAGATCGCCAAGGCGAACGGCCACGATCTCTCCAAGATCGGTTCGGTCGCGTCGTTCTTCGTCTCACGGGTGGACTCCGAGGTCGACAAGCGGCTCGACAAGATCGGCTCGGACGAGGCCAAGGCGCTCAAGGGCAAGGCGGCCATCGCCAACGCCCGGCTGGCGTACGAGGCGTACACCAAGGTGTTCGGCAGTGACCGCTGGAAGGCCCTGGCCTCGGCCGGTGCCCACCCGCAGCGCCCGCTCTGGGCGTCGACCGGCACGAAGAACCCCGAGTTCCTCGACACCATCTACGTCGAGGAGCTGATCGCGCCCGGCACGGTGAACACCATGCCGGAGTCGGTGATCTTCGCGTACGAGGACCACGGCACCACCCGTGGTGACACCGTCAGCGGCAACTTCGCGGACGCCCACCAGGCCTTCAGCGATCTGGCGGCCGTCGGCATCGACTTCGCCGACGTGTTCAAGGTCCTCGAGGAGGAGGGCGTCGAGAAGTTCGAGGCCAGCTGGAACGAGCTCCTCGAAGGCGTCACCAAGTCCCTCAAGGCGGCCGCCTCCGGCGCGAAGAACCCCAGCGACGCCGCCTGACGAGCAGCGTTTGCGGCCTGTCGCGGGAGACCCCGCGACAGGCCGCTCCGCCTTCGAAAAACTGGCAGGATGACAACGTGGGTAATCCGCTGCGCACCGCACAGGACCGTCGGCTTCCACGGATTCCGGAGCCCTGTGCTCTGGTGATCTTCGGGGTCACCGGTGACCTGTCCCGAAAGAAGCTCATCCCGGCCGTGTACGACCTGGCCAACCGTGGTCTGCTTCCTCCCGGTTTCGTGGTGGTGGGCTACGCCCGCGCCGACTGGGGTGACGGCAGCTTCGCGGACCTCGCCTACGCGGCCGCCAAGAAGGGCGCCCGGACGCCGTGGCGCGAGGACGTCTGGCAGCGCCTCTCCGAACGATTTCATTTCATTCCCGGCTCGTTCGACGACGACGCCGCCTTCGACCAGCTCGCGACCACGCTGGAGGAGCTGAAGGAACGCAACGGCATCACCGGCAACGCGGCCTTCTACTTCTCCATCCCGCCGGCCGCCTTCCCGCTGGTGCTCAACCAGCTCAACCGCACCGGCATGGCCGACGCGTCCAAGACCGGCGGCTGGCGACGGGTCGTCGTGGAGAAGCCGTTCGGCCAGGACTTCCACAGCGCCGTACAGCTGAATCAGCTGGTCGACGACGTCTTCATCCCGGAGGACGTCTTCCGGATCGACCACTACCTCGGCAAAGAGACCGTCCAGAACATCATGGCTCTCCGCTTCGCGAACAGCCTGTTCGAGCCGGTGTGGAACTCGAAGTACGTCGACAGCGTTCAGATCACGATGGCCGAGGACGTCGGCATCGGCACCCGGGCGGCGTTCTACGACGCTTCCGGCGCCGCGCGCGACGTACTCCAGAACCATCTGCTGCAGCTCCTGGCGATGATCGCCATGGAGGAGCCGACAAGCTTCGACCCCCAGGAAGTACGCGCCGAGAAGCTCAAGGTGCTCAGGGCGATCAGCCTGCCGGCCGACATCTCCACCGGTTCCGTGCGCGGGCAGTACCTCCCGGGCTGGGTGGCCGGTGAACGTGCCGTCGGCTACCTGGAGGAGCCGAACATCCCGGCCGATTCCACCACGGAGACGTACGCCGCCGTCCGGCTCGGCATCCAGAACCGGCGCTGGGCCGGCGTCCCGTTCTACGTGCGGGTCGGCAAGCGGATGCCACGCCGGGTCACCGAGATCGCGATCCTCTTCAAGAAGGCGCCGCACCTGCCGTTCGACCCGGCCGACGTGGAGATGCTGGGCCACAACCAGCTGGTCGTGCGGGTGCAGCCGGACGAGGGCGTGGTGCTGAAGTTCGGCTCGAAGGTCCCGGGCACCTCGATGGAGGTACGCGACATCGCGATGGACTTCCAGTACGGCGAGGCGTTCACCGAGTCCAGCCCGGAGGCGTACGAGCGGCTGGTCCTCGATGTCCTGATCGGCGACCGGACGCTGTTCCCGGACGCTGCCGAGATCGAGCAGTCCTGGCGGGTCATCGACCCGCTGGAGGCCGCCTGGGCGGGCACCAAACCGGAACCGTACCGGGCCGGCGAGTGGGGCCCGCGGGCCTCCGACGAGATGCTGGCGCGCGAAGGCCGAACCTGGAGGCGGGCATGATCGGGCTGTGGGACACCACCGGTAACGAGGTCGTGAAGGCCCTGGCCGCGGAGCGCCGCAGTGCCGGCGGTGTGGCCTCCGGCCTGGCCCTCACCCTGATCGCGGTGGTCGAGGAGAAGAAGGTCCGGGAGGCCGAGGCGGCGGCCACCATAGCCGCCGCGGCGCACCCCTGCCGGCTGCTCATCGTGGTCCGCTCCGACATGGAGGGCCGCAGCCGGCTGGACGCCGAGATCGTCGTGGGGGGGCGGCTCGGCCCGGCCGAGGCGGTCGTCATGCGGATGTACGGCCGGCTCGCGCTGCACGCCGAATCGGTCGTGATGCCGCTGCTGGCCCCGGACGTCCCGGTGGTCACCTGGTGGCACCAGGAGCCACCGGACATGATCGCCAACGACTTCCTGGGCGTCGTCTCGGAACGGCGGATCACCGACAGCGCGCAGGCGCCCGACCCGGTCGCCGCCCTGCGGCAGCGGGCCGTCGACTACGCGCCCGGCGACACCGACCTCACCTGGACCCGGATCACGCTGTGGCGATCCCTGGTGGCCGGCGCCTTCGACAGCACCGAGGCCCGGGTGATCGGCGCGAAGATCGTGGCGCCGGACCGCGACCCCACCGCCTGGCTGATGCTGGGCTGGCTCAAGTCCCGGCTCGGCATCGAGCCGACGCTGGAGCACACCGACCGGGCACCCCGCATGCACTCGGTGGAGCTGCAGTGCGAGAACGGCGACTATGTCCGGGTCACCCGCGAGGAGGGCACGGCCCTGTTCAGCCGGACCGGCCAGGAGGACCGTTACATGCCGCTGCCGAAGCGGCCGGTCGGTGACGAACTGGCCGAGGAGCTGCGCCGGCTGGACGCCGACCAGATCTACGCGGACGCGCTCGGCGCCATGGCCGGACTGTCCGGCCTGGACCACCGGCCCCCGCACCGGGTGCACGTCTGGAAGGATCCGGCGCTCGCCGCGATCGCAAGTTCCGCCGCCTGATCCGCCAACTTCACCGGCTGGCTCTCACCGTTGTCTCGCGGGCTGCGAGACAACGGTGACATCCAGCCGCCACCGCCCGCCGCATCACGGCGGGCGGCCTTTTCATCAGGAGACGCAATTGAGTGAGACCGTGGTCGTGGTGGTTCCGGACGCCGACATCCTGGCGTCCACGGTGGCGGCTCGGCTCGCCGTCAAGATCATCGACGCGCAGGCGGTGCACGGCTCGGCGAGCGTGGTGCTGACCGGCGGCCGGGTCGCGGCGAAAGTGCTGCGCTCGGTGCGGGAACTGCCCGCCTCCGCAGCCATCGACTGGTCCCGGGTGGACCTCTGGTGGGGCGACGAACGGTACCTGCCCGCCGGCGACCCGGACCGCAACGAGACCCAGGCGCGCGAGGCACTGCTGGACAAGCTGGCGCTGGATCCGGCCAGGGTGCACGCCATGCCCGCCTCCGACGGCCCGGACGGTGAGGACGCGATCGCGGCCGCCGCACGCTACGCGGACGAGCTGGCCGCCTCGGCCGGGCCGGGCGCGACGCTGCCCCGCTTCGACGTGCTGATGCTCGGCGTCGGCGAGGACGGGCACGTGGCGTCACTCTTCCCGGATCACCCGGTGCTGCAGCAGACCGGCACGACGGCCGCCACCTTCGACAGCCCGAAGCCGCCGCCGACCCGGGTCACCCTGACCCTGTCGACGATCCGGAGCGCCGACGAGGTGTGGCTGATCGCGGCCGGACCGGACAAGGCCACTCCGGTCGGTACGGTGCTGTCCGGCGGGAATCTGCCCGCGGCCAACGCCTCGGGCGTACAGAGAACCGTCTGGCTCCTGGACCGGGCAGCCGCGGCGAACGTGCCCACCCAGCCGTAGGACCGCACTGTGGTGACTCGCGGTCGGCACCGCAAGTCACCACACGAACCGCGGGCGTCAGCCGGCCGGGGTCGCCTCGGGCCGGGCCGGCTTGGTCACCGGCCCGGCGCCGGGCCCGACGGTGACCCCCTTCGTCCGCGCGGACCGGGACGGCGTGGCCGGGACCGACCGCGGCGCCGAGGTCGACGGCGCCGGGTCGGTGGCCATGCTGGACGGCGAGGCCGTCGTGGAGGGCGACGGAGGCGCGGTGACGACCGGATCAGCGGGCTGGATCGGCTCCGGCCCAGGCGATCGGGGTCCCAGCGTCAGGGTCAGCGCCACCGCCACGATCGCCGCTCCGGCCGGTAACGGCAGCCAGCGCCACAGACGCCAGAGCCGCGACGGTTCGCGGGGCACGGCGACCGTCGGTGGAACTCCGAACCTCAGCCGCTCCTGGGTGACCTGACCGGCTCGGGCGGCCAGCGCGCTCCGCAGCCGTAGTTCCCACTCGTCGGTCACCGTTCCCCCAGTCGTGCGCGCAGGATGGACAGCGCACGGTGCGCCGTCGATTTGACCGTGCCGCGGGAGACCCGCAGCGTATCGGCGATCTCCGCCTCGGAGAGCTCCGACCAGTAACGCAGCACCAGCACCTGGCGTTGCCGGGGGGTCAAGCCGCGCAGCGCCCGTAACATCTCCCGGTCACCGACGCCGAGCATCGCCTCGTCCTCCGCCGCCGGGACGTTCTCCGGCGACGGAGGAAGATACGCGCGGGCGGTACGGCGGCGCCGCAGAGCCGAGCGCGCCGCGTTGGTCACCCCGGTGATGAGGTAGGCGTTCGGATCCGTCACCCCGCGCAGGCCGGGCCCGTGTCTTCGGTAGAGGGCGGTGAACACGTCCTGCACGATGTCCTCCGCGGTGGGCAGGTCGTCGACCATCAGCACCGCCAGCCGGACCATGCTGAGCCGCCGGCTGTGGTAGAGCTCGTTGATCGCCGGTGGCGTCTCAGGGCCGCCACGACCGGCCGTCCGCACACCGGCGGAGAGTCCGCGCAGCCAGGCGAACAGCGAAGGAAACGGCAGTACGGAGATCACAGGCGAGGCCCCGGGGGTCGTATGGCGGGAACGAACGGTACCTGCCGCGTCAGCGCGAGCGCGACGGCGTGACGGCCGGCTTCGCCGGCGCCTTGGTCACGGCGGGACCGGAGCCGGGCGTGGCGGCCGGCTTGGCAGGTGCCGGAGTCGCGGCCGGTCCCTTGCCGGGCGTGACGGCGGGCTTGCCGGGCGTGACGGCGGGCTTGCCGGGCGTGACGGCGGGCTTCGCCGGGGAGGCGGTGGGCGCCGCCGGCTCCCCGGTCGGCTTGTAACCGCTTTCACTGGACCTCGACGTCGCCGGGGACGGAGCCGCGGTCATCTTGCCCGGGCCACGGGTGGACGCTGTGGGCGCCGGCTCAGCGGTCGGCTGGTAGCTGCCGGGTGTGGTGGTGGGCGGCACCGGGGCCGGCGTGGCGTCGTCGGCGAACGCGGTGGCCGACAGACCGGCGATGGCCACCACTGTCGCCGCGCCGAGGGTGAGGGCCAGTCCACGTGTCGAGAAACGCATCGGGTACTCCTGCTCGTCGATTCCTGTCTTGGTGCCTGTCGCAGAAGTAGACGTGTGACCCGGCAGAAGGTTGGCGGTCAGATTGTGACGCGCAGCACACCTTTAGACTTCCGACGTGCAGCCGACGATCCGCGCCTATCAGCCCAGTGACCTCGACGCGATCTACGACATCTGTGTGCGCACCGCCGCCTCAGGGGGTGACGCGCGCGGCCGGCACACCTCGGACCGGATGCTCGGCGACGTCTGGGCGGTCCCCTATGTGATCCGGGAGCCCGAGCACGCGCACGTGCTCGACGACGGAACGGGTACGGCCGTCGGCTACATCCTGGGCACCGCGGACACGACGGCGTTCGTCGAGTGGTACCGGGAGACATGGCTGCCGGAGACCGCCGCCCGGTTCGCGAGCGACGATCCGCGCGACGCCGAACTGATCGCCGTCCACCGCGATCCGGACCGGATGCTCCAGCCCGAGTTCGCCGGCTACCCGGCGCACCTGCACATCGACCTGCTGCCGGACTGGCAGGGCAAGGGACACGGCCGCGGGCTGATGGCCGCCTTCGTGGACGGCCTCCGGGCGGCCGGCGTCCCGGCGATGCATCTCGGCATGGCCGCCGAGAACCACAGCGCCTACGCGTTCTACCGCCGCCTGGGCTTCCACGACATCGACGTGCCCAACCCGGGCGCCCGGTTCGTCGGGCGGGACACCAGCCCGCTGACCTGAGCGACGTCCGCCCGCCACTCCGCTCGGCGGACGGACATCACTCATCGGTGGATCATTCGCCGCGGCGCTGGCGCACCTTGGCGAGCGCCTCGGCGAGGATCGCCGCGGCATCCTCCTCGGAGCGGCGCTCCTTCACATACGCGAGATGCGATTTGTACGGCTCGGTGCGCGATTTGCCCGGCGGGTTCGACCGGTCGAGACCGGCCGGCTGCCCGCAACGCGGACAGTCCCAGGTGTCGGGGATCGCCGCCTCGGCCGCGAACCAGATGATGCTGTCGTGATCGGCCGCGCAGAAGTAGGTCACCTGCCTGCGCGGTGCCGGTTCGCTGCGCTCGTCGGGACGCATCGGGCTGGACCCGATCCGGCTGCCGCGAATAGCGCTGCCACTGGACACGGACGTCACTCCTGTCTCGAGGGGCCTCTCATGGCGCCGTCCGGTCTCGGCTTCGTCACGCGAGGGGCAGCGCGAACCGGACAGCCGGGAACAAAAAACCGCGCGGCCGGAGAAACCGGCCGCGCGGCAGATTCTACGTCTTGTAGGCGCCGTCAGGCGATCTGGACCTTCAGCCAGAAACCGAGTCCCACGATGCAGGCGAACCAGATGATGCCCACGAGGACGGTGTAACGGTCGAGGTTCTTCTCGGCGACCGAGGAACCGGACAGGCTGGAGGTCACACCGCCACCGAACATGCTCGACATGCCGCCACCCTTGCCCCGGTGCAGCAGGATCAGCAGGGTCAGCAGAATGCTGGTGATGATCAGCAACACGATCAACGTGTAAGCGAACGCGATCGGCATCGTCGGGTTCATTCCTCTCGAAGGGCAAGCAGCGGTCCCACAATAGCGGGTGCCCGGCCGCACGATACGGCCGGGCACGCGCAAATTACGCTTAGCGCGCGACGTGCTCCGGGAACCGCACGATCGCGGCGAACCCTTCGGCGTCCAGTGCGGCGCCGCCTACCAGGGCACCGTCCACATCCGGCTTGGCCATGATCTGGGCGATGTTGTTCGCCTTGACCGATCCGCCGTACTGAATGCGTACCACGTCGGCCACCTCGGCACCGAACTTCTCGGCGAGGCGGCCACGGATCGCGCCGCAGACCTCCTGGGCGTCCTCCGGCGTCGCGGTCTTGCCGGTACCGATCGCCCACACCGGCTCGTACGCGATCACGATTTGCTTGAGCTGCTCGGTCTTGAGCCCCTCGAGACCCGCGTCGACCTGGGCGAGCACGTGCTCGACCTGGTTGCCGGCCTCACGGATGTCCAGGCCCTCACCGACACAGAAGATCGGCACGAGACCGGCCTCGAAGGCGGCCTTGTTCTTCGCGTTTACGGTCGCGTCGTCCTCGCCGTGGTACTCACGGCGCTCGGAGTGCCCGACCACCACGTAGGTGCAGCCCAGCTTGGCGAGCATGCCACCGGAGATCTCGCCGGTGTAGGCGCCGGACGCGAACTTCGAGACGTCCTGCGCGCCGTACCCGATGTTGAGCTTGTCGTCCTTGATCGCGCCCTCGACGCTGCGCAGATCGGTGAACGGCGGGAGCACAACCGTCTCCACCGCATCGAGCTGCGCGGGCGTCAGGTTCGCGGCCAGTTTCCGGACCAGGAGAATCGCCTCGAAGTGGTTGAGGTTCATCTTCCAGTTACCGGCGATGATCGGCTTGCGGGTCACGTCACCCATCACTTCTCCAGAGCGGCGACGCCCGGCAGCGTCTTGCCTTCGAGGTACTCCAGGGACGCGCCCCCACCGGTGGAGATGTGGCCGAACGCCGACTCGTCGAGCCCGAGCGTGCGCACCGCGGCCGCGGAGTCGCCGCCACCGACGACCGAGAAGCCGTCGATCTTGGTGATCGCCTCGGCCACGCCGCGGGTACCCGCGGCGAACGGCGCCAGCTCGAACACGCCCATCGGCCCGTTCCAGAACACCGTCTTCGCGCCGGCGATCGCCGAGGCGAACAGCTCCGTGGACTTCGGGCCGATGTCGAGACCGAGCCGGTCGGCCGGGATCTCGGACGCCGCGACGACATCGTGCGTGGCGTCGGCCGAGAACTCGGTGGCGGCCACGACGTCGACGGGCAGCACGATCCGGCCGTCGGCCTGCGCGAGGAGATCGGCGCAGACGGAGACCATCTCGTCCTCGAGCAGCGACTTGCCGACCTCGTGGCCCTGGGCCTTGAGGAAGGTGAAGCACATGCCACCGCCGACGAGGAGCTTGTCCACCTTCGGCAGCAGCGCCTGGATGACGGCGAGCTTGTCGGAGACCTTCGAGCCGCCGAGCACGACGACGTACGGCTGCTCCGGGCTCTCCGACACCCGCTTGAGGACCTCGACCTCCTTGAGGACGAGACCACCGGCGTAGTGCGGGAGGCGGGCCGGGACGTCGTACACCGAGGCGTGCTTGCGGTGCACCGCGCCGAACGCGTCGTCGACGTAGAAGTCGGCGAACGCGGCCAGCTGGTCCGCGAAGGCCCCGCGAGTAGCGTCGTCCTTCGAGGTCTCGCCCTCGTTGAAGCGCAGGTTCTCCAGCAGGAGCACCTCACCGCCGGCGAGCGCCTCGACCTTGGCCCGGGCGTCGGCACCGACGGTGTCCGCGGCGAAGACCACCGGCGAGCCGAGCAGCTCACCGAGACGGGTCGCCACCGGGGCAAGGGTGAACTTGGGGTCCGGCGCGCCCTTCGGACGGCCCAGGTGGGACGCCACGATCACCTTGGCGCCCGCGTCACGCAGGGCGATCAGCGTCGGCAGCACCGCGCGGGCGCGGCCGTCGTCGCTGATGACACCCGGATTGCTCTTGTCGAAGGGCACGTTCAGGTCGGCGCGTACGAAGACGCGCCGACCCGAGACACCCTCGGCGAGCAGGTCGTCGAGAGTCTTCAAGATCAGGCTCCGACGAGCTTGACCAGGTCGACGAGGCGGTTCGAGTAGCCCCACTCGTTGTCGTACCAGCCGACGACCTTGACCTGGTTGCCGCCGATGACCTTGGTGAGGCCCGCGTCGAAGATGCAGGAGGCCGGGTCGGTGACGATGTCGGCCGACACGATCGCGTCCTCGGTGTAGACCAGGATGCCCTTGAGCGGGCCCTCGGCCGCGGCCTTGACGGCGGCGTTGACCTCTTCCACCGTGGTGTCACGGGCGGCGGTGAAGGTCAGGTCGGTGGCCGAGCCGGTGGGGATCGGCACCCGCAGCGCGAAGCCGTCCAGCTTGCCCTTGAGCTCCGGCAGCACCAGGCTGACGGCCTTGGCGGCACCGGTCGAGGTCGGCACGATGTTCAGCGCGGCGGCGCGGGCGCGGCGCAGGTCGCTGTGCGGGCCGTCCTGAAGGTTCTGGTCCTGGGTGTACGCGTGGATCGTGGTCATCAGACCCTTTTCGATCCCGATCGTGTCGTTCAGGACCTTCGCCATCGGAGCGAGGCAGTTGGTGGTGCAGGACGCGTTCGAGATGATGGTGTGCTTGGCGGCGTCGTACAGGCCGTCGTTCACACCCATCACGATCGTGATGTCCTCGTTCTTGGCCGGAGCCGAGATGATGACCTTCTTGGCGCCCTTGTCCACGTGGGCCTTGGCCTTGGTGGCGTCGGTGAAGAAGCCGGTCGACTCGATGACGACATCCGCGCCGAGGTCGCCCCACGGCAGGTTGTTCGGGTCACGCTCGGCGAACGCCTTGAACGACTTGCCACCGACGCTGATCTCGTCGGCGGACGCCTTCACCTCGTGGCCCAGACGGCCCAGGATGCTGTCGTACTTGAGCAGGTGAGCCAGCGTGGCGTTATCGGTCAGGTCGTTCACGCCGACGATCTCGATGTCGGCGCCGGAGGCGAGAACCGCCCGGAAGAAGTTACGACCGATACGGCCGAAGCCGTTGATGCCAACCCGGATGGTCACAGGTGGTCTCCTCGTTTCGGTCCGCCGGATTCTGCGACCGGCGGAGGGGTCTGCATGCCGACCGCAGGGACGGCCGACAAAAAGGCGTCCGGCGCCGCACCCAGAACTTCGATGACGGGGGGCTCGGCCGGACTGCCGGCAGCGTCGCCGTCACCCGTGACACTATCCGAGCCCACACACCCGCTGGGCGGCGGGGCGCGACCTGAACGTTACCTAAACGGATCACGGCGGCGTTACCGATGACGTCATCAGCCTGGCCCTTGACGGCATCTCCGTTAAGGACCGAAGGTCCTCCGGACGAGGTGATCGGGATCACCCGTCAGCAGGCCATCATCTCCGGGGTGACGGCCGCCTCGGTGTCCGGGATACCGAGGTCCCGGGCGCGCTTGTCGGCCAGGGCGAGCAGCCGCCGGATCCGCCCGGCGATCGCGTCCTTGGTCAGCGGCGGGTCGGCCAGGGCACCCAGTTCCTCCAGGGAGGCCTGACGGTGCTCGAGGCGCAGCTGACCGGCCGACGTCAGATGGTTCGGCGCGTCCTCGGACAGGATCTCCAGCGCCCGGGTGACCCGGGCCGCGGCCGCGACCGCCGCGCGGGCCGAGCGCCGCAGGTTCGCGTCGTCGAAGTTCGCCAGCCGGTTCGCGGTGGCACGCACCTCACGGCGTACCCTCCGCTCCTCCCAGGCCAGCACACTGGAATGCGCGCCGACTCGGGTGAGCAGCGCGGCGATCGCGTCGCCGTCCTTGATCACCACCCGGTCCACACCGCGCACCTCGCGGTCCTTCGCGGTGATGCCGATCCGGCGCGCGGCCCCGCGGAGCGCGAGAGCCGCCTCCGGGCCGGGGCAGGTGATCTCCAGCGCGCTGGAACGACCCGGCTCGGTGAGCGAGCCGTGCGCCATGAACGCACCCCGCCACGCCGCCACCGAGCAGCACACGTTGCCGCTCACCACGTGCTGCGGCAGTCCGCGGACCGGACGGCCGCGCACGTCGAGCAGGCCGGTCTGGCGGGCCAGCACCTCGCCGTCCTTGACGATCCGCACGATGTAGTGGCTGCCCTTGCGCAACCCGCCGGAGGCCAGCACGTGCACCTCGCTCGGGTAGCCGTAGACGTCGGCGATCTCCCGCCGCAACCGCCGGGCCACCGCGCCGGTGTCCAGCTCCGCCTCCACGACCACCCGGCCGGAGACGATGTGCAGCCCTCCGGCGAAGCGCAGCAGGGCCGCCATCTCCGCCCGCCGGCAGCAGGGCTTGGGCACGTCGACCCGGCTCAGCTCGTCTTTGACCGCTGCCGTCATCGCCATCGTGATGTCACCTCATGCGCCGGATCTTGAACAAACTGAGCCTTATTCACGACGGTGGAGACCGTCGTCCTTACCTTCGGCAACACCGGGGCTCAAGGTGGGTCGTGAACGAGCCTCGGTGTGTGCCGCACTACGTCTGTACTCAACGAGTGGCGCCCAATACTGGCACCAGGGCGGCGCCCAATGACTCAGGATCATGCCGTGGGCTGCCGTCCGCAACGGCCACGGGGACCAGAACCAGTTCCGCGCCGAGTGCCTGCGCGGCGGCCCGGACCGGCTCCGGCTCGCCGACCCATTTCGCGTCGGCCAGCACGGTGTCGACCCGGAGATCCGGAAGGTACCAGTGCAGCGCCGCCAGGTGATCGGCGGTGGAGAGCCCGGCCGTCTCCCGGTCCGGGCTGAGGTTCAGGGTGACCAGCCGGCGGGCCCCGCTGGCCACGATCGCGGCGGCGAGTTCCGGGACCAGCAGATGCGGCAGGACACTCGTGTACCAGCTGCCCGGCCCGAAGATCAGCCAATCGGCGTCCCGCACCGCGGCGATCGCCTCCGGACAGGCCGGCGGATTTTCCGGCACCAGCCGCAGCGAGGCCACCCGCCCGTCCGCGACGGCCACCGAGTGCTGGCCGGAGACGGTGACCCGGCTGCCGTCCGGCGCCACCATGTCCGCCTCGATGCCGACCGCGTGCAGCGCCATCGGCAGCACCCGGCCCCGCGCGCCGACCATCGTGGCGGCGTGGTCCAGGGCGGCCACCGGGTCGCCGAGCATCTCGATCAGTCCGAGCAGCAGCAGGTTGCCGACCGCGTGCCCGGCCAGGCCGTCCTGGCTGCGGTCGGCACGCCGCTCCACCCGCGGGCCCCGTCCCGGCACGGTCACCTGCGCCGGCACCGTCATCGAGGCGAACCGGTGCTGCATCAGACTCGCGGTCAACCGGTGCGCCGGATTGTCGGCGGCCAGCGCGGCGAGTGCCTGCCGCAGATCGCCCGGTGGCAGCAGGGCGTCCCGTTCGGCCCGGAGCCGGCCGCTGGAGCCGCCGTCGTCACCGACCGTGACGATCGCGGTGATATTCAGGTCGAGTCCCCGTGCGCTGTTCCGCAGAGCCCGCAACGACGCGCTCAACCCGTGCCCGCCGCCGAAGGCGACCACCCGGATCGCCGTCACTCGCGCCCCAGATCGCGGTGCGAGGTGTGTGCGGACAGGCGCATGCCGCTCAGCCGGGAGGTGAGTTCCTCGGCGATGGCGACACTGCGGTGCTTGCCACCGGTGCAGCCGATGGCGACGGTGAGGTAACGCTTGCCCTCCCGCTCGAAGCCGGGCGCGGTGGCGGCGATCAACCCGGCGTAGGTGGCGACGAAGTCGGTGGCACCCTCCTGGCCGAGGACGTAACTGCTCACCCCCTCCTCCAGGCCGGTGTGCTCGCGCAGCTCCGGCACCCAGAACGGGTTCGGCAGGAAGCGGGCGTCCAGCACGTAGTCGGCGTCCGGCGGAAGGCCGTACTTGAAGCCGAAGGAGAGCACGGTGATCCGCAGCCGGCGCGAGTCCTCCCCGCCGAACAGCTCCTCCACCCGGCGGCGCAGCTGGTTCACGTTCAGGTGACTGGTGTCGATGATCACATCGGACTGTTCGCGGGCCTCCGCGAGCAACTTGCGCTCGGCCGCGATGCCGTCGGCCAGCCGCCCGTCACCCTGCAGCGGATGCGAGCGCCGCACCGACTCGAACCGGCGGATCAGCACCTCGTCGTCGGCGTCCACGAACACCACGCGCGGCGAGAAGCCACGCTCCTTCAGAGCGCGGACCGCGCCCGCCAGGTCGGTGGAGAACGCCCGGCTGCGGACATCGAGAACCATGGCGGTCCGCCGGGCGGCGCCCCCGGCGGCGAACGCCAGCTCGGCCATCTCCAGCATCAGGGCCTGCGGCAGGTTGTCGACCACGTAGAAGCCGACGTTCTCCAGCGCCCGCGCCACCGTGCTGCGCCCACCGCCGGAGAGCCCGGTCACCACCACCAGGTCGGTCCCGGCCTCATCCGGTTCCACCACCTCGTCGGGTCCGAGGTCCGGCATCGCTTCGGTCACGCACGCCTCCCGCGCAATCACGCCCGCGCCGTTTTCGCGGACACAACATGGTAGGCCGACCGGGGCTACCGCCCCGTGGTCTTCCCCGTCTCGGGTGAACGCAGCGCGGCAAGCACGGATTCCGCGGTCTTCAAGCCGATGCCGGGCACCTCGGCGATCGCCTCCGGAGTGGCCTCGGACAGCCGCTTGAGCGACCCGAAATGGCGCAGCAACGCCTTGCGGCGAACCTCACCCAGGCCCGCCACCTCGTCGAGCGCCGACTCGGTCATCCGCTTGGACCGCCGCTGCCGGTGGAAGGTGATGGCGAACCGGTGCGCCTCGTCACGCACCCGCTGCAGCAGGTAGAGCGCCTCCGAGGTGCGCGGCAGGATCACCGGGAAGTCGTCGGCGGGCAGCCAGACCTCCTCGAGCCGCTTGGCCAGCCCGCACAGAGCGACATCGGTCACACCCATCTCGGCCAGCACCGCGGCGACCGCGTTGACCTGCGGCTGACCACCATCAACCACGATCAATTGCGGCGGGTACGCGAAACGCCGCGCCTTGCCGGTCAGCGGATCGATGCCGGGCAGCTCCCCCTCCTCCGGCTGCTCCATGGCCTTGAAGCGGGCGAACCGCCGCCGCATCACCTCGCTCATCGCGGACAGGTCGTCCATCCCGCTGCCGTCCGGGTTGCCGCGGACGATGAAGCGACGGTACTCGCTCTTGCGCTCGAGCCCGTCCTCGAAGACGACCATCGAGGCGACCACGTCGGTGCCCTGGATCTGCGACACGTCGAAGCACTCGATGCGCAGCGGCACGCCCTCCATGCCCAGCGACTCGGCGATCTCCTCGAGCGCCTTGTTCCGGGTGGTCAGGTCGCCGGCCCGGCGCAGCTTGTGCCGCTGGAGCACCTCGGCGGCGTTGCGCGCCACGGTCTCCATCAGCGCCTTCTTGTCGCCACGCTGCGGCACCCGCAGGCTGACCCGGCTGCCGCGGTGCACCGACAGCCACTCGGCGAGCGCCTCGTCGTCGTCGGGCAGCGCCGGCACCAGCAGCTCACGGGGCACGTCGTTCTCGCCGTGCTCCTCGCCGTACATCTGGGTGCAGAAGTGATGGACCAGATCGCCGGTGCTCAGGTCCTCGACCTTCTCCACCACCCAGCCCCGCTGACCCCGGACCCGGCCGCCACGCACGTGGAAGACCTGGACGGCGGCCTCGAGCGGGTCCTCGGCGAAGGCCACGATGTCGGCGTCGGTGCCGTCGCCGAGCACGACGGTCTGCTTCTCGAGGGCGCGGCGCAAGGCCACCAGGTCGTCGCGGAGGCGGGCGGCGCGCTCGAACTCCAGCTCCTCGGACGCCCGCAGCATCTCGCGCTCGACCCGCTTGAGGAACAGGTCGGTGCGGCCGGCCATGAAGTCGCAGAAATCGTCGACGATCACCCGGTGCTCGTCGGGACTCACCCGGGCGACGCACGGAGCCGAGCACTTGCCGATGTCGCCGAGCAGGCACGGCCGGCCGATCTGGTGGGCCCGTTTGAAGACGCCGGCCGAGCAGGTGCGCGCCGGGAAGACCCGCAGCAGCAGGTCGAGCGTCTCGCGGATGGCCCAGGCGTGCGAGTAGGGACCGAAGTAGCGGACGCCCTTGCGCTTGGCGCCGCGCATCACCTGCAGACGGGGGAACTCCTCGTCGAGCGTGACGGCAAGGAACGGGTACGACTTGTCGTCCCGGTATTTCACGTTGAAGCGCGGGTCGAACTCCTTGATCCAGGAGAACTCGAGCTGCAGCGCCTCGACCTCGGTCCCGACGGTGACCCAGTCCACACTGCCGGCCGTGGTGACCATCTGCTGGGTCCGCGCGTGCAGCGACCACACGTCCGCGAAGTAGGAGTTGAGCCGGTTACGCAGGCTTTTCGCCTTGCCGACATAGATCACCCGGCCGGCTGGATCGCGGAAGCGGTAGACGCCCGGGGCATCGGGGATGGTACCGGGCGCCGGACGATAGCTGGACGGGTCAGGCACAGATCCAACTTTAGTGCCTGGGACTGACAGAATTGCCCGGCCGGAGGCCCGGTGCCGCCGCCACGGCCCGGGCCTCCGGTCTCAGCAGAGGAGAACGACCGTCAGGCCGAGGCCACCACGTTGTCGCCGTCCAGCTCGACCTTGGTCGCGGCGAGCGGCTGAGCGGCCGGCCCGGAGACCGGGGAACCGTCCTCGATGGAGAAGAAGCTGCTGTGGCACCTGCAGACGATCTGCTTGTTCTTGATCTCGGTGACCTTGCAGCCCTGGTGCGTGCACACGTTGCTGAAGGCCTTGAAGGTGCCCTCCGCGGGCTGCGTGACGACCAGTTCGTCCAGGATCACGCCGCCGCCGACCGCCACCTTGGATGCCGCGACGAGCACCGTGCCGCCGCCACCGCCGGTGTTCCCGCCACCGGTGTCACCGCCGTCGCCGGCGGCGGTGCTGCCGGCCGGAATCGGGTTGTTGTTGAAGTCCGTCCCGTTCGGGTTGGTGCCGCTGGAGTCGGTGCCGCAGGCCGCCAGGGCCGCGGCGGCGCCGAGCCCGCCGGCACCCATCAGGACGACGCGGCGTGTCGAGGCGGTGCCAGTACGGTCCTGCTGGATCTCGGCGTCGGTCCTCGGCTGCACGTCAGTCATTTGTCGCCCTCCACTACCTGTCTTCTGCCGCTGATGTCACGCGGAGTCGCCCCGGGATACGGACCTTGACCGCGATCAGTTCAAACGTGCCGCGCGAGAATTCTCCCGCTTCCTCCGTGTTCGCCCCACCCATTTGCCGGGGTGGGATGAGCAGCGGTGCACCCGGCCGACCCTAGAAGACCAATCGGGTGGGGTAGCTGAGAGTCGTCTAAGAAGTTTCTAAATCAAGGAAGTTCCCGCATCAGGCCGTCGCCTTCGCCCGCGACCGCGTGGCGGTCCGGGTCCCGTTCGCCTTCGCCGCCCGGCCGACCGCGACCGACGAGCCGCCCGGCTCCCCGGACAGGCCCAGCATGTGCCGCAGGAAGCCGCCGGTGTGGCTCTCCTTCACCTCCGCCAACTGCTCGGGAGTACCGGTGGCGAGCACCAGGCCGCCCTTGCTGCCGCCCTCCGGGCCCATGTCGATCAGCCAGTCGGCCGTCTTGATCACGTCGAGGTTGTGCTCGATCGTGATCACCGTGTTGCCCTTGTCGACCAGACCGTTCAGCACGATCAGAAGCTTGCGGATGTCCTCGAAGTGCAGACCCGTGGTCGGCTCGTCGAGCACGTAGACGGTCCGCCCGGTCGAACGTTTCTGCAGCTCGGAGGCGAGTTTCACGCGCTGCGCCTCACCGCCGGACAGGGTGGTCGCCGGCTGGCCCAGGCGCACGTAACCGAGACCGACGTCGACAAGCGTGCGCAGGTGCCGGTGGATGGCCGGCAGCGCCGAAAAGAACTCCGCGGCCTCCTCGATCGGCATGTTCAGCACCTCGGAGATGGTCTTGCCCTTGTAGTGCACCTCCAGGGTCTCGCGGTTGTACCGCGCGCCCTTGCACACCTCGCACGGGACGTAGACGTCCGGCAGGAAGTTCATCTCGATCTTGATGGTGCCGTCGCCGGAGCAGTTCTCGCAGCGGCCGCCCTTGACGTTGAACGAGAACCGGCCGGGACCATACCCCCGCACCTTGGCCTCGGTGGTCTCCGCGAACAGCTTGCGGACGTGATCGAAGACACCGGTGTAGGTGGCCGGGTTCGATCGGGGGGTCCGGCCGATCGGTGACTGGTCGACCCCGACGACCTTGTCCACGTGTTCCAGCCCGGTCACCTTGGTGTGCCGGCCGGGCACCTGGCGGGCGCCGTTGATCTGGTTCGCCATGACGGTGTGCAGGATGTCGTTGACGAGCGTCGACTTGCCCGAGCCGCTGACCCCGGTGACCGCGATGAACTGGCCCAGCGGGAACGGGACGGTCAGGTTGCGCAGGTTGTGCTCGCGGGCGCCGTGCACGACGACCTCACGGCCGGGCGTCTGCGGCCGCCGGGTGGCCGGCACCGGGATCGACTTGCGGCCCGAGAGGTAGGCGCCGGTCGGCGAGTTCTCGTTCGCCAGCAGGCCCTCGACCGAACCGCTGTGCACGATGTGCCCGCCGTGCTCGCCGGCGCCGGGGCCGATGTCGACGATCCAGTCGGCGGTCCGGATGGTGTCCTCGTCGTGCTCCACCACGATCAGGGTGTTGCCCAGATTGCGCAGCCGCACCAGGGTCTCGATCAGCCGGCGGTTGTCACGCTGGTGCAGGCCGATCGACGGCTCGTCCAGCACGTAGAGCACGCCGACCAGGCCGGACCCGATCTGGGTGGCGAGCCGGATGCGCTGGGCCTCACCACCGGAGAGGGTGCCGGCGCCCCGGTCCAGGGACAGGTAGTCCAGGCCGACGTCGACGAGGAACCGCAGCCGGGCGTTGATCTCCTTGAGCACCCGCTCGGCGATCATCTTCTGGCGGTCGTCGAGCTCGATCGCGGCCAGCAGCTCGGCACACTCGCCGACGGACAGGTTGCAGACCTCGGCGATGTTCTTGCCGGCCACGGTCACGGCCAGCACCTCGGGCTTGAGCCGGGCGCCGCCGCAGACCGAGCAGGGCACGTCGCGCATGTAGCCCTCGTACTTGTCGCGCGACCAGTCACTCTCGGTGTCGTTGTGCCGCCGCTCGATCCACTGCACCACGCCCTCGAAGCCGGTGTAGTAGGAGCGCTCGCGGCCGTACTTGTTGCGGTACCGCACGTGGACCTGGTCGTCGGCGCCGTACAGCACGATCTTCTGGATCCGGGTCGGCAGGGCCCGCCAGGGCGTGTCCAGCTTGAAGCCCTCGGCGTTGGCAAGTGCCTCGAGAAGGCGGGTGAAGTACTCCTGGGTGGTGCCGCCGGCCCATGGCTGGATCGCGCCCTCGCCGAGGCTCTTCTCCTCGTCCGGGATGATCAGCTCGGGGTCGACCTCCTTCTTCGTGCCGAGGCCGGAGCACTCGGGGCAGGCGCCGTAGGGCGCGTTGAAGGAGAAGACCCGCGGCTCCAGGTCCTCGATGGCGAGCGGGTGGTCGTTGGGGCAGGCCAGATGCTCGGAGAAGCGGCGCTCGCGCTCCGGGTCGTCCTCCGGCAGATCGACGAAGTCGAGCAGGACGATGCCGCCGGCCAGCCCCAGCGCGGCCTCGACCGAGTCGGTGAGGCGCTGCTTGCTCGTCGCTTTCACGCTGAGCCGGTCGATCACCACCTCGATGGTGTGCTTCTCCTGCTTCTTCAGCTTCGGCGGCTCGGTGAGCGGGTGCACCACGCCGTTGACCCGGGCCCGGGCGTAACCCTTGGCCTGGAGCTCGGCGAACAGGTCGACGTACTCCCCCTTGCGGCCCCGGATCACCGGCGCCAGCACCATGAACCGGGTGCCCTCGGGCATCGCCAGGACCCGGTCGACGATCTGCTGCGGGGTCTGCCTGCTGATCCGCTCCTTGCAGACGGGGCAGTGCGGGATGCCGGTACGCGCGAAGAGCAGCCGCAGGTAGTCGTAGACCTCGGTGATCGTGCCGACGGTGGAACGCGGGTTGCGGTTCGTCGACTTCTGATCGATCGAGACGGCCGGCGACAGGCCCTCGATGAAGTCGACGTCGGGCTTGTCCATCTGGCCGAGGAACTGCCGCGCGTACGACGACAGGGACTCGACGTAGCGCCGCTGGCCCTCGGCGAAGATCGTGTCGAACGCGAGGCTCGACTTACCCGAACCGGAGAGCCCGGTGAAGACGATCATGGCGTCGCGGGGCAGGTCGAGGTTGACGTCGCGCAAGTTGTGCTCACGCGCGCCACGGATTGTCAGTCGGTCGGCCACGGCCAGCCTCTCTGCCTTAAAGACGAGTCCGTACAGGTGTTTGAAGTCGACCAGTCACTCTAACGACGGGGTACGACATTTTCTGGACCGGCCGCTCACTCTTACGAGTTAACCCGCCAGATCTCGACGCCGCCGACGAGCTCGGGCGAGCCGAGCGCATCCACCAGGGTGGCGCGTTGCGCGGCCACGTTGCGGTCGTCCGGGATCAGCACCACGACAGCCGCCCGCCAGTAGGCCAGATCCTCTCTGATCCGCCGCCGGTCGGTGTCGTTCAGCGCCGGCCGGTATCCATACTCCCGCACGCTCCACAGCAGCTGCGAGGTGTAACGGTGTGGGGCCCGCCACGAGCCGGTGTCGTCCCACGGCGGATCGGCCGGGCCCATGAAGTAGCCGCGCGGCGTGGCGTAGTCGAAGTTGTTGAGGGTGGCCCAGCGCTGGCCGGTACGGCCCGTCGTCACGTCCGGCAGTGGCACCGTGACCAGCGTCCTCCCCTCCGGGACGTACTGCCGCCAGATGCCCGCCGTGAGGAACTCCGGCATCGGGACGCCCTCGGCGACCGGCAGCGGCTTGGGGAACAGCGGCACGAGCGCCAGCACCATGCCGATCCGGAAACGCTTGCGGGTGATCGCCGGGTAGTCCCGGATCCGGTCGATCGCGAAGGCCAGCAGCACACCGGCGACCATGGCGGGCACCATCGCGAACCGGGTCACGCTCACCAGGTCGATCACCGGCACGTGGCTGATCAGCGCGAACGGCATCGGGATGCCGGTCTTGAAGCCGACCAGGCGCAACTCCGGGCCGAGCGACATGACCAGCAGCACGATGCCGGCGATCGCGGTGGCCCGCATCGCGGCCGAACGCCACAGGATGACGATCGACACGATGATCATCACGAGGCCGAACGGCCCGAAGAACGTGTTGTCCTCGGTCGCGCTGACGCTCAGCCGGCGGGTCACCGGGCCGATCCCGGCCAGCGACTGCCGGGCGAAGGCGCCCAGCGAGGCCAGATCCGTGACGTACACACTCGGCTCGAACGGCTGCCCGTGGTAATTGCCCGGACCGAAGAACTGGAACCACAGCGGGTAGCCGGTCAGCGCCCCGGAGGTAAGCGCCGCCACACCGAGCCCGGCCGTGAACCGCTTCCACACCCGCCGGGCCTCGTCCCGCTCCATCAGCGCGTACGACACCGCGAAGACGCCCAGCGTGAGCGCGAGGAAGAGCAGCGCCTCCTCGTTGATGAAGATCTGCAGGACGATCAGCAGGCCGAGGATCACACCGCCGCGCCACACCCGGCCGGTCTCGCGCAGCCGCAGAACCTGCCACACGATGAACGGCAGCACGTAGTTGCTGACGAAGTTCACGTGCCCGCTCGCGTGCGACACCATGGCCGGGGCGAACCCGCACCAGGCCGCGCCGATCACCGAGGCCAGCGGGCTGCGGCCCAGGTGACGCGAGAACACCCAGTACCAGGCGAACGCCGTACCGCCCAGACCCAGGGTGATCAGCAGGGCGACGGTCACCCCGCCGCCGAGGAAGTGGGTGACCGGGGCCAGCGGCAGGGACAGGGCCAGGATGGACGTGTTCGCCATCATGTTCACGCCGACCGGCACGTTGAACCGGTCCTCGTAGAACAGCGGCGCGCCGTCGAAGACGACCCGCTCGGCGTGCGCCAGCATGAACAGGAAGATCCCGTGGTCGTCCCGGTTGCCGGCCAGCACGTGCCCGTTCGGGTCGATCCAGAGCTGGAGCACGACGAACACGGCCAGGCCGAAGAACCCGAGGAACGTCCAGGTGTCGGTCCGGGTCCACCGGGGCCGCTTCACCACGCTCGGCGGTGCCTCCTCCGCGTCGTCCGCGACCTCTGCCGCCTGCCTACCGGTCACTTCATCCGCCGAACGCACCGGGCGAATTCTGCCAGAGCACCTTCCGCACCCCGCACCGCCGCCCAAACCCCGGCGCCCGCCCGGCCTGCGGGAGCGGGCAGCCACCCACGCCCCGCACACCCGGGAACGCGTGGCCCGTACCCGAGAATGTTCTAGAGACGATGCGGACCGGGTGGCGCGGGAGCACGCCGGGAACGGGCCATCCTCGCGGATTGCCGCCCGCTCTCCACCTCCACCTCCCGGCGGAGTTTGCGCCAGCTGGCCAGCCGCCTGGGCGGAAGCGAACCGTCGGCGAGAGCGTCCTGGACGGCACAGCCCGGTTCGCTCTCGTGCCGGCAGTTGTCGAAACGGCACCGTCCGGCCAGATCGGTGACGTCGGCGAAGGCCCGCTCGAGACCGCCCTCGGTGTCGAGAAGGCCGACACCCCGGATACCGGGGGTGTCGATGACGGCGCCGCCCTCGGGCAGCGTGATCATGTTCCGGTACGCGGTGGTGTGCCGGCCCTTGCCGTCGGCGTCCCGGATCGCCTGGACCGGCATCACGGTCGTGCCGGCCAGCGCGTTCGCGAGCGTCGACTTGCCGGCACCGGACCGGCCCAGCAGGGCGAGCGTGCGACCGGGCCCGGCGTACGCCCGCAGCTCGTCGACACCGGTGCCGCGCTGGACGCTGACCGGCAGCACGGGCACGCCGGGCGCCAGTTCGCCGATCTGCCGGGCGACCGCACCGGGATCGCGGGTGGTGTCGGTCTTGGTGAGAACGAGCAGCGGGTCGGCCCCGGACTCCCAGGCCAGCGCCAGGAGCCGCTCGACCCGGGCGTCGTCGGGCTCCGGATGGATCGGCTCGACGACGGCGACGGTGTCCATGTTGGCGGCCAGAACCTGGCCCGACGAGTCCTTGTCGGCGGTCCGCCGGATGAGTGTGGTGCGTCTGGGAAGAACCATCTCCAGGGTGGTCCGCCGGTCCGGCCAGTGGCGTAACACCACCCAGTCGCCGGAACACGGCAGCAGGGCGGGGTCACGAGCGGCGTCGATCATGACGCACCCGCCGAGTGTCGCCCGTGTCACCCCGGCCGCGGTCAGGACGGTACAGACGCCGCGGTCGGCCCGCAGCACCCGGCCCGGTGAGGTGTCCGGCCGGTCCCAGCGGCTGAACAGGGATGCGAAGTGTTCGTCCCAGCCGAGCTGGGACAGGGGAAACGACATGTGAACCCTTTACGGTCTTGATGGGGGACGGCGTTGCCTGCCGATCAGGCGAAGGCCCCCGGGTGAAGGGACGCGGCAAGAAGGAACGGCACGGTCCTCACCTCCTCCGCGGGTTGAGATCGTCGCGTCTGGCAACGACGGTACGGCCGTCGTCAGCCCAGGCGAAAGTGATTTCCTCCGGGGGTGCTTGCGGCACCGGATAGTGTCGTTGCGTGACGATCGATCCGCTGGTGTTGATGACCGACGTGGAGGACGCCACCGAGGCGCTCCTCCGGGCCGCGGAGACGCTGACCGATGGCGAGATCGGCGCTCCGTCGCTTCTTCCGGGCTGGTCGGCCGGTCATGTGCTCACGCATCTGGCGCGCAACGCGGACGCCTTGACCAATCTGCTGACCTGGGCGCGGACGGGGGTGGAGACCCCTGCCTACGCGTCGCCGGAAGCCCGCGCCGCCGGCATCGAGGCGGGCGCCGGCCGCCCGGTGGCCGAGCAACTGGCCGACCTGCGGGCCGCGCACGACCGCTTCGCCGACGCGGCCGCGGCCATGCCGGAGGCGGCCTGGGCCACACCGTTGCCGCTGGCCCGTTCAGCGGCAACGGTGCCCTGGTTGCGGCTGTGCGAGGTCGAGATCCACCGGGTCGACCTGGGCCGCGGCTACACGCCGGCCGACTGGCCGGAGGCGTTCGCGCTCCGCCTGCTGCGCGCGACCGTGAAGAACCCGCCGGCCGGCGCGCCCGCCATGGTGCTGCGCCCGTTCGGCCTGGAGCGTCCGCTGGTGATCGGCTCGGCGGACGCCCCCGTCGTCGGCGGGCCGACCCGGTCGCTCGCGGCGTGGCTCGTGGGCCGGGCCGACGGCTCCGACCTGACCGTCTCGCCGGACGGCGAGCTTCCCGAGCCCGCGAGGTGGAAATGAGCGAATACACCGGTGATGTGGTCCGCGGCGGTGCACCCGCGGTCCGTGACCTGGGCGGCGGCCTGACCCTGACGAAGGTGTCGGTCGGTCCGATGGACAACAACGCCTACCTGCTCAGCGCCGACGGCGAGCAGCTGCTGATCGATGCCGCCGGCGACGCCCGGACCCTGCTGGACCTGATCGGCCCGGCCGGGCTGCGGACCGTGGTGACCACGCACCGGCACGGCGACCACTGGCAGGCGCTCGCTGAAGTGGTGAAGGCCACGGGTGCCGAGTCGCTGGCCCACACCGACGACGCCGCCGAGATCCCGGTGGTGACCCGGACGCTGCGCGACGGCGACGTGGTCGAGGTGGGCGGGCACACCCTGGACGTGATCCACGTGGTCGGGCACACACCCGGTTCCATCGTGCTGGCCTGCCGGGGCGCCCATCTGTTCACCGGGGACAGCCTGTTCCCGGGCGGGGTCGGCAACACCCGCGGGGTGAAGGAGAACTTCGAGTCGCTCATCGGCGACGTCGAGCGCAAGCTGTTCGGCCGGTTCGGCGACGACACCTGGTTCTACCCCGGCCACGGCAGGGACTCGACGCTCGGTGCGGAACGGCCGCACCTCGCGGAGTGGCGCTCCCGCGGCTGGTGAACCGAACGTGGGGAGACCGGGGCGCTGACCTCGTCCCGGTCTCCCTGCTCCACTCAGGCGATCAGCCGCGGCCGGGCTTCGCGTTCGCGTTCACCTTGACGCCCTCGGCGAACGCCACGATCTGGTCGCGGGTCCAGCCGACGCCGTCCCAGACCTGGATCTCCAGATTCATGCCGGACGGTTGCTCGATGAAGAGCGTGATGCCGTCACCCTCGGTGCCGGGACGCTTCACGAAGAGGCCCTCCTGGTCACCTACCTTCACCTTCTCCGGCGTGCCCGGCATCTTGCCGTGCTCGTCGACGGACTGCAGCATCACGGCGACCTTGCCGACGAAGCTGTTCGGGTCCTTGTCGGCCATGCCCTCCGGGCCGACGGTCAGGGAGCTGTCGGTCACACCCTGGACCTCGTAACCGGCCGGTACCTGGGCCACCGTGAACGCGTCGGGCTGCTTGCCCTTGTAGGCCTTCAGCTCGAAGACCGGAGCCTTGGCGCCCGAGGTCGCCGTGCTGGTGATCGGGGCCTTGGCCTCGGGAGTGGTGGTGGCGGCCGGAGATCCGGCCGCGAAGGCGAACGCCGCAGCGACGGCGGCGACCGTGAAGGCCGAGCCGGCGGCGGCCTGCATCGTACGGCGGCGGCGCAGTGCCTTCTGCCCGCGGGCGAGGTCCGCGACGACCTGCTCCCGGGTCGGCTCAGTGCCCGGACCGGCGATCCGCGCCAGCCCGTCCTGAAGGTTCATCATGTCAGTTTCTCCTGTTCACAGAGTTGCCAGGGAGGGATTTGTGCCGAGGACCGCGCGGAGCCGGTCAAGCGCCCGGGCGGTCTGGCTCTTCACCGTCCCCTCGGAGCATCCGAGGGCGTCGGCGGTGTCGGCGACGTCGAGGTCGTAGAAGTAGCGGAACACCAGCGCGGCGCGCATCTTCGGTGGCAGCTCCTTCAGGGCCACGCGCAGCCCGTCGGAGACGTCACCGTTCACGTGTTCCGCCGCCGCCCGGTCGGGGACCTCGGCCATCGGCCGTTCGCTGCGCCGCCACCACCGCCGCCGCTCGTCGGTCAGCGCGTTCACCAGGGTCCGCCGGACGTAGCCGTCCGGGTTGTCGGCCCGCTGGAACGCCGGCCACGCGACGTACAGCTTCGTCAGCGTCGACTGCACCAGGTCCTCGGCCAGGTGGGCGTCACCCGCCGTGAGCAGAGTCGCGGTCCGCACCAGTGCGGCCCTCCGGCTGACCACGAACTGGTGGAATTGCTCATCACGCTCGTTCTTCACACGAGCCCCTCCTTCGCTCTCACGCCTCCCTGACGACTCCCACCTCCATCCGGTTGCATGAAGTCGCTGAGCAATCCGAGATACAGCTTGACCGGGGGCGCAGCGTACTCGTCGGAACCGTCCCGGATCAGGGCCTCGCGGGCCGGGGCGGCCACTCCCGGCAGCACCGAGGGACCGGACTCGAGCTCCAGGACCGGGATCTCACAGGCGTGCACGTCCTTGCACGCGCCGCAGCCGTACGTCCGAGGGTGGTGACCACGCTGAAGCCGCGCCCGACCAGCATCGCCGCATGCATCGCCGCCCCGGCGATGCCGACCACCGGCCCCGCCGCGACCTCCCGTGCGGCATGACGGCCCGGATCGCCGGACCAGGCGACGACGTAGCGGTCCGGACATGGCCGGACCCCAGCCGCCCGCGGTTGTCGGCATGTTCGGCACCACCGTGGATAGGCTGGCGTCATGCCGCTGTTCCCTCATCCACACCATCAGCCGGAGTGGCAGCCGCCGCACCTGCCACCGGCCGGCCCCGGTCTGCCCGGCTGGCTGGAGGAGCGACTCTTCGACCAGCGGATCGTGATGCTGCGCGGCCACCTCACCGCGGAGACCGCCACCGGGATCGCGGCCGCTCTGCTCACCCTCGACTCGGCCGGGCCGGAGGCGATCCACCTGCACGTGTCGAGTCCGGGCGGGGACCTGAGCGCCGCGCTGTCGGTGGTCGACGTGCTTGACGCGCTGACCGCGCCGGTGCAGGCGCTCGTCACGTCCGAGGCGGGCGGGGCGGCGCTGGCGGTGCTTGCCGCGGCGGATCAGCGGGCGGCGTACCGGCATGCCCGTTTCACACTCACCGAACCGCGCGCCGCCGGGGTGACCGGGACCGCCGACGAGGTCGCGGCCGCTGCCGGGCAGCATCTGCGGGAACTCGAGGAGGTCGTGGTCCGGCTCGCCGGAATCACCGGGAAACCGCGGAGCCGGATCGAGGACGACCTGTCCAGCGGGCGGCGCCTGAGCGCGGCCGAGGCCCTCGAGTACGGCCTGATCGGCGAGGTGGTGGCCCCGAAAAAGAACGGGCCCCGGTGAGAACCGGGGCCCGATCAGTAAAACCTGGAGCTCAGGACGCGACCTTGACACCCATGGAGCGGGCGGTACCGGCCACGATCTTGATCGCGGCGTCGAGGTCGTTCGCGTTGAGGTCCGGCAGCTTGCGCTCGGCGATCGCCTTGATCTGGTCGCCGCTGAGCGTGCCGACCGTGGTGGTCAGCGGGTTCGCGGCGCCGGAGTTGATGCCGAGGCTCTTCCGGATGAGGAAGCTGGTCGGCGGCGTCTTGTAGGCCAGCGTGTGGCTGCGGTCCTCGTAGACCGACACGATGACCGGGATGATCTCGCCCCGGTTCTTCGCGGTGGCCTCGTCGTACTCGACCTTGACGGCGCGCATGTTGGCGCCGGTCGGGCCGAGCATCTTACCGAGGTCGACCATCGCGGCGTTACCCGCCTCAAGCGCGAGGGTTACCTCATGGGTCTTCTTCTTGGGAGGCATTGGGTAAGGCTCCTTAGGGTGAGCTGCGGGCCGAGACAACGCAGCTCGCCAGCATCAACGACACACGACAACCCCGAGACCTTACTACCGTATCGACGAGAGGGTCAAAACGGGCTGGTAAGCGGGTCTCGGGTCCGCCGACCAGTGTAGCTCGCGGCTCCGGCACCCCCGGGACCGCCCCGGTTCAGAACCGGTCGCAGTCACACTCGCGCATGTTCGCCCGGATCAGGGCGGTGTATTTCGGGTTGGAGAGCTCCCGGTTCGCCAGGAAGGCCTCCTCGGTCGAGCCCTGTCCCATGTTGTACCCGTTGATCACCAGGTTGAGCAGGCACGGCGAGGCGTCGGTCTTGCACTTCGACGGGCTCAGATCGTAGTCCTTCTTGAAGTACTTCTCCCCGAAGTACTTCGTCAGCCAGGCCAGGTAGTTGGCGCCGAGGACCGCGTTCTGCCTGTGGTCCATGACGTCGTAGTTCTTCTCGAACCGCTGGTTGACGAAGTCCCGGGTGTCCGGCATGACCTGCATCAGGCCGTAGCCACCGTCACAGTTGCGGATGTTCGACACCCAGCCGCTCTCGTGCCACGCCACCGACCGGATCAGGTCGGCCGGCACCCGCAACTTCGGCGCCGAGCCCGGCCAGTACACCTTCGTCGCCGCCGCGTTCAGCGCGACCTTCGCCTTGGCGCGGGAGACCGCCTTGCCGACGTAGTCGGCGCACGGCGGCAGCTGCATGTTGAACGGGTCCTCGGTCGGCGACGGTTCCGCCGCGGGCTTCTTCGAGGTGGACTTCGGCTTCGGCTTCGGCTTCACCGTCGTCGGTTCCGGCTCCGGTGTCGCCTCCTCGACCGGTGTTTCCTCGGTCGTCGGCGCCGACACCGGTGCCTGCGCGGCCACGTTCTCCTTCTCGCCCGCCCCGGTCAGGCCACAGCCGCCGGCAACCATCAGAACCGCCGCCGCGGCCACAATCTTGATCTTTCGCATCGACGCGAGCCTCCCCCGTAAGACATCGACAGGGGACGCTAGCAGTGCCGAGTTGATCACCGCAGACCCGAAAACAGGACAGAAGACCACAAGATTCGGGTCTTGACCCCGTGTCACGAACGGCAACCTGAGCCGGGGACAATGGACGTCATGCAGACCCGCACCGACCTACGCAACGTCGCCATCATCGCTCACGTCGACCATGGCAAAACCACCCTGGTCGACGCCATGCTGCGCCAGGGCAGCCAGTCCCACGCGCGTGGCGAGATGGCCGACCGCGTCATGGACTCCATGGACCTGGAGCGGGAAAAGGGCATCACCATTCTCGCCAAGAACACGGCGATCAGCTACCAGCCCGCCGAGGGCGAACCCGTCATCATCAACATCATCGACACCCCGGGCCACGCCGACTTCGGCGGTGAGGTCGAGCGCGGCCTGACCATGGTCGACGGCGTCGCGCTGCTCGTCGACGCATCCGAGGGCCCGCTCCCGCAGACCCGCTTCGTGCTGCGCAAGGCGCTGCACGCCAAGCTGCCGATCATCCTGATCATCAACAAGGTGGACCGGCCGGACGCCCGCATCAAAGAGGTCGTCGACGAGACGTACGAACTCTTCCTCGATCTCGACGCCGACGAGCACCAGATCGAGTTCCCGATCGTCTACGCGTGCGCCCGCGACGGCATCGCCTCGCTGACGCAACCCAAGGACGGCACCGTCCCCGAGGACAGCGACTCGCTCGATGTGCTGTTCAGCACCATCCTCGAAACCATCCCGGCGCCGAAGTTCCACGAGGGCGCCCCGCTGCAGGCGCACGTGGTCAACCTCGACGCCTCGCCGTTCCTCGGCCGTCTCGCACTGTGCCGCGTCCACGAGGGCACCATCCGCAAGGGCCAGACCGTCGCCTGGTGCAAGACCGACGGCACGATCAGCAACGTGCGGATCTCCGAGCTGCTCGTCACCGAGGGCCTCGAGCGCAAGCCCGCCGAGAGCGCCGGCCCCGGCGACATCATTGCCCTCGCCGGCATCCCCGAGATCATGATCGGTGAGACCCTCGCCGACGCGGAGAACCCGATCCCGCTCCCCCTGATCACCGTCGACGAGCCGGCCATCTCGATGGTCCTCGGCACCAACACCTCGCCGCTGGTGGGCAAGGTCAAGGGCTCCAAGGTCACCGCGCGTATGGTCAAGGACCGCCTCGACAAGGAGCTGGTCGGCAACGTCTCGCTGCGGATCCTGCCGACCGACCGCCCCGACGCCTGGGAGGTCCAGGGCCGTGGTGAGCTGGCGCTGGCCATCCTCGTCGAGCAGATGCGCCGCGAAGGCTACGAACTGACCGTCGGCAAGCCGCAGGTGGTCACCCGGACCATCGACGGCAAGATCCACGAGCCCGTCGAGCGGCTCACCATCGACGCCCCCGACGAGTACATGGGCGCCATCACCACGCTGCTCTCCACCCGCAAGGGGCGCATGCAGGAGCTGATCAACCACGGCACCGGCTGGCTGCGGATGGAGTGGCTCGTCCCCGCCCGCGGCCTGATCGGCTTCCGCACCGAGTTCCTCACCGAGACCCGCGGCACCGGCATCATGCACCACCTCTACGAGGCGCACGAGCCGTGGTTCGGCGAGCTCCGCACCCGCCAGAACGGCTCCCTGGTCGCCGACCGGGCCGGTGCCGTCACCGGCTTCGCCATGATCAACCTGCAGGAGCGCGGCCAGCTCTTCGTCGAGCCGAGCACCGAGGTCTACGAAGGCATGATCGTCGGCGAGAACTCCCGCGAGGACGACATGGACGTCAACATCACCAAGGAGAAGAAGCTCACCAACATGCGCGCCGCCAGCGCGGACAACACCGAGCGCCTGATCCCGCCGCGCAAGCTGTCCCTGGAGCAGGCACTGGAGTTCTGCCGCGAGGACGAGTGCGTCGAGGTCACCCCGGCGGCTGTCCGGATCCGGAAGGTCGTCCTCGACCAGACGACCCGTGGCCGCGCCGCTGCCCGCCGCAAGCACCAGTAGGTTCGACCCCTTTTCGGCCCGCCTCCTTCTCCGAGGCGGGCCGGTCTGGTTTCCGGCTCGCCTCCTTCTCCGAGGCGGGCCGGCCTGGTTTCCGGCCCGCGTTCGGGTCGGTTCTGGGTGATATCTGGCCCACTCCGGGCCGTCGGGCTCGATCCGCCCGTGGGTCGGGTGCCACCCGGAACCTTGCGTCCCGGCGCTTCTCGCGGTTCGCGGTTTCGATCAAGACCTTCTCTGCTGTACGTCCGGAGCGGTCGGATTCGCCCACGCGCTTGCTGTCACGTGGTTCCGAGGTTTGCGTTGTTGCCGGGGTGCCTCACCCGCGTTCCGGCTCGGCCGACCGTGGCCCGCTGCGCCCCTGAGCTTTGGCGTCCCATGCCGGCGGGCCACCCTCGTCGCGGGCGAGTCGCCGGAGGTGCACTCCTACCTGGGCGGGCCACAGGCTGCGGCCCTCCCAGGGACTGCCGGAAAAGGGGCGGGCCCGGGCGACCGAAGTCGCCCGGGCCCGTGCCGGTTGGTTCTGAGACCTACTTGTTGGTCAGGAGCTCCCGCTTCTTGTCGCGGGAGGTCTTCATCAGGCTGGCCACCGTCGCTATGGCCAGGGTGCCGAGGATCACCAGTAGTGAGAGCCAGATCGGGATCTCCGGCGCCCAGTGGAAGCCCTCGCCGCCGTTGATGAACGACAGGCTGTTGGTGTGCAGCGCCTCGAGGACGAGCTTGACGCCGATGAAGGCGAGCACCACGGCCAAGCCGATGTTCAGGTAGACGAGGCGTTCCAGCAGGCCACCGAGGAGGAAGAACAGCTGCCGCAGGCCCATCAGCGCGAAGACGTTCGCGGTGAAGACCAGGTACGGCTCCTTGGTGATGCCGAAGATCGCCGGGATCGAGTCCAGCGCGAAGATCAGGTCGGTGGTACCGATCGCGATCATCACGATGAGCATCGGCGTGAAGAGACGCTTGCCGGTGGCGGAGACGGTCCGGAACTTGCCGTCGCCGAACTCGGAGGAGAGCGGCAGGGCACGCTTCGCCCAGCGGATGAGGATGTTCTCCTTGAACTCCTCTTCGTCGCTCTCGCCCTTGACCAGCGTGATCGCCGTGTAGACCAGGAACGCGCCGAAGATGTAGAAGACCCAGGAGAACTGTGTGATCAGTGCGGCGCCGGCGGCGATGAAGATGCCGCGCATGAGCAGCGCGAGCACGATGCCGATCAGCAGTACCTTCTGCTGAAGGTGCCGTGGCACGGCGAACCGGGCCATGATGATCACGAAGACGAAGAGATTGTCGACGCTCAGCGAATACTCGGTGAGCCAGCCGGTGTAGAACTCACCGGCAGCCTGGCCACCCGCGGTGACCCAGACCCCGATACCGAAGATCACGGCGAGGCCGACGTAGAACGCGACCCACCCGCCGGCTTCCTTCATGCTGGGCTCGTGTGGCCGGCGCCCGATGATGAGCAGATCGACAGCGAGAACTGCGATAAGCGCGACCAGCGTGGCGCCCCAGACCCAGGCGGAAACGTTCAACTAAGGACCTCCGGCAGACACGGGTCGTCGCTGTGCCCACCCAAAATCGGGGCGAGAACAGCGACGTGCGACTGTCGGAGGTCTCTTCCGCCACGGATATACCACCTCCGTGACCACCGGCCCCGGGTTCGCCCCGAAGGACGTTCCGTGTTGACGAGACCGGAGCGGGGGAATACTCCCCTCCCACAGGAGCCATTGTTGCGCATCCTCGGCGCGAACGGCACACCGGGAGCCCGAGAAGTGGTACGGCTCGCCGTCGAAACGCCCCATCCGGGCAGAACCGACATGTACCGCGCGACGCGCGGTCCCGTTTCGCCGCCGTTTTCCTCAGCCTACGCCCTGACCAGCAAAGATCCGCCGACTTCGGAATCCTCCCAGCTCGTGCGGCATCCTAGTATGCTGACTATCCGGTGCGTATGGGACGCTTGTGGACATGGTTCTCGAAGTCACAATGATCGTCGTCCTTCCCGGCCGCGAGGACGACTTCGTCGATGCCTACCAGCTCGCCCGCCCTCTGGTCGCCGGGAGCCCCGGCTGCCGCTCGGTCCGGCTGCAGCGCAGCCTAGGCTCGGCCACCCGCTTCGTCCTGCTCACCGAGTGGGACAGTCCCGAAGCCCACGAACACAACTTCCGCCGGACCGACCGGTTCGCCCAGTGGCGAGCCCTCATCGGCGGCGCACTGGCCCAGCCCCCACTGGCGGAGTACTTCACCGACATCCGGGCAGGCCAGGACCTCTTCACCCGTTGACCCCAGGCAGCGTTCTCGGGGACCTCCGGCGCCGGCATCCGAGATCCTCGCCGCCCGGGCCAACCTGAGCGTGGTGATCCGCGGTCCGATTCACGACACAACTCACCACACATCGCACCCCGGCGGCAGTTCGGTGACCTACGGCTGACATCGCGGCCGAGAACGCGCCACAACTCACCACACGAACCGCGGGCGCGGGGATCGCCGAGTGCGGTGCGTCACGGACCGGCTCGATGACGGCCGGGAGACGTCGTCGCCCGGCCCGGTGTGAACACCGTGGGGAGAGGACCCAGGGAGCGCCCGGCCCGGTGTGAACACCATGGGGAGGGGACTCAGGAACCCCCGGCCCGGTGTGAATACCGTGGGGAGAAACTCAGGAGCCAGCCGTCCGGTACCGGGCGCGCCGCCTGACGTCCTGGAAACCGATCCGCCGGTAGAGCGAGGCGGCCGGATTGTCGACGTTGACGCAGAGCCAGCCCTCCCGCAGCCCAGCGGCCGCCATTCGCCGCAACGCCTCGCGGATCAGCGCGCCGCCGAGGCCGGTCCGGCGGGCTGCGGGAACCACGCCCACCTGCTGGATCCAGCCCTCGGCCACGGAGACGAAACCGGCGTCCCCGCTATCCGGCAGGGTGGCCAGCAGCGACCACTCGGGCCGGAAGTCGTCGTCCTCAGCCGTGTCCCCGATCCATTCCTCGGCCGACGGGTCGGGGAAGCCCGGCCGTTCCCGGAACGATGTCGCGTACACGTCGAAGAACCGCCGCGCCGTGGCCGCGTTCCACTCGGTCACGGCAGTTCGCGCCGGCCACCCGGCCTCCCGCGGCAACGCGGCGGTCAGGTCGATCCGCATGACGTGCTCGGCGAAGAACTGCCGTAGCCCGCGCGACTCGAACAGGTCCTCGGCGTCCTTGGTGAGCCCTTCGGTCTCGACCGTCACATCCCCGCCGCTCTCCCCCGCCACCGCGAGCGCCGCGTCGAGAAGCCGGGAACCAGCGCCGTAGCCCCGGGCTGCCGGATCCACCATTCCGGTGATCATGGGCCCTTGCGGCCCCGGGCGGACCCCGACCGCGGCAAGCAGCCCACCACCGGGCCGACCGGCAGCGCTGAACCGGCCGACACCGGCCGGCAGACCAGCACCGTTCGGCTGACCGGCACCATCCGGCAAAGAGGCACCCTCCGGGAAATCAGCACCGTCGGGCAGAGCGGCACCCTGCGGGAGAGCAGCACCGTCGGGAAGAGTGGCACCGGCGGCCGCGACGTCGGAGCACCCAGGCGTCGCGTCCGCGGTGCGGATGGTGAAGGTCCGGGTGTCAGGGCGGGACCAGCGGCCTCGCACGAACCAGGGTTCGACCGCCAGGGGCAGCCCGCCGTCCGCTTCCCAGCAGCGCCGCGCGAGCACCACCAGCTCGTCCTCCTCGAGGGCCGGATCGTCGCTGATGATCTCGTGTGCCGCTGTCATGGCCGCCAGCCTAGTGACGCTCGCGGGAGCGGACGAACGCTTATTTCACCCCCGCCATGTCCATGCCACGCAGCTCCTTCTTCAGTTCGTGGATCTCGTCGCGGATCCGTGCGGCCAGCTCGAACTGCAGCTCCCGGGCGGCCCCGAGCATCTGCTCGTTGAGTTCCTGGATGAGCTGGGTGAGTTCGGCGCGGGCCATGCCGGCGCGGGCGGGTGTGGCCGCCGCCTTGCCCCTGGACCGGCTCTCCGGAACGGACGCCTTGCCGCGGGACATCTGCCGGCCGCCGCCGACCATCGGGCTGCCGACGACCTCCTCGGTGTCCTCGGCCTCCCTGTAGATGTCGTCGAGAATGTCGTGGATCTTCTTGCGGAGCGCCTGTGGCTTGATGCCGTTGGCCTCGTTGTGGGCGATCTGCTTGTCCCGGCGCCGATCGGTCTCGTCGATGGCGTCCCGCATCGACGGCGTGATCTTGTCGGCGTACATGTGAACCTCGCCGGAGACGTTTCGCGCGGCCCGGCCGATGGTCTGGATGAGCGACCGGCCGCTGCGCAGGAAGCCCTCCTTGTCGGCGTCGAGGATGGCTACCAGCGACACCTCGGGCAGGTCGAGGCCCTCCCGGAGCAGGTTGATGCCGACGAGGACGTCGTAGTCGCCCTTCCGCAGCTCCTTGAGCAGTTCCACCCGGCGCAGCGTGTCGACCTCGGAGTGCAGGTAACGCACCCGGATGCCGTTCTCCAGGAGGTAGTCGGTGAGATCCTCGGCCATCTTCTTAGTGAGCGTGGTGACCAGGACCCGCTCGTCCTTCTCGGTGCGCAGCTTGATCTCGTGCATGAGGTCGTCGATCTGGCCCTTGGTGGGTTTGACCACGACCTGCGGGTCGACCAGTCCGGTGGGGCGGATGACCTGCTCGACGAACTCGCCCTGCGCCTGCTCCATCTCCCAGTTGCCGGGGGTGGCGGACAGGAACACCATCTGACCGACGCGTTCCAGGAACTCGTCGAACCGCAGCGGGCGGTTGTCGGCGGCGCTGGGCAGCCGGAACCCGTGCTCGATCAGGATTCGTTTGCGCGACGCGTCACCCTCATACATGCCGCCGATCTGCGGGATGGTGACGTGCGACTCGTCGATGACGGTGACGAAGTCGTCGGGGAAGTAGTCGAGAAGGGTGAACGCCGGTTCGCCGGGCTGCCGGCCGTCCATGTGCATCGAATAGTTCTCGATGCCGTTGCAGAATCCGACCTGCCGCATCATCTCGAGGTCGTAGGTGGTGCGCATCCGCAGCCGCTGGGCCTCGAGCAGCTTGCCCTGCCGCTCGAACTCGGCGAGCCGGACCTCCAGCTCGGCCTCGATGTCGCGGATGGCCCGCTCCATCCGCTCCGGGCCTGCCCCGTAGTGGGTGGCCGGGAAGATGATCAGCTCGTCGACCTCTCGGATCACGTCGCCGGTGAGCGGGTGCAGGTAGTAGAGCTTCTCCACCTCGTCGCCGAACAGCTCGATCCGGATGGCCAGCTCCTCGTAGGCCGGGATGATCTCCAGGGTGTCGCCCCGGACCCGGAACGTGCCGCGCTGGAACGCCATGTCGTTGCGGGTGTACTGGATGTCGACCAGACGGCGCAGCAGCTTGTCCCGGTTGACGTCCTCGCCCACCTTGACCCGGACGGCCATGTCGACATATTCCTCCGGGGTGCCCAGACCGTAGATCGCGCTGACCGTGGCGACCACGATCGTGTCGCGCCGGGTCAGCAGGGACCTGGTGGCGGAATGGCGGAGGCGCTCCACCTCCTCGTTGACCGACGAGTCCTTCTCGATGTAGGTGTCGGTCTGGGCGATGTACGCCTCTGGCTGGTAGTAGTCGTAGTAACTGACGAAGTACTCGACGGCGTTGTTGGGCAGCAGCTCGCGGAACTCCTTGGCGAGCTGGGCGCAGAGGGTCTTGTTGGGCGCCATCACCAGGGCCGGCCGCTGCAGCCGCTCGATGAGCCACGCCGTGGTGGCGCTCTTACCGGTACCGGTGGCGCCGAGCAGGACGGTGTGCCGATCGCCGCTGCGGACCCGCCGCTCCAGTTCGTCGATCGCGGCGGGCTGGTCACCCGCGGGCTGGTAGTCGCTGACGACCTCGAACCGGCCGTCGAGTCGTGGGATGTCGAGCGCCATGCCACCACCGTACGTCGGGGGTATGACAAGAAAGCCCGCCGCCCGTGCCGATGGTGCACATTCGCCCCGGCCGGGCAGCATTGTCCGAGCTCAGCGGGGGCCCCTACGCTGGTCGGGCAGGCCGCTCGCGGCGGCCGCCGGCTCGGGCCCGTCAGGGCCGGATCCGCACCACGGTCGATGCGCGCCGAACGCCCTGGCGAGCGCACCCGAGGTGGGTCGTCCACGACCCGGTCGCCGCGAGAGCCCCCACTCCCTCGAGAGCCCTCACTCCCCGGGTTGCCAGCCGGTCGCCTCGGCCCAGTCGTCGGCCGCCAGTGCCTCCGCCTCGAACCACGGGTCCTTCGCCTCGGCGTACGCTGCCCGGTCCGGATTGTCCGCAGCCAGCCGCGCCTTCACCGCCGCGTAGGCGTCCCGTGCCGCCGGGACCGCCCGCAGGTGGTCGCGCATCAGGAGCGCGAACCGCCAGCCCGGCGAGCCGGCCACCCGGATGTGCAGGTTGACCCGGTAACCGGGGTCGGCGCAGCCGTGCAGCCGCTTCGGCCAGGTGGTGCCGGGATTGCCGTGGGCGCTGTCGGTCCAGTCGCCGGTCCGCGCCGGGAAGCCCAGCTCGCCGAGGCGTCCCGCGAGCCGGTCCGCCTCATCCAGGGTGCGCACACCGATCATCAGATCGAGGATGTCCTTGGCGGGCAGCCCGGGAACCGCGGTCGACCCGATGTGGTGGACGCCGACGTCCGCGCCGATCCCGTGCCGGATCCTGGCGATCAGCCGGCCCGCGGCCCGTGGCCACTCCGGGTCGGACGGCAGGATGCACAGCTCCGGACCTTTCACCACGGAACGGCCTGACCGGAGATTGCGGTCGAACTCCACCAGACGATCGCGCCACAGCTTGTCCACCCCGGCGTGCAGGTCGTCCAGGTCGCTCTCGTTCTCCAGGATCACGTCCGCGGCGGCGCGGCGGCTGGCATCGTCGGTCTGCGCGTCGATCCGGGCGGCGGCCTCCGCCACTGACATGCCACGCAGGCGGGTGAGACGTTCCAGCCGCACCCCACGGTCCGCCAGGACCACGATCACCAGATGGTACGAGGGACCGAGTCCCGCCTCGACCAGGAGCGGAACGTCGTTGACCACGATGGCGTCGCGCCCCGCCGCGTGCGTCAGTTCGGCGGTCCTGGTTCGTACCCGAGGGTGAATGATCTTCTCGAGGCGCCGCCGTGCCGCCTCGTCGCCGAAGACCCGGGCGCCCAGTGCCGGCCGGTCGAGTTCGCCGTCCCCGGTCAGCACCCCCGGCCCGAAGACCTCGACGATCTCGGCGAGCCCGTCGGTCCCCGGCGCCACCACCTCGCGGGCCAGCAGATCGGCGTCGATGACCACAGCTCCGTGATCGGCCAGGCGACGGGCGACCGCGCTCTTGCCTGCACCGATACCACCCGTGAGCCCGACTCTCAGCATGGATCGAGTATCCCCGGAGGGCCACCGTCCGGGCGCGCCGGGACCGGCTGGTTTCGCCAAAGAGCGAAAGGCCGCCCCGACCTGAGTCGGGACGGCCTTTCCGGGTACTACCGGCTGTTCTGCCTAGCGGCAGGTCAGCTCTTGCCGCCGGCCAGCTTCTCGCGCAGAGCCGCGAGAGCCTCGTCGGTGGCCAGGGTGCCCGCGGGCTCCTCGGCGGAACGCGCCGGAGCCGACGTGCTCGTGGAGGACGAGGTCGACGACGACGACGAGGTGGTCACGCCGCCGGCCGGAGCCGGGTTGAGCGCAGCCTCGGCGTCGGCGTCGCGGGACGCCTGCACCTGCTTGGTGTGGGCCTCCCAGCGCTCGCGAGCGTCGGCGTACTGCTTCTCCCACGTCTCGCGCTGCTTCTCGAAGCCCTCGAGCCACTCGCCCGTCTCCGGGTCGAAGCCCTCCGGGTAGATGTAGTTGCCCTCGGCGTCGTACGTCGCGGCCATGCCGTAGAGGGTCGGGTCGAAGTGCTCCTCGCCCTCGACGAAGCCCTCGTTGGCCTGCTTGAGCGACAGCGAGATCCGGCGGCGCTCGAGGTCGATGTCGATGACCTTGACGAGGACGTCCGAACCGACCTGGACGACCTGCTCGGGCAGCTCGACGTGACGCTCGGCCAGCTCGGAGATGTGCACCAGGCCCTCGATGCCGTCGTCGACGCGGACGAACGCGCCGAACGGGACGAGCTTGGTGACCTTGCCCGGCACGATCTGGTTGATCGCGTGGGTCCGGGCGAACTGACGCCACGGGTCTTCCTGGGTCGCCTTCAGCGACAGCGAGACGCGCTCGCGGTCCAGGTCCACGTCGAGAACCTCGACCTCGACCTCCTGGCCGACCTCGACAACCTCGGACGGGTGGTCGATGTGCTTCCAGGAGAGCTCGGAGACGTGCACGAGGCCGTCCACGCCACCCAGGTCAACGAAGGCACCGAAGTTGACGATGGAGGACACGACGCCCTTGCGGACCTGGCCCTTCTGCAGCTTGTTGAGGAACTCGGTGCGAACCTCGGACTGCGTCTGCTCGAGCCAGGCGCGGCGGGACAGAACCACGTTGTTGCGGTTCTTGTCCAGCTCGATGATCTTCGCCTCGAGCTCGCGGCCGACGTACGGCTGCAGGTCGCGGACGCGGCGCATCTCGACCAGCGAGGCCGGAAGGAAGCCGCGGAGGCCGATGTCGAGGATGAGGCCACCCTTGACAACCTCGATGACGGAGCCGCGAACGACGCCGTCGTCCTCCTTGATCTTCTCGATGGTGCCCCACGCGCGCTCGTACTGCGCACGCTTCTTCGAGAGGATCAGACGACCTTCCTTGTCCTCCTTGGTGAGGACGAGGGCTTCGATGTGGTCACCAACCGACACCACTTCCGCGGGGTCCACGTCATGCTTGATCGACAACTCGCGCGAGGGGATGACACCCTCGGTCTTGTAGCCGATGTCGAGCAGGACCTCGTCCCGATCGACCTTGACGACGGTGCCTTCGACAATGTCGCCGTCGTTGAAGTACTTGATGGTCTCGTCGATGGCCGCGAGGAATGCTTCCTCGGATCCGAGATCGTCGACGGTGACCTTGTTGGCGCTCGAGGTGGCCTCGATGCTGCTCGTCATGTGGACAGTTGCTCCGAACGGAATGGATTGGTGGTGTCTCTGCGCTCCACGGAACTGCCACCGGAAGCGGCACGAGCGAACGAGACGACCAACCCGAGAGCAGTCACATCAACGCAGTCGATCATGCCGAGACCGACGACCACGGAACCTGCTCCCTGCCGAGGCACACGATCCGCGAGCGCATCGACTAGCTTACCGTGCGCATTACCACAGGTTGCAAGCCCTCCTGAGTAGCGCGGCACATTGCCGGTCGAGAACCCGTCAGCATGCCCCTTATAGGCCGAATCGGGACGGTGGACACGCCTGCCGTACCGTGACTTGGTGACTTCGTCCCACTCGTTCGAGACCTCCGCCGGCCGTGTGACCGAATCGGAGGCGCGACGCGGCAACCGCACCTGGTGGGATCTCGACGCCGACGACTACCAGGACGAACACGGCTCCTTCCTGGGTGACGTCGACTTCGTCTGGTGCCCCGAGCGGCTGCGCGAGGCCGACGCACGGCTGCTCGGACCCGTACCGGGAAAAAAGATTCTGGAATTGGGCGCCGGGGCCGCGGCAGCCAGCCGGTGGCTGCGGCAACAGGGCGCCCAGCCCGTCGCCCTCGACCTGTCGGCGGGCATGCTGCGGCACGCCCGGGAGGCCGGAGACCGCAGCGGGGTACGGATTCCGCTGGTCCAGGCCGACGCGATGGCCCTCCCGTTCCCGGACGGCACGTTCGACATCGTGTGTACGGCGTTCGGCGCCATCCCGTTCGTGGCGGACTCGGGCGCGGCGATGCGCGAGGTGGCCCGGGTACTGCGGCCCGGCGGCAGCTGGGTGTTCTCCGTCACACACCCGATGCGCTGGATCTTCTGGGACGAGCCCGACGAGAGCGGGCTGCTGGCGCGCAACTCGTACTTCGACCGCACGCCCTACGTCGAACGCGACGACGACGGCACCGTCACCTACCTGGAACAGCACCGCACCCTCGGCGACCGGGTCCGCGAACTGGTGGCTGCCGGCTTCGTGCTGCGCGACCTGGTCGAGCCGGAGTGGCCGGAGGGGCATGAGCAGGTGTGGGGGCAGTGGAGCCCGCTCCGGGGACGCCTCTTCCCGGGTACCGCGATCTTCGTCTGCGATCTCCCGAGGCCCTGACGCCCGGCTCCCGGCTTCGCCACTGCCGCCCGGCGTCGCCGCCGCCGGACCTCACCGCATCGGCTTGCCCCGGCCCGCTGCCCCAGCGGCCTCACCGCCCCGCCGGCCCCGTCTCGCCCCAACGTCACGAGATCTGCGCTGAACCAGGCCTTCTCGCGCTGAGCCGAGGCCTTCTCGCGTCGGCCGGCAGTTTTTCCGCAGACCTGGCGGGTATCCGAACGATTATGACCAGTGCTGAGAAAAGCCTCAAAAAGGGCGACAAGGTGACCTGGCGGAGTCACGGCGAGAACGTCCACGGCACCGTGCAGCAGAAGATCACCGAGCGGACCGAGACTGCCGGACGGACCGTGGCCGCGTCGCCGGAAGAACCCCAGTACAAGGTGAAGAGCGACAAGACCGGGCGCGAGGCGGTGCACAAGCCGGGGTCGCTGGGCCATGGCTGACACCGACGTGCACGCCGAGTTCCGCGACGCCGTCAACATGACCGCGAGCGAACTGACGAAGTGGCTGGGCACCGACGAGTCCCGCGAAGTCGGGCAGAAGCAGTCGGCCGACGCCGAGTCGGTCGGCCACGACTCGGGCCGGAAGATCGTCCAGATTCTCGGCAAGAAGAAGGCCGACCTCACCGAGGACGACGAGCGGCACATGCGCAAGGTGGTCGGCTACGTACACCGGCACATGGCCCAGCGACCGGACGGTGACGTCAGCGAGAGCCGCTGGCGGCGGTCACTGATGAACTGGGGTCACGACCCGCTCAAGAAGGAATAGGCGGCGACACGCGACCTGACGTCCCGGACGCTGGTCCCGGTGAAGCGGAGGCATGCCCCCGAGGGCGCGGTCGGGAGCTATCCGGCTCCGGGACCGTGACGGTCGGCGTCGAGCACTCCGGCCAGGCGGGTCAACTGGCCGGGAATCGCGCGGTAGTAGACCCAGGTCCCCCGGCGGACGCCGTGGACCAGTCCGGCCTCGCGGAGGATGCGCAGGTGGTGGGAGATCGTCGGGCCGGTGAGCGGGAAGGCCTCGCTGAGGTCGCAGACACAGATCTCGCCGTCGGCCGCTGAGACGATCATCGACAGGAGACGCAGCCGGACCGGGTCGCCGAGTGCCTTGAACGAGCCGGCGAGATCTCCTGCCCGGTCGGAGTCCAGCGGGCCGTGGACCAGAGCCGCCACCGCGGCCGGCCCGGTCGACGTCCCGGGAGGCGCATCGGACACCGGCTCGGGACGAACCTCCATCGACATCGATCGGCTCGGCATCGGACCAGGGTGGCAGATCGTCGCAACCAGCGGCACCGATGCCACCCGGACGGGTTCACCGATCACCCGGCCGGGCGTCGGAGCGAGGGCCGGGCACCACCCGGGGGCGGCGGAGCGAGGGCCGGGCGCCACCCGGAGGCGGCGCCCGGATGGCGTCAGTGGTCGGCGCCGTTCCAGTCGCGGCCGGCGCCGATGGAGACCTCCAGGGGTACCGACAGCGGGTAGGCGCCGCCCATCTCGCGGCGGACCAGCTCCTCGAGGGAGTCGCGCTCGCCGGGGGCCACGTCGAAGACCAGCTCGTCGTGGACCTGCAGGAGCATGCGGGAGGCCAGACCGGTGTCGCGCAGCGCCTCGTCGACCCTCAGCATCGCGATCTTGATGATGTCGGCGGCGGAGCCCTGAATCGGCGCGTTCAGGGCCATCCGCTCGGCCATCTCGCGGCGCTGGCGGTTGTCGCTGCTCAGATCGGGAAGGTACCGCCGGCGGCCCAGGATGGTGGCGGTGTAGCCGTCCTTGCCGGCCCTCTGCACCACGGCCTGCAGGTAGTCGCGGACGCCGCCGAAGCGCTCGAAGTACTCCGTCATCAGCGTGCGCGCCTCCTCGGTGGAGATGCTCAGCTGGTTGGAGAGACCGAAGGCGCTCAGCCCGTACGCAAGGCCGTAGTTCATCGCCTTGATCTTGCGGCGCTGGTCGGGGGTCACCTCGCCGAGGCCGACGTGGAAGACCGACGACGCGGTGGCGGCGTGGAAGTCGGCGCCCGAGTTGAAGGCGGCGATCAGCGCGTCGTCGCCGGAGAGGTGCGCCATGATCCGCATCTCGATCTGGCTGTAGTCGGCGGTCAGCAGCTGCTCGAAGCCGGACCCGACGATGAAGGCCCGGCGGATGCGGCGGCCCTCCTCGGTCCGGATCGGGATGTTCTGCAGGTTGGGGTCGGTCGAGGAGAGCCGGCCGGTGGCGGCCACGGTCTGGTTGAACGTGGTGTGGATCCGCCCGTCGTCGGAGACCGACTTGAGCAGGCCGTCGACGGTCGACTTCAGCTTGGCGACGTCGCGGTGGCGCAGCAGGTGGGCCAGCAGCGGGTCGGCGGTCTGCTCGAACAGGTTGGTCAGGGCGTCGGCATCGGTGGTGTAACCGGACTTGATCTTCTTGGTCTTGGGCAGGTTGCGCTCGACGAAGAGGATCTCCTGGAGCTGTTTGGGTGAGCCCAGGTTGAACTCCCGGCCGACCACCTCGTGCGCGGCCTGCTGGGCGGATTTCACCTCGGCCGCGAAGTGCGACTCCAGCTCGGAGAGGTAGTCGGTGTCGGCGGCGATGCCGCGCTGCTCCATCTCGGCGAGGACCACCGAGAGCGGCTGCTCCACGTCGGCGAGCAGCCGCACCGACTCGCCGCCGTCGCGGGACAGCTCGGCGATCAGGACGTCGGCCAGGTCGAGGGTGGCCCGGGCGCGGAGCATCACGCCCTGCTCGGCGGTGGTGTCCTCGGCGTCGCCCTCGAAGGTGAAGGCGAGCTGCGCCTCCTGCGACTCCTCGACCTTCAGCTCGCGCTTGAGGTAGCGCAGAGCCAGGTCGTTCAGGTCGTAGGCCCGCTGGTCGGGCTTGGCCAGGTAGGCGGCGAGCGCCGTGTCGGTGGTGACCCCGGCGAGCTCCCAGCCGTGCGCGTGGAAGGCGAGCAGGGCCGGTTTCGCGTCGTGCAGCACCTTGGGGCGGGACGGCTCGGCCAGCCAGGCCGCGACGGCCCGCTCGTCGTTCTCGTCCAGGCCGGTCGGGTCGAACCAGGCGGCCGGGCCGCCGGCGGTGGCGACGGCGACGCCGGTGAGCCGGCCGGTGCCGCGGCCGAAGGTGCCGGTGACGGCCACGCCGACCGCGTCGGTCCCGGCGTGCTCCCGCAGCCAGGCGGCGACTCCACCGGAGCGAAGGACCTGCCCGTCGAGGTCGAAACCGGCCTCGGCCTCGGGCTCGACCGCGTCGAGGTAGGAGTAGAGGCGCTCGCGGAGGATCCGGAACTCCAGGGCGTCGAACACCCGGTGCACGGCTTCGCGGTCCCAGCCCTGCCAGCGCACGTCCTCGGGACGCAGCGGCAGCTCCAGGTCACAGATCAGGGCGTTGAGCTCGTAGTTGCGCATCACATCGGCCAGGTGAGCCCGCAGGCTGTCGCCGACCTTGCCCTTGATCTTGTCAACGTTCGCGATGATGCCGTCGAGTCCGCCGTACTCCTTGATCCACTTGGCCGCGGTCTTGTCCCCGACGCCGGGCACCCCGATCAGGTTGTCGCTGGTCTCGCCGACCAGGGCCGCCTTGTCACGGTACTGCTCGGGGCGTACGAAATATTTGGCCTCGATGGCGTCCGGGGTCATCCGCCAGACATCGGAGACGCCGCGCACCGGATAAATGATCGTGGTGTGCTCACCGGCGAGCTGGAAGGCGTCCCGGTCCCCCGTGGAGATCAGCACCTCCATGCCGCCGGCGCGGGCCTGGGTGGCCAGGGTGGCGATCACGTCGTCGGCCTCGTAACCGGGTTTCTCCAGCACCGGGATGCGGAGCGCCTCGAGGACCTCCTTGATCAGGCTGACCTGGCCCTGGAACGGCTGCGGGGTCTCCGAGCGGCCGGCCTTGTAGTCCGCGTACTTGTCGGTGCGGAAGGAATGCCGGGAGACGTCGAACGCGACCGCGATGTGGGTAGGCTTCTCATCGCGCAGCATGTTGATGAGCATCGACGTGAAACCGAACACGGCGTTGGTGGGCTGGCCGGTGTGTGTGCTGAAGTTCTCCACCGGCAGCGCGAAATAGGCACGATAGGCCAGTGAGTGGCCGTCGAGCAGCAGCAGGCGGGGGGTCTCGGCTTCATCGCTCACACCCCGGAACTCTAGTCGCCGGGTCTGACAATCCCGGGTACACCGTCCGGGGCCGCCACGTCACCCGCCCAAACGTCAGACCACTAGCGGAAAGTTACGGATAGGCAACTGTCCTGTTGCAACCGGAGCTTTGAGCTACCGCCGGGGTCTGAAGCTCATTAGGTTGCCACCATCAGCGTCATGGCAGTGGGGGCCACCCATGCACCCACCGCGCTGGACAAAGGAGAATTGATGATTCGCCGCAACTTCGCATGGCGCAGCGTCGCCGTGCTGGGTGCCGCTTGCCTTGCCCTGGGCGCGTGCTCGAACGACGGTGACCAGCCCACCACCGGCGGCTCCTCGGCCCCCGCGGCCACGGGTGGCGACGGTGTGCTGAAGGTCGGCACCCTGCTGCCGCAGACCGGCTCGCTCGCGTTCCTCGGCCCGCCGGAGTTCGCCGGTGTCGACCTGGCTGTCAAGGAGATCAACGCCGCCGGTGGCGTCCTGGGCAAGGACGTCGTGGTGAGCGACACCGACTCCGGTGACACCTCGACCGACATCGCCAGCCAGTCCGTTAACAAGCTGCTCGCGGAGAAGGTCGACGTCATCATCGGCGCCGCGTCTTCGTCGGTCTCCCTCTCCGTGATCGACAAGATCACCGGCGCGGGCGTCGTGCAGATCTCGCCGGCGAACACGTCGGACAAGTTCACCACATACAACGACAAGGGCCTCTACTACCGGACCGCGCCGCCGGACACCCTGCAGGGCCGCGTCCTCGGTGACCTCGTGGTCGCCGACGGCAACGCCACCGTCGGCCTCCTGGTCCTCCAGGACGCCTACGGCGAGGGTCTCGCCAAGAGCGTGACCGCTGCGGTCGAGAGCGGTGGCGGCCAGGTCGTCGCCCAGGAGGTCTACGACCCCAAGGCGGCCGACTTCTCGGCTGAGATCGGCAAGCTCAAGCAGGCCAACCCGGCCGCCATCGTGCTGATCGGCTTCGACGAGACCAAGAAGATCGTCCCCAAGCTGGTCGAGGCGGGCCTGACCGCGAAGACCAAGAAGTGGTACTTCGTCGACGGTAACCTGTCGAACTACGGCAAGGAGTTCCCGAACGGGACCTTCGAGGGCGCCAAGGGCACCCTGCCGGGCGCCAAGACCACCGAGGACTTCCAGAAGAAGCTTCTCGAGGTCGACCCGACCCTGAAGGACTACTCCTACTCGGCCGAGTCCTACGACGCCACCATGCTGGCCGCGCTGGCCGCTGAGGCCGCCAAGAGCGACGCTCCCGGCGACTACAGCAAGCAGCTCGCCGCGGTGAGCAAGGGCGGCGAGAAGTGCACGACCTTCCAGGCTTGCAAGGACGCCCTGGCGGCCGGCAAGGACATCGACTACGACGGCGTGAGCGGCCCGATCGAGTTCAACGACGCCGGTGACCCGGCCGAGGCGACGATCGGCATCTACCAGTACGGCGCCGACAACACCTACAAGAACGTCAGCTACTCGACCGGCAAGATCTGATCTGACCCGGTTTCAGCGAGGGCCCGGCCATTCGGCCGGGCCCTCGCCCTTTTCCGGCTTCTTGGTGACCGGCGCTCCAGAAGACACCACACATCACCACGGTGTACGGGGGCCGGCACGTCAGGGACCGCCTGCGCCGCCGCGGGAGCACGGCAGGGGTCCCGGCTGGGGCACGACCCCACCTGAGCGGCTACGGGGCAGGCAGACCGCCGCGGCACGGACGGTCGAGGGCGCCCGCACCGTCGTACCGCAGCAGGCTCTTGGAAGACGGCCCACCGGAAACGCGGCACACGCAAGGGCCCCGGAACCGATGATCGGTTCCGGGGCCCTTGCGTACGGAACTCAGGCCTTGGCCAGTGTCCCCAGGTAGAGCTCGATGACCTTCGGGTCGTGCATCAGGTCCTGGCCGGACGCGGTGTACGCGTTGCGGCCCTGGTCCAGCACGTAGCCCCGGTCACAGATCTGCAGGCACCGCCGCGCGTTCTGCTCCACCATGATCACGGTGACGCCGGTGTCGTTGATCTGCTTGGTCCGGAAGAACACCTCGTCCTGCATGGCCGGCGAGAGACCCGCCGACGGCTCGTCGAGCAGCAGGACACTGGGCTCCATCATCAGGGCCCGGCCCATCGCGACCATCTGCCGCTCACCACCGGAGAGCGCCCCGGCCCGCTGCTTGCGCCGGGTACCGAGGGTGGGGAACAGGTCGACCACGAAGTCGAAGCGCTCCTTGAAGCGCTTCGGCCGCTGGAACGTGCCCATCTCGAGGTTCTCCTCGATGGTGAGCGTGCCGAACACGTTGTTGGTCTGCGGGACGAACCCGATCCCCTTGGCCACAAGCTTGTTGGCCTTGAGGTTGGTGATGTTCTCCCCGCGCAGGGTGACCTCGCCAGACCGGACGTTCACGAGGCCGAAGAGGGCCTTGAGCAGGGTCGACTTACCGGCGCCGTTGGGGCCGATGATGCCGACCAGCTCGCCCTCCTTGGCGTACAGATCGCAGTTGTTGAGGATGTTGACGCCCGGAAGGTAACCGGCGATCAGGTCGTCGGCTCGGACCAGCGCGCCCTCGGCCGCCGCCACGTGCGCGGAACGGTCCTGGACCTCGTTGCTGGAGCTGCTACTCATCAGACTTGCCTCCCTCGACCTCGGCGGCCACCTCGTCGGGATCGTGCGCGGTGCCGTCGTGGTGCGCGCCCAGGTAGGCGTCGATGACCCGCGGGTCGGCCATCACCGTGTCGGGCGTGCCCTCGGCGATCACCTGGCCCTGGCCCATCACGATCACCCAGTCGCTGATGTCGCGGACCATGTCCATGTCGTGCTCGACGAAGAGAACGGTCATGCCGTCCTCGCGCAGACTCTTGACGTGGCCGAGCAGCGACTGCGTCAGCGCCGGGTTAACACCGGCCATCGGCTCGTCAAGCATGACCATGTCGGGCTGCACCATCAAGGCCCGCGCCATCTCCAGGAGCTTGCGCTGGCCACCGGAGAGGCTGCCGGCGAAGTCCTCGCGCTTGGCGTCGAGCTTGAATCGTGCGAGCAGCTCGTCGGCCCGTTCAGTGATCTCCTTCTCCTGGTCCCGCCAGGTGGCCGGGATCAGGCCCCGCCAGAAGGACTCGCCCTTCTGACCGGTCGCACCGAGCCGCATGTTGTCGATGACGGTCAGGCGGGACAGCGCCTTGGTGAGCTGGAAGGTCCGGACCATGCCCTGCCGGGCCACCTTGTGAGGCGCCACGCCGGCCAGGGGGTTGTTGTTGAACGTCCAGTTGCCCTCGTTCGGCTTGTCGAAGCCGGTGAGAAGGTTGAAGAACGTCGTCTTGCCGGCGCCGTTCGGGCCGATCAGCGCGGTGATCGCGCCGCGCTGGATCTCGATGTGGTCGACCTGCACCGCGGTGAGGCCGCCGAAGCGCCGCACCACCTTGTCGGCGACCAGGATCGGGTCCTTCTTCTTGGCACCCGGCTCGTGCGCGACGTCCTTGAGCGCTTCCCGTGCCTTTGCCACGCCGGGCGGGACATTGGTGTCAGCGGCCATCGAGCATGACCTCCTTCTTGTCACCGAACAGGCCCTGCGGACGGAAGATCAGCAGGAGCATGAGCCCCAGGCCGACCAGGATGTACTGGACTGCGCCCGCCTGCGTCTCGGTCATCAGCCAGGTCGGAATGTAACCCGCGCGGATCGCCTCCGGCAGTGTGGCGTTGACGAACGCCAGCAGGAACCAGAAGATCATCGACCCGGCGACCGGGCCGAAGACGCGGGCGGCGCCACCGAGGATGACGATCGCGTACGCGTAGAAGGTGAACTCGGTACCGAAGGTGTCCGGCTGTACCGCGGCGTTGCCCAGCGCGATGACGTAACCGCCGAGGGAGCCCAGGACACCACCGAGAACAAGGGCCTGCATCTTGTACGAGACGACGTTCTTACCGAGGCTCCGGACCGCGTCCTCGTCCTCACGGATCGCCTTGATGACCCGGCCCCAGGGGCTGCGCATCGCGAGGAACACGATGGTCACGGAGATCGCGATCAGCACCCAGCCGACCGTCATGATCCACAGCTCGCGGGAGCTGAAGCTGATCAGGTTGCCGATCTCCAGCGCCGAGCTGTACGGGTTCATGGCGTAGAAGTCGTCCGAGAACGCCTGGAGGCCGTCCGAGCCGCCGGTGTACTCGCTGAAGTAGCGGAACAGCAGGCGGACGATCTCGGCGGCCGCGATGGTCACGATCGCCAGATAGTCGGCGCGCAGCCGCAGGGTCGGGACGCCGAGCAGCAGCGCCAGGACGACCGCGCTGAGCAGGCCCACGATGAGGCCGAGCCAGAAGGGCAGGCCGAAGGTGGCAACCGTCATGGCCAAGCCGTAGGCGGCGACACCGAGGAACGCCGACTGGCCGAAGTTCAGCAGGCCGGTGTACCCGAAATGCACGTTCAGGCCGATCGCCGCCAGAGCGTAGGCGATCATCTGAGCGTTGATCAGCGACTCGAGGGAGACGCCGGCAATGATCTCGAAGTTCATCGGACTCCCCTCAGCCGATCCGCTCGCGGCGGCCCAGGATGCCCTGCGGCCGGACGAGGATGATCACGATCAGCACCGCGAGGGCACCGACATTCTTGAGCTCGGTCGGGATCCACAGGGTCGACAGCTGTGTGGCGAGACCGACGACGAGGCTGCCCAGCAGCGCACCGAACGCGGTCCCGAGACCGCCGAGGGTGACGGCGGCGAAGACCAGCAGGAGCATCTGGAAGCCCATCTGGTAGCCGACACCCTGGAAGACGCCGAGCATCACGCCACTCAGCGCGGCCAGCGCCCCACCGATGGTCCACACCAGGCGGATGATCGAGTCGACGTTGATACCGGACGCCGCAGCGAGAGCCGGGTTGGTCGAGACCGCCCGCGTTGCCTTGCCGAGCCGGGTCATGACCAGCGCGAGCGAGACCACGACCAGGACGACGATCGCGATGCCGTCCATGATCAGGTTCTTGGGGGCGACCGAGATCAGGCCGAGGTCGATACCGGGCTGGGCCACGTACTGCGAGAACTGCAGCGTGGAACCGCCGAAGATGTAGAGGTAGATGTAGCGGAGCACCAGCGCCAGGCCGATCGAGATGATCATCATGCCGATCAGGCCGGTCCGGCGGTTCCGCAGCCAGCCCCAGAAGATGCGGTCCTGGAAGTAACCGAACGCACCACCCAGTACGACCGCCACGACTGCGGCGATCTCCAGCGGCACACCGTTGTTGACGTTGAGGAACAGACAGACCACGGCGCCGAAGGTGATCAACTCACCGTGGGCGAAGTTGGTCAGGCCCATGGTGCCGAAGATCAGCGAGAGGCCGAGAGCGGCCAGCGCGATGATCAGACCGAAATGGATACCGGTGTAGACCAGGTCGAGAACCCGGCTCAACTGTGAGTTGTCGTCCTCGGGTGCCGGCGCGCCCGGGCCCGATGCGGCAGACGCACCGAGCGGGAACAGCACGTTACGTGCCGCGCCCTCGAACACCGTCAACGTCAGACTTGTTCGCCCGGTGGTGACTACCACGCCCTGCGGCAGCGTCGCGGGGTCGAGATCGACCTTGTAGGTGCCGGCCGCCTTGAGCGGAACCACCCACTTGCCGTCCGCACCGGACTTCGTCTCACCGGCCGATGTGCCGCCCTGGTCCGACACCTTGATCACAACGCCTGCCACTGGCTGGCTCGCATTGGTCAACGTGCCCTGCAACGCTTCACCCTCGGCCAAGGCGCTCGTGGCACCGAACCCGAGGGAAGTGAAGAGGAAACCGAGAACGGCCGTGAAGATGATCACGGCTCTACGCAACGATGCTCCTTGTGTTTAGCAGCAGAAATCCCCGCTAGACGTATCGCGGAAGGACTGGCGGATCATAGCTTGCCAAGGAGCCGTGCAGCCGGTCGTAACAAAGCCGTTACGGAGGCTCAACCTTTCGTCAAGGGCCAATAAAGAACCGGTGGCACGTGACCCGTACCACCGGCTCATGACCCTAGGACCAAACGGACTAAGCGGTCGGCGCGCCCCCGGTCGACTCCTGGAGGATGCGGTCCGCGACCTCACGCATCGTCATCCGGTTGTCCATCGCCGCCCGCTGGATCCACTTGAAGGCCTGCGGCTCGGTCATCGAGTACCTCGTCATCAGCTCGCCTTTGGCGCGTTCCACCGACTTACGCGTCTCCAGACGCTCGGTCAGGCCCGCGACCTCGGATTCGAGTACGGAGATCTCGGAGTAACGGGAGAGGGCGATCTCGATCGCCGGCACCAGGTCGGACTTCTGGAACGGCTTCACCAGGTACGCCATGGCACCCGCGGCACGAGCACGTTCGACCAGGTCACGCTGACTGAAGGCGGTCAGGATCACGACCGGCGCGATCCGGCCGCCGGCGATCCGCTCGGCAGCCGCCAGACCATCCATGATCGGCATCTTGATGTCCAGGATGACCAGGTCGGGCTTCAGATCCTCGGCCAGCCGGACGGCGGTCTCACCGTCGCCGGCCTCACCGACGACGTCGTAGCCCTCCTCCACGAGCATCTCGGCCAGGTCCAGCCGGATCAGGGCCTCGTCCTCGGCGATGAGCACCCGCTTGCGCTCCGCACCACCCTGCGTGTCGGCCACGGAAACCCCTACCCCCAGAACGTCGATGTCGCGACACCCCGGTATGTGGGTGTCGCCGCCCTAAGCCTAGTAGGTAGGCTGTCGGGGTCTCATCCTGGCGTGACCAACTCACGCCGTGCTGAGGCGGGATCATGCTGAGGCATAATCACGTCACGCGGAGGCATACAGCCTTCGGGTGATACCGCCCCTGTATTCCAACCGGCAGAGAAGATGGTCTCAAACACCATACAGTGTGGGTTCGAATCCCACCGGGGGCACAAAACACCGCGGCCGGCGCCGAGATGCGGAAACACGGCCGCCCCTCTCTGACGTCTGTCGATACGACGCGAGAGCGTGCACGGCGACCGCGGACATTTAAATCAGCGGCCCGTCCGGCCCTCCCATTCGCCGGCCAATCAATCACATGCCGATGACCGTCGCGTTACGGGTCCGGAATACAGCGGTAAAGCGGCCCTCAATCTGAGCGAATCTCGGGCCCCGGCCTGCCCAGGATGCTGTCATGGCAGGGGACAGCATCGTCGGGAGGCTCCATGTTGTGGTCCGGGTCGGCCGTCAGACGCGGCAGCATGTGGGGCTTCCTGATGTTCACGGGAGCGGCCTGGCTGGCGACCGGCTGGGCGGTGCTACGGCTGGAACCGACGAACGTCGCGGCGGTGGCCGGCCCGATCGTGCTCTTCGGCGCCCTCGGTGAGCTGATCCGGGCCCTGGCCGGCACCCGGACCTGGTGGATCAACGCCTTCCTCGCGGTCCTCTTCTGCGTGACCGGCGCCCTGCTGCTCACCGATCAGGACTCCACCCTGACAACACCGGCCGCGTTGATCGGCTGGTACCTGATGGTGCGCGGCGCGGTGGACGTGGCCGTGGGGATCATGACGCGGGGCACCGACCGCACCTGGAACCTGCTCGTCACGATCGGCGTGCTGCAGACCGGGCTGGGATTCTTCTCGGCGAGCCCGTTCGCTCGCGCGACCGACCTGGTACTCGTGGTGCTCGGCGCGCTCGGGGTGCTGCGGGCCGTCGCCGACCTGGTGACCGCGTTACGGCTGCGGGAGGTGGCCGGGCCACGCCGGGACGTGCTCGAACTGCCGCCGGAACGGGCCGCCGGGGTGAGCGGCTACACGGCCGGGCTCACCGACTACGAAGGCGCACCGACGCGATCACGGGCCCGGCACCGGGCCCGCCCGGGTGGCTCGACGGTCACGGCGGCCGGGCCGGCCACGTCCGGTGAAAGCTTCCACGAGCAGGTGGTCCGCACCACGGCCGACCTGGACGCGATGCTCGCGCAGGCGGGGATCACCGGCCCCCGCCCCGGCACCGCGCTGGAGATGCCGAAGGACATGCCCGCGGTCCCGGACACCCCGGCGGCCGTGGAGAGCGAGGTCGAACGCCCCGGCCGATGAGGCCGGGTCCCTGCCCGGCGGGGCCTCAGCCGCCGATCCGGCGAAGCCTCAGCCGCCGATCCGGCGGAGCAGGCCCTCCTGGACGGCGCTCGCGATGTGCCGCCCGTCACGGGTGAACATCCGCCCGTTGGCGAGGCCACGGGAGCCGCTGGCGGACGGACTGGCACTGTCGTAGAGGAACCACTCGTCGGCCCGGAACGGGCGGTGGAACCAGAGGGCGTGGTCGAGGCTGGCCCCGATGACACCGCCCGGCCCCCACACCTCACCGTGCGTCGAGAGGACGGAGTCGAGCAACGACATGTCCGACGCGTACGTCAGGGCGCAGGCGTGGATCAGCGGATCGTCGGGCAGCCGCCCGTCCAGGCGCATCCACACCCGCTGCAGGGGCTCGGCGTCGCGATCACCGGGCGGCACCCAGCCGGGCACACCCACGTAGCGCACGTCCACCGACCGCGGTGAGCCCTTGAACATGGCCATCCGCTCCGGATATTTGTCGGCCCAGTCGAGGAACGTGGGCACGTCCTCCGGAGCCGGCACGTCGACCGGGGCCGGGCTGTGGTGATCCAGACCTTCCTCGGGCACCTGGAACGACGCCGACATGAAGAAGATGGTCTTGCCGTGCTGCTTGGCCGTCGAGCGGCGGACCGAGAAGGATCGCCCGTCCCGGATCTCCTCGACGTGGAAGGTGATCGGCACGGTGGGATCACCCGGGCGCACGAAATAGCCGTGCAGCGAGTGCACGAGACGTGCCGGGTCGACGGTGCGGCCCGCGGCGACCAGCGCCTGCCCGGCGACCTGGCCGCCGAACACGCGCTGAGCCCCGGTCTGTGGGCTCTCGCCCTGGAAGGTGGCCGCGTCGACCTGCTTCAGATCGAGAAGCTCGAGAAGCTGGTCGACGGCGGCCTGTCCCTGCAACGTCACGCTGTCACCTTACGGCGCGGCGACGCGGTCCGGCGGGCTGCCGGCCGGTGCGTACGGTCACACCGTCGCAGGGTCGACGAGCGTCCCGAGCTGGTGCACCCGCAGGGTGTTGGTGGAGCCGGGCGCGTTCGGCGGGGAGCCAGCCACGACGACGACGTAGTCGCCGGGCTTGGCCAGGCCGAGACCCAGCATCTTCGCGTCGACCTGCCGGAACATGTCGTCGGTGTGCTCGACGAAGTCGGTCAGGAAGGTCTCCACGCCCCAGCTCAGGGCCAGGGTGTTGCGCACCTCGGCGACCGGGGTGAACGCGTAGAGCGGCAGGTCGCAGTGCAGCCGGGACAGACGCTTGACGGTGTCGCCGGTCTGCGAGAACGCCACCAGGGCCTTGGCACCGATGTTGCGGGCGATCTGGGAGGCGGCGACGGTCAGCGCGCCACCGTGGGTGCGCGGGTCGTGCTGCAGGCGCGGCACGCCCATGCCGCCGGCCTCGGTCGTCGTGACGATCTTGGCCATGGTGCTGACGGTGAGGACCGGGTACTTGCCGACCGAGGTCTCGCCGGACAGCATCACCGCGTCGGTGCCGTCGAGCACGGCGTTGGCCACGTCGGAGGCCTCGGCGCGGGTCGGCCGCGAGTTCTCGATCATCGAGTCGAGCATCTGGGTGGCGACGATGACCGGCTTCGCGTTCTCCCGGCAGAGCTGCACGGCGCGCTTCTGCACCAGCGGGACCTGGTCGAGCGGCAGCTCCACACCGAGGTCACCGCGGGCGACCATGACGCCGTCGAAGGCCAGCACGATCGCCTCGAGGTGCTCGACCGCCTCCGGCTTCTCCACCTTGGCGATGACCGGGACGCGACGACCCTCCTCGTCCATGATCTTGTGGACCAGGTTGATGTCCTCGGGCGCGCGGACGAACGACAGCGCGATCAGGTCGACGCCGAGACCGAGGGCGAACCGCAGGTCCTCCTCGTCCTTGTCACTCAGGGCCGGGACGCTGACCGCGACGTTCGGCAGCGAGACACCCTTGTTGTTGCTGACCGGGCCACCCTCGGTGACCAGGCAGTGGATGTCCTCGCCCTCGACACCGGTCACCTCGATGGCGACCTTGCCGTCGTCGATCAGCAGCCGGTCACCGACCTTGACCTCGTGCGGGAGCTTCTTGTAGGTGCAGGAGACGCGCTCCTTGGTGCCGACGATCTCCTCGCTGGTGATGACGACCCGGTCGCCGGTCTCCCAGCGGTGCGGGCCGTCGGAGAACTTGCCGAGGCGGATCTTCGGGCCCTGCAGGTCGGCGAGGATGGCGACCGGGCGATCGGCCTGCTCGGCGGCGGCGCGAACCAGCTCGTACATCTCCCGGTGGTTCTCACGGGTGTCGTGGCTGAAGTTCATCCGGGCCACGTTCATGCCCGCTTCCACCAGTCCGAGCATGCGCTCGGGTGACTTGGTGGCGGGGCCCATCGTGCAGACGATTTTTGCGCGGCGTGTCACGGCCATCAGGCTAGTCCTTCTCCTGGGGTGGCCCGGCGGCCGACCCCGGTCCTCGGCATGAACTGCGGGTGTCGACGGCGAGGTCAACCCGCGCCGTCGGCGGGGATGCGCTGCGTCGTCCGCGGGCTTCAGCGACCGCCGGTCCAGCCTAGCGGTCCCCTCACGGCGCCCGTCGGCACATGCCCCAACCCTTTGATCGGGTACGGACGACAAGCTCCCGGCCAGCAAAAAGAGCACCTGACCCATACACTGACGTCGATCGAAGCACCCGATGCGGCCACACCCCGGGCCGCCCGTCCGCACCGCACGATTCGGACGGATCGACACCCGACATTGCGTTGATACCCCGTTCGCCGATTAACGGCCGTTTTGGCGCGGGCCGGCGAAAAGCAGCGGCCCGCCACCGGATCGGGTGTTGTTCGCGACGGCGGAGACCGCATCCCGGACGCACGGGAAACGAACGTCCGGGTAGGTCGCGAACAATCCTCGAAGGTGACGGGCCCGCTTGCGGAAATGGGTCAGACGGACAGCGGCTGCGAGTCCGAACGGACCGGTGCCGGCAGTTCCCCGGCCGCTCCCAGGTACGAGTGGATGGCCGCGGCCGCGGCCCGCCCCTCGGCGATCGCCCACACGATCAGCGACGCACCCTTGTGCATGTCACCGGCCACGAACACGCCCTCGGCGGCGGTCTGCCACGTCAGGTCGGCGTCCAGGACGTTGCGCCGGTTGCGGGACAGGCCGAACTGGGCGAGCAGCGGCTGGTCCTCCGTACCCTCGAATCCGATGGCGAGAAGAACCAGATCGGCGGGCAACTCGCGCTCGCTGCCGGGAGTGATGCTGACCGTGCGCACGCCGTTGACCCTCTGCACCGACACGTCGGCGATGCGGATCGCGACCAGGTTGCCGTTGTCGTCGCCGACGAACTCCTGCACGGCGACGCCGAAGACGCGCTCGCCACCCTCCTCGTGCGCGGCGTAGTTGCGCAGGATCAGCGGCCAGGTCGGCCACGGGTCCTTGACGCCGGTACGCGCCTCGGGCGGCAGCGGGTACTGGTCGAGCTGAGTGATCGACGCGGCACCCTGGCGGTGGGCCACACCCAGGCAGTCGGCGCCGGTGTCACCGCCGCCGATGATGATGACGTGCTTGCCCTTGGCGTCGATCGGGGTGGTGTCCTGCAGCCCCGCGACGATCCGGTTGGCCGGGACCAGGTGCTCCATGGCCAGGTGCACGCCGTTCAGGTGACGGCCCGGCGTCTCCGGTGTGTCCCGGCCGGCCAGCGCGCCGGCGGCGAGCAGCACCGCGTCGTACCGGTCGCGCAGGTCGTCGGCGGTGATGTCGACGCCGACCTCGACCCCCGTCTGGAACTCGACGCCCTCGGCCGACATCTGCGCGAGCCGCGCGTCGATGACGTGCTTCTCGATCTTGAAGTCGGGGATGCCGTACCGCAGCAGGCCGCCGATCCGGTCGTCGCGCTCGTAGACCGTCACCGCGTGCCCGGCCCGCGCCAGCTGCTGCGCGGCGGCCAGGCCGGCCGGGCCGGAACCGACGATCGCGACCGACTTGCCGGAGGCCGACGGAGCCGGCTGCGGCCGGACGAAGCCCAGGTCGAACGCGTGGTTCGCGATCTCCACCTCGACCTGCTTGATCGTCACCGGGTCGTCGCCGATGCCGAGCACGCAGGCCGCCTCACACGGCGCCGGGCAGAGCCGGCCGGTGAACTCCGGGAAGTTGTTGGTGGCGTGCAGCGATTCCGCCGCCGCCTCCCACTGCTGAGTCCGGACCAGGTCGTTCCAGTCCGGGATGCGGTTGCCCAGCGGGCAGCCGTCGTGACAGAACGGGATGCCGCAGTCCATGCAGCGGGTCGCCTGGTCGCGGATCAGCTCCTCGCCCGCGGGCGGGTAGACCTCCTTGAAGTCCAGGATCCGCACCGGCACCGGCCGGCGCTTCGGGAGCTGCCGCTCGTAGCGGAGGAAACCGTTAGGGTCAGGCACTGGTGACTCCCATGACCGCCTCGTCCACGTTGCGACCGGCGGCTTCGGCGGTCCTGATCAGTTCCATGACGCGCTTGTAGTCGCGCGGCACCACGGCGGTGAAACGCTCGACCGCGGCACTCCAGTCCTTGAGCAGCCGGCCGGCGACGCCCGAGTCGGTCTCCGCGTGGTGCTTCTCGACGAGCGAACGCAGCAGGTCGCGCTCGTCGTCGGTGAGCGGGCCCAGATCGACCAGCTCCGGGTTGACCAGCGACTGGTCCAGGTCCAGCAGGAACGCCTTGCCGCCGCTCATACCGGCCGCGAAGTTGCGCCCGGTCGGGCCGAGCACCACCACGACACCACCGGTCATGTACTCGCAGCCGTGGTCGCCGACGCCCTCGACGACGGCCGAGCCGCCCGAGTTACGGACCGCGAACCGCTCGCCGACCTTGCCGCGCAGGAAGATCTCACCACCCGTCGCGCCGTACAGGATGGTGTTTCCGGCGATGGTGTTGTCCTCCGCCGTGAACGACGCGTCCTCGGCCGGGCGCACGATGAGGCGGCCACCGGACAGGCCCTTGCCGACGTAGTCGTTGCTGTCGCCGATGAGCCGCAGGGTGACACCGCGAGGCAGGAAGGCGCCGAACGAGTTGCCGCCGGTGCCGCGCAGAGTGAACGAGATGGTGTCGTCGGGCAGGCCGTTGCCGCCGTACCGCCGGCTCACCTCACCGCCCAGCATGGCACCGAGACTGCGCTGGTCGTTGGTCGCCTTCAGCTCGGCACGGACCGGCAGGCCGTCGGTCAGGGCCGGCTGGGCCAGCTCGATGAGCCGGTTGTCCAGAGCCTTCTCCAGACCGTGGTCCTGAGCCACGACACCGCGACGGGCCGCGCCCTCGGGCAGCTCGGGCACGTAGAGCACCGGCGACAGGTCGAGACCCTTGGCCTTCCAGTGGTCGACGGCCTCGGTCACGTTGAGGATCTCGGCGTGGCCGATCGCCTCGTCGATGGTGCGGAAGCCCAGCTCGGCGAGGATCTCACGGACCTCCTCGGCGAGGAACATGAAGAAGTTCTCGACGAACTCCGGCTTCCCGGTGAAACGCTCACGTAGCACCGGGTTCTGCGTGGCGATGCCGACCGGGCAGGTGTCCAGGTGGCAGACCCGCATCATGATGCAGCCCGAGACGATCAGCGGAGCGGTCGCGAAACCGAACTCCTCGGCACCGAGCAGCGCGGCCACCACGACGTCGCGGCCGGTCTTGAGCTGCCCGTCGACCTGCACGGTGACCCGGTCGCGCAGCCGGTTGAGCAGCAGCGTCTGCTGTGCCTCGGCCAGGCCCAGCTCCCACGGGGTGCCGGCGTGCTTGAGCGAGTTCAGCGGGGACGCGCCGGTGCCGCCGTCGTGGCCGGAGATCAGGATGACGTCGGCCTTGAGCTTGGCGACACCCGCCGCGACCGTGCCGACGCCGATCTCACTGACCAGCTTGACGTGCACCCGCGACCGCGGGTTGACCATCTTGAGGTCGTGGACCAGCTGGGCCAGGTCCTCGATGGAGTAGATGTCGTGGTGCGGCGGCGGCGAGATGAGGCCGACGCCCGGGGTGGCGTGCCGGGTCTTGGCGATCCACGGCCACACCTTGTTGCCGGGCAGCTGACCGCCCTCGCCGGGCTTCGCCCCCTGCGCCATCTTGATCTGCAGGTCGTCCGCGTTGACCAGGTATTCGCTGGTCACGCCGAATCGGCCGGACGCGATCTGCTTGATCGCGGAGCGGCGCTCCGGGTCGTACAGCCGCTCGACGTCCTCGCCGCCCTCACCGGTGTTCGACTTGGCACCGAGCCGGTTCATCGCGATCGCCAGTGTCTCGTGTGACTCGGCAGAGATGGAGCCGTAGCTCATCGCGCCGGTGGAGAACCGCTTGACGATCTCCGCTGCCGGCTCGACCTCGCTGATGTCGATGGCGGGCCGGTCGGACTCGAAGCGGAACAGGCCCCGCAGGTGGCCCGCCGCGGCGGACAACTCGTTGACCTTTTCGGTGTAGCGGCGGAACACGTCGTACTGCTTGCTGCGAGTGGCGTGCTGCAGCAGGAAGACGGTCTCCGGGTTGAACAGGTGCAGCTCACCCTCGCGACGCCACTGGTACTCGCCGCCGACCTCGAGCCGGCGGTGGGTCCGCTCGGCCTTGTTCGCCGGGTACGCCTTCTCGTGCCGCGCCTTGACCTCGGCGTGGATCTCCGCGAGACCCACCCCGCCGATCCGGCCGGAGGTGCCCGCGAAATAGCGCTGGAGCAGCTTGTTGTCCAGTCCGACAGCCTCGAACACCTGGGCGCCGCAGTACGACGAGACGGTCGAGATGCCCATCTTGGACATGATCTTCAGGACGCCCTTGCTGAGCGCCTTGATGTAGTTGCGGACCGCCTTGCGCGGCTCCACACCCACCAGCGCGCCGGTGGCGATCAGGTCCTCGGCGCTCTCGAACGCCAGGTACGGGTTGACCGCGGCCGCGCCGAAACCGATGAGCGTCGCCGCGTGGTGCACCTCGCGGCAGTCACCCGACTCGACGACCAGAGCCACCTGGGTACGGGTCTGCTCGCGCACCAGGTGCTGGTGCACGGCCGCGGTGAGCAGCAGCGAAGGGATCGGCGCCAGATCGGCGTTGGAGTCACGGTCGGACAGCACCAGGATGCGCACGCCGTCCTCGATCGCCTCCGACACGTGCCGGCAGATCTGGGTGAGCCGGGCCTTGATGCCGGCCGCGCCGTCCCGCAACGGGTACAGCCCGGAGACCCGGACCGCCTTGAAGCCGGGCAGGTCGCCGTCCTCGTCGATGGACAGGATCTTGGCGAGCTCGTCGTTGTCGATCACCGGGTACGGCAGGACGATCTGCCGGCAGCTGGCCGGGCCCGGCTTGAGCAGGTTGCCCTCCGGGCCGATCGTCGCCGCGAGGCTGGTGACCAGCTCCTCCCGGATGGCGTCCAGCGGCGGGTTGGTGACCTGCGCGAACAGCTGGTGGAAGTAGTCGAACAGCAGCCGCGGCCGGGTGGACAGCGGCGAGATGGGAGTGTCGGTACCCATCGAGCCGAGCGGCTCGGCTCCGGACCGCGCCATCGGCGCGACCAGGATCTTCAGCTCCTCCTCGGAGTAGCCGAACACCTGCTGGCGGCGGGTCACCGAGTCGTGCGTGTAGATGACGTGCTCACGCGCGGGCAAATCGTTGAGCTCGATCAGACCGGCGTGCAGCCAGTCCGCATACGGCTCGGCGGCGGCCAGCTCGGCCTTGATCTCACCGTCGTGGACGATGCGGCCGGCCTCGGTGTCGACCAGGAACATCTTGCCCGGCTGCAGACGGCCCTTGGCCACCACGTCGGCCGGGTCGGCGTCGATGATGCCTGCCTCGGAACCGAGCGCGACCAGGCCGTCCTTCGTGTGCCACCAGCGGCCCGGGCGCAGGCCGTTGCGGTCCAGCACGGCGCCGATGACGGTGCCGTCGGTGAATGCCACGGCGGCCGGGCCGTCCCACGGCTCCATGAGGCTCGCGTGGAACCGGTAGAAGGCGCGGCGGGCCGGCTCCATCCCCGGGTCGTTCTCCCACGCCTCGGGGATCATCATGAGCACCGCGTGCGGCAGGCTGCGGCCGGCCAGGTGCAGCAGCTCGAGGACCTCGTCGAAGCTGGCCGAGTCGGACGCCTCGGGCGAGTTGATCGGGAACAGCCGCTTGATGTTGCCCGGCAGGTTCGGCGTGGACAGCAGCGCCTCGCGCGCGGCCATCCAGTTCTTGTTGCCGCGGATCGTGTTGATCTCACCGTTGTGGGCGATCAGCCGGTACGGGTGGGCGAGCGGCCACGACGGGAAGGTGTTCGTCGAGAACCGGGAGTGCACCAGGGCGATGGCGCTCGAGACCCGCTCGTCGGACAGCTCCGGGAAGAACGCCGGGAGCTGCTCCGGGGTCAGCATGCCTTTGTACGTGACGGTCCGCGAGGACAGCGACGGGAAGTACGCCGCGACGCCGCGCTGCGAGGTCTCCCGTTCGGCCTGCTTGCGGATGCAGAACGCCACCCGGTCCAGCTCGATGCCGCTGAGCGCCTCACCGGCCCGGCCGGCGGGCGCGCCGACGAGCCGGTGCGCGGCCAGGAACACCTGGCGGATCGCGGGCCGGGCGTCCTCGGCGGTTGCGCCCAGGTCCGACGGGTCGACCGGCACCTCACGCCAGCCGAGCACCTCGCCGCCCTCGACGAGCACGTACTTCTCGAAGACCTTGATGGCACGGGCCGCATCGTCGGGGTCCGTGGGGAGGAACACGAGTCCGGTCGCGTACTGACCGGCGGGCGGCAGCTCGAAGCCGACCACGGCACGGTAGTACTCGTCCGGGATTCCGATCATGATGCCGGCGCCGTCACCGGTGTTCTGCTCGGCGCCTCGGGCGCCCCGGTGGTCGAGCCGGATCAGCGCGGACAGGCCCTTGGCAACCACATCGTGGGAGCGACGGCCGTGAATGTCGGCAATGAATGCGACACCACAGGCGTCTCGCTCCGTCTGAGGGTCATAAAGCCCCTGGGGGTGCGGATATGCCACCGGGCCTCCTGTCGTCACTGGTGTTTCATTCTGAGGTCGGGACGACGTCGGCCCTGCAAAGTCTCTTGAGTCTACGTTAAGAGCCTCTGACCTCCGCCAGATGCGGATTGATCACACCACGCACCGTTCACGTACCGGTCCGCGGAGGAACTGAATAGCACAGCCGGTGTGCCGACCGGTAGTCTCGCGCGATGGCGCCAGCGGATTCCGACCTCTTCGACCGACTCGAGCGGTTCTACGACGATCTGCCCCGCCCCTGGGCGCGGACCGAGGAGATCGGGTCACTCGTTCTCTTCATCCGCGAGGGAGAGGGCTGGCCCTACTATGCCCGGCCGATCGTGGGTTCGCACACCCCTTCGGCCGCCGACATCGCGGCGGTCCGTGTCCGGCAGCGTGAGCTGGGACTTCCGGAGAGCTTCGAGTGGGTGCACGAGACCACGCCCGACCTGCTGGCGGTCGCCCGCTCGGCCGGCCTGGACGTACTGCTCGCCCCGCTGCTCGCACTGGACCCGGCCGCCCTCGTCCCCGACCTGCCGCTGCGTGACGCACGTGTCCGATGGCTGGACCCGGCACAGCCGTCGTTCGCCGCGGACCTGCTTGCCGCACGCACCGTGGCCCGGCTCGGATTCGCCGCCCCGGCCTACCAGGCTCCGCTCGAAGCGGTCGAGAACACGCTGGTCATCGACGATGCCGGGCCGGCCGAACGGGATGCCGCCGCGCCGCTGAGCGCCGAGGCGGTGAAGCGGGCGCGTGACATGTTCGACAGCGGGGACTACCTGACCGCGGTGGCCGAGTCGCCGGTCGACGGCATCGTGGCCGCCGCGACCAGCCAGCGGTCCGGTGACGTCGCTGAGATCGTCGGGGTGGCGACGCTGCCGTCGGCACGCCGGCGCGGTTACGCCTCACAGCTCACCGCCACGCTCGCCGGACGGCTGCTTGCCGACGGTGTCCACCTGGTGTTCCTGTCCGCCGGCGACGACGACGTGGCCCGGCTCTACACCCGCGTCGGCTTCCGCCGGGTGGGCACGGCCTGCATCGCCGAACCGGCCGCCGCCACCCTCTAGGCAGCCACCGCGAATCCCTCACAGTTCCCACATGATGGTACGTGGTAAGCACCAACAGCCGCCCGGCCCATTACCGACCGACGACTCCCGACTCCCTCACCACGCCCTGCACCCACGGTCGATGATCGTTTCGAACGGGTGAACCGGAGTGTGAGATCTCCCATCCACCCGAACCCGGCTGGACACCACCGTTGTCTCAGTGCGGCTGAGACAGCGGTGGGGGCCAGCCGGTTACCGCCGCATGAGCCCGGCGCGGGCGCTGGAGGGCGGGAGCACCCGCCGGCGTCGCGTCGCACGGACGGGACATCAATGGAGCGGTTGTGTGCCTCACGTGCGTACCGAAAGAATTGAATTGGCGCATTGCCGGACGTGAACCGGTTGCCCCCATTCCCGGAGTGCTATTCCGGCGGCGCCCAATCCGAGGACGGGTCGAGAGAACGGGCCAGCATCCGCGGGCGCATGTGGTTGAGGGCGGCGTCACGGGCGCGCAACGCGAGCCGCCCGCGAGCCTGGACCACCGCCGACATCCGCCGGTTCTGCCGGACCACCGTGGTGGTACGCGGGTGGCGCAGGCGGCTGTAGGTCTCGACGGCGGTGTTCAGCGCGGCACCCGGCTCGGCGTCGGCCATCAGCCCGCGCAGCGTCGCCACGTCCTCGAAGGCGAGGCACGCCCCCTGACCCAGATGGTGCGGCATGGCGTGCGCGGCGTCACCGACCAGGACCACACCGCCCGGTCCGGCCGCGAAACCGTAGGAACGCGGCAGCGGGCGGAGCTCGCGGACGCCCTGCGGGACCAGATCCTCGGGCCGGGTCGCGGCGAGCAGCGCTCCGACCGATTCGTGCCAGCCGGAGAACCAGCGGCGCAGCAGGGCCAGCTGGGTGGTGGCCGACTCCGGGCGGGGAGCGCCCGCGGCGGTGGCGACCCAGTAGACGCCACCGCGACCGGCCGCGTGATCACCGAGCGGGATCGCCACGAAACGGTAGCCGGCGCCGAGGGTCTCGCCACCGACGCAGCGGTCGCCGTCGAGTCGCGGCACCCGGAACCCGGGGATGACGGCCTGCCAGGCGGCGAAGCCGGAGCCGACGGCCACCGACTCGGGCGCGACGGCGGCACGTACCCGGCTGTCGATGCCGTCCGCGCCGACGAGCAGGTCCGCCTCGATCGTCGTCCGGCCGTCGCCGACGACCGGCCGGGAGCCCGGCCCGGTCCGGATCACCGACGTGTCGAAGCCGGTACGGATCTCGACGTCACCGAGACCGGCGACCAGAGCGTCGTAGACGTCCTCCAGATGCGCGGCCGCCGGCGACGGACCGGCCCCGGCGCGGGCGCGGGGCGCGACCAGCCACTGCCCGTCCGGCCGGCGGACACCGCCGTCCGGAAGCGGCGACGCGATCGCGAGCCAGCCGCCGTCGGGGTGGAGGGACTGCAGGGCCCGCAGGCCGTTGGGCCACAGCACCACCGCGGTCGGTGGGGCGGTGACCCGTTCGGCCCGTTCCAGGACGGTGACCCGCCAGCCGGAACGGGACAACGCGCCCGCGGCGGCCAGGCCGGCCATCCCCGCGCCCACCACCACGGCCGTGCGCATAAGGGAGGTCAGCTCTCGTCTTTGTCGTCGGCGTCGCCGACCGTGGCGGAGACGGCCTCGCCCTCGTTCTTCCCGGCCGGCTTGTCGTCGGCGGGCACCTCGTCGTCCGGAACGTCCTCGGGCGGCAGGATCCCGGTCTCCTGGTACTCGCGGAACTGGGACTCGCTCACCACCCGGTAGGCGACCGGCACCTTGCGGGCGTCGCCCTTCGCGTCGGCGGTCACATCGACCTGCGAGACGTCGCTGTCGGCGTCGGCCGGTGCCGACGACGCGGTGTCGGGGGCGTCGATCGGCACGACGTAGCCACGCGGGCCCCGGACGACGGCGAAGTAGATCGCCGCACCGAGGAAGATGACGATCGAGGTGAAGACGTTGAGCCGGATGCCGAAGAAGGTGGTCGCCTCGTCAACGCGCAGCATCTCGATCCACAGGCGGCCCGCGGTGTAACCCATCACGTACAGGGCGAACGCACGGCCACGACCGAACTTGAACTTGCGGTCCAGCAGCCAGACCATCGCCGCGACGCCGAGGTTCCAGATCAGCTCGTACGCGAAAGCCGGGTGGTAGAGGTCGGGCCGGGTCACCGGCTCACCGTCGATCATCACGGCGTGCCCGGGGTTGGCCGAGTCCATCTCGTGCACCTCGAGGCCCCACGGCAGGGTGGTGACCTTGCCGTACAGCTCGTTGTTGAACCAGTTGCCGAGCCGGCCGATCGCCTGCGCGACCGGCAGCGCCGGTGCCAGGCTGTCGGCGATGACGCTCAGTGGCAGGCCGATCTGGCGGGCCGCGATCAGTGCGCCGACCGCGCCACCGGCGACCGCGCCCCAGATGCCGAGGCCGCCCTCCCAGATGTACAGCGCCCGGATCGGCTCGCCGCCGGCGCCGAAGTAGTCCTGCGGCGACGAGATCACGTGGTAGAGCCGGGCGCCGATGATGCCGAACGGGACCGCCCACACCACGATGTCGAGCGAGGTCCACGGCGCCACCCCGCGATGACGCAGCCGCTGCTCCAGAAGGAGCGTCGCGGCGACCATGCCGGCGATGATGCAGAGCGCGTAGGCCCGGATCGGGAACCCGAGCACGTGCCAGACCGACTCGGTGGGGCTGGGGATGGCGGCGATGTTCACGGGTGCACACGCTACCGCTGGGAAGCCACCCTGTGATGCCCAGGGCACCGGCCAAATTCGCCGATGCCCTCAGCCGTGTCTCAGCGCCGTGTGCGCATGCCGCCGGCCAGCTCGGCGCTGAGCGAACGCAGGTTCGCCAGGCCGGTGGCCCGGTCCGGAGCCTCCAGGACGCAGCGGATCAGCGCGCTGCCGACGATCACACCGTCGGCGAACGCCGCCACCTCGGCGGCCTGCTCGCCGTTGCCGACGCCCAGGCCGACACCGATCGGGATCGACGGATCGACCGCGCGGATCCGGGACACCAGGTCCGGGGCCTCCGAGGAGACGCTCGTACGGGCACCGGTGACCCCCATCAGGGCGGTGGCGTAGACGAAACCCCGGCAGTGCTCCAGGGTCATCGCGAGCCGCTCGTCGGTGGAGCTGGGCGCCACCAGGAACGTCCGGTCGATGTTGTGGGCGTCGGAGGCGGCGATCCACTCGCCGGCCTCGTCCGGGATCAGGTCCGGCGTGATCAGTCCGGTGGCCCCGGCCGCGGCCAGGTCACGGGCGAACGCGTCGACGCCGTACTTCTCGATCGGGTTCCAGTAGGTCATCAGCACGACGGTGGCCCCGGCCGACGCGACCGCCTCGATGATCTTCAGGGTGTCGCGGGTCCGGACACCGTTGGCGAGCGCGATGTCGCTCGCCTTCTGGATCACCGGGCCGTCCATCACCGGGTCCGAGTACGGCAGCTCGACCTCGATGACGTCGCAGCCGGCCTCGTGCATCGCGATCATCTGCTCGATGCTGTGGTCGACGGTCGGGAACCCGGCCGGCATGCAGCCGACCAGCACCGACCGGTTCTCCGCCTTGGCCTTCGCGAACGTCCCTGCGATGCTCACGTGTTCTCCCCCGGGACGATCGTCTCGGCCTCGTCGAGGATGCCGAAGTAGGCACCCGCCGTGTGCACGTCCTTGTCGCCGCGCCCGGACAGGTTCACCACGATCGTCGGCGTCCGGCCCAGCTCCTCGCGCAGCCGCGGGGCGATCTTCGCGGCACCGGCGAGAGCGTGCGCGCTCTCGATCGCCGGGATGATCCCCTCGGTACGGCACAGCAACTGGAAGGCCGTCATCGCCTCGGCGTCGGTGACCGGCTCGTAGACCGCGCGGCCGGTGTCGTGCAGCCAGGAGTGCTCCGGGCCGACGCCCGGATAGTCCAGGCCCGCCGAGATCGAGTGCGACTCGATGGTCTGCCCGTCCTCGTTCTGCAGCAGATAGGTGCGGTTGCCGTGCAGCACACCCACCGAGCCGCCGGTGATCGACGCCGCGTGCCGGCCGGTCTCCACACCGTCGCCGCCGGCCTCGAAGCCGTACAGGCGGACACCCTCGTCGGGAACGAAGGCGTGGAAGATGCCGATCGCGTTCGACCCGCCGCCCACGCACGCCGCGACCGCGTCCGGCAGCCGGCCGAGCTGCTCCAGGCACTGGGCCCGGGCCTCGATGCCGATACCGCCGACGAAGTCGCGCACCAGCTCCGGGAACGGGTGCGGACCGGCTGCCGTACCGAGCAGGTAGTGGGTGGTGTCAACGGTGGAGACCCAGTCCCGCAACGCCTCGTTGAGGGCGTCCTTGAGGGTCCGTGAACCGTTCGTCACCGGGATGACGGTCGCGCCGAGCATCCGCATCCGGGCCACGTTGAGCGCCTGCCGCTGGGTGTCGGTCTCGCCCATGTAGACGACGCACTCCAGGTCGAGCAGGGCGGCCGCGGTCGCGCTGGCCACGCCGTGCTGACCGGCGCCGGTCTCGGCGATCACCCGCGGCTTGCCCATCCGCTTGGCGAGCAGCGCCTGGCCCAGCACGTTGCGCACCTTGTGCGCGCCGGTGTGGTTCAGGTCCTCCCGCTTCAGCCAGATCTCCGCGCCGAGTGCCTCGGACAGCCGGTTCGCCCGGTAGAGCAGCGACGGCACGCCCGCGTAGTTCAGCAGCAGGTCCTGGAAGCGGGCCTGGAACTCCGGGTCCTGCTTCGCCGACCGGTACGCCGCGTCCAGCTCGTCGAGGGCCTTGATCAGGGCCTCGGGCACGAACCGGCCACCGAACCGGCCGAAGTGCCCGGCCAGGTCCGGCAAACTCGGCGCGCTCATCGAACCGGCCTCGGGGTGGCCGGGTGGTTCCCGGCGTTGACCAGTTCGGCCACCGCGTCACGCGGTGACTTCTGGGTCACCAGGCCCTCGCCCACCAGCACGGCGTCGGCACCGGCCGACGCGTACCGGATCAGGTCGTGCGGGCCTCGGACGCCGGACTCGGCGATCTTCACGACGTTCTGCGGAAGGCCGGGGGCGATCCGCTCGAAGACCGACCGGTCCACCTCGAGGGTGCGCAGGTCGCGGGCGTTCACCCCGATCACCTTCGCGTTCGCCTCGAGCGCCCGGTCCGCCTCCTCCTCGTTGTGCACCTCGACGAGGGCGGTCATGCCCAGCGACTCGATGCGCTCCAGGAGGCCCATCAGCACGTTCTGCTCGAGTGCCGCCACGATCAGCAGCACCAGGTCGGCGCCGTGTGCGCGCGCCTCGTGCACCTGATAGCTGGAGACCACGAAGTCCTTGCGCAGCACCGGGATCTTCACGGCGGCACGGACCGCGGCGAGATCGTCCAGCGAGCCGCCGAACCAGCGGCCCTCGGTCAGCACGCTGATACAGCGTGCGCCACCGGCCGCGTACTCACCGGCCAGCTCGGCCGGGTCGGGGATGTCAGCGAGCGCACCCTTGGACGGGGACGACCGCTTCACCTCGGCGATCACCGCCACCCCGGGCTTGCGCAGTGCCGCGTAAGCGTCGATGGCGGGCGGGGCCGCCGCCGCGAGCTCACGTACCCGCTCCAGCGGCACCTGTGCCTGACGTGCCGCTACGTCCTCCCGGACGCCGGCGAGGATCTCCTCGAGAACGTTCTGCGAAGCCGCTGCGCGCGCGGGTCCGCCACCGCCCGCTTCCGCCTGCTCGGATGTCACCGTAATGACTCCCCTCTCCGGGTGTCTTCGGCCTGATGCTAGGAGGTCACGGGGGGTGACGGGCTCCTGGGGGTATGGCGCGCCTCACGGAATGGACTGCGGCATAATGCCAGGCTGCCTGCCGCCGATGTCTCCTCGCTCACATCGTGCGCCCGGCCACCTCGCCGTTGTGCTGGGGTCCTTCCCCCGTTCGGTCGATACCACTTCACGTTGACACGAGTGTCACCGTGCGGAAATAGGACCCCACCATCATGTGACTCGGGCAGACTTGTCCCGGCGTCGGAGAAAACCGTCACGCCGCCAGCCAGCCGGACGATGATGCGGAGTCGACCCCATGGCCACTGAATCAACCCAGCCGATGAATTTCGTCGCCGTCTCCCGAGCCCTCGTCTCGGTGGCCGTCGAGGTCGCCACCGGGGTGCAGCGGGCCGTCGTCGGCCCGGACAGCGTGCGCACCGCGCGGGACAACGCGTGGGACGCCATCCAGGCCGACCGGGCCCGCGCCGCCGCCCGCGCGGAGACGGCCCGCGCGGTCGCTGCGATGCTCGCCGCCGAACCAGCCCGCCGCAGCGGGGCGCTCAGCGGCGCCTCCCGGTAACAGGTGGCTCAGCGGGCCGTGGGGTCGTCCCCACGGTCCAGGGCGTCCCACAGCTCACGACTGTCGGCCGGTCGCTCTACCGGCGAAGCCACGCCCGATGGGCCCGCGCCCGGCGGATCCACGGCCGGGCGGCGTTCGTACCGCGAGGACATCGCCGACCAGAGATGACCGTGACGCGCGGCCAGCACGCCGCCCGCCGCCACCGCCGCGCCGCCCAGGACGCACGCCGCCGGCCAGGCCGACCCCGCGAGGCCGGCCGCGCCCGGATCGATGCCCGCCTGCGCCAGTACCGCCCCGGCCGCGACGCCCGCGCCGGTCAGGGCCAGCAGCACCCCCAGCACCCGCCGGGCCACGCCGCGGGTCGCCAGCAACGCGCCCGTCCCGGCCAGCGCGACCACCGCCAGGCCGATCAGCCACGGCTGCACGTCCGCACCGGTCTGCTCGGTCCGCAGATCCGACAGACCGGGCCGCTGCTCCACCCTGACCGCCCACACCCGGGTCACCGCGAACAGGGTTAGACCCGCTCCGGCCAGGCACGCCGCGACAGCGGTCCGCTGGTCGCGTCTCATCGGGCGGCGCGCAGGGTCTCCGCGGACGCGATCGCGGCGAGCACGGCGGCGGCCTTGTTGCGGGTCTCCTGCTCCTCGGCTGCCGGGTCGGAGTCGGCCACGATGCCGGCACCCGCGCCCACGTAGGCGACACCGTCCTTGAGCAGCGCCGTCCGGATGGCGATCGCCATGTCCATGTCGCCGGCGAAACCGAAGTAGCCGACCGTGCCGCCGTAGAGGCCGCGCCGGGTCGGTTCGAGGCTCTCGATGATCTCCATGGCGCGGACCTTGGGTGCGCCGGAGAGCGTGCCGGCCGGGAACGTCGCGGCAAGCGCGTCGAACGCGGTCCGGTCGTCACGCAGCCGGCCGACCACGGTCGACACGATGTGCATGACGTGGCTGTACCGCTCGATCCGGGCGAATTCCGGCACCTCCACCGAGCCCGGCTCGCAGACCCGGCCCAGGTCGTTGCGGCCCAGGTCGACGAGCATGACGTGCTCGGAGCGTTCCTTCGGGTCGGCGAGCAGCTCGGCGGCCAGCGCCGCGTCCTGCTCCGGGGTGGCGCCGCGCCAGCGGGTGCCGGCGATCGGGTGCAGCAGTGCGGTCCGGTTGGCGCTGACCTTGAGGTGGGCCTCCGGTGACGAGCCGACGATGTCGAAGTCGTCGAAGCGGAGCAGATACATGTACGGGCTCGGATTGGTGGCCCGCAGCACCCGGTAGACGTCCAGCGGATCGGCGTCGGTGGGTCGCTCGAACCGTTGCGCCACCACGATCTGGAAGCACTCGCCGGCCCGGATCGCCTCCTTGGCCTCCTCGACCGCCTTCTGATATTCACCCGGAAGGGTTCGGCTGACCGGCTCGCCCGCGGGCCGGCGGTCCACCGTGGAGACCATCGGCGGGGTGGGCCGCGACAGCGCGGTGGTCATCGCGTCGAGCCGGCCGACCGCCTGGTGGTATGCGGCGCGCCGGGCCGTCTCACCGGCGTCCTCGTCCATCACCGCGTTGGCCACCAGCAGCGCCGAACCCTCGTGGTGGTCGAGCACCACCAGGTCGGTGGCGAGCATCATGCCCAGCTCGGGCAGGCGCAGGTCGTCGGCGGCGGTGGACGGCAGCCGCTCGAAGCGGCGGACCAGGTCGTAGCCGAGGTAGCCGACCATGCCTCCGGTCAGCGGCGGGAGGGTCTCGTCCAGGGTCCCGGTCAGGGCGGCCACCGTCTCGCGCAGCGCCGTCACGGGGTCACCGCTGAGCGGCACCCCGGACGGCGGCGTGCCGAGCCACGCCGCCTCGCCGTCCCGCTCGACGAGCGTCGCGGCGCTGCGCACCCCGATGAAGGAGTAGCGCGACCAGGCCAGGCCCTGTTCGGCGGACTCGAGCAGGAAGGTGCCCGGTCCACCGGCCAGTTTGGTGTAGACACCGACCGGGGTCTCGCCGTCGGCCAGCAGCTTGCGGGTGACCGGGACGACCCGCCGGTCCGCCGCGAGAAAGCCGGCCTCGTCCGGGAACGTGGCTCCGCTGGTCACTTCTCCTCCACGGGCAGGTCGTCGGTGAAGCACGTGTGGGTGCCGGTGTGGCAGGCCGCGCCGATCTGCACGACGGTGAGCAGCAGCGCGTCGCCGTCACAGTCCAACGAGACCCGTGTGACGTACTGGTGGTGGCCGGAGGTCGCGCCCTTCACCCAGTACTCCCCGCGGCTGCGGGACCAGTAGGTGGCCCGGCCGGTGGTCAGCGTGCGCCGCAGCGCCTCGTCGTCCATCCAGGCGAGCATCAGGACGTCGCCGGTGCCGTGCTCCTGCACGATCGCCGCGACGAGGCCGTCGGGCGTGCGCTTGAGTCGGGCGGCGATCGCCGGGTCCAGGGAGGTCTCAACATCGGGTACGGCCACGGACGCGATTCTCCCTCATCGCTTCGCGGGTCCGTAACGACCCGCAGAAGGCCCACGATCCGGTAACCGGGGGTGTGCTCGCGATCCTTCAGCGGTACCGTCGCCCGGGAAGCGCGGTACGTGCCTGACTGCCCGGCGCCCGCTGCCCGGTGTGCGGACTCAGGCATCCCGGCGGGCGCGGCCTCGCAACGGGAGTGGTGAACGCCAGATGGAGCCGACGTCCAGCCCCGACAACACCCGGTCCTCGAACGGCCTCGCCCGCTTCTGGCAGGTGCGCCCGGAGCCGGAGGTCCCGAGTCCCGATGAGGAGCCACCGGCGACACCCGCCGATCTGCTCCACGGCTCACCGCTGGGTACCTTCCGCAGCCGGCCGATCCCGCCGCTGGCGCCGATCGCCTCGGCGGCCCGCCATCCGGGTGCGGCCGATCCGTTCGGGCTGAACCGGGCGGCGGCCCGCGGTGCCCAGCGCAACCATCCCGCCGATGACCAGCAGGCGTCCGGCCCGCCGGACCGGGAACGGCACGGCGATACTGATCACTCCGTACCTCCGGACGACGAGGTGGAACCCGCGCAGGACGTAAAGTCCGAGGGCGCCTTCGGTGGCTTCGGCCTCGGGGGACGTACCGGGAGGTTCCTCTTCGGCGGACGGGACGACGGTCCCGGAGCCACGGATTCCGAGGACGGCGCTTCCCCGGCCGGTGAGTCTCAGGTCGGCGACGAGCCGACCGACCAGGAGACGGCCGGTGCCACACCGGCGGACGAGCCCGCGGACCAGACACCGCCGGACGCCGGCCAGGAGGCCGCCGAGGTGGCGGGACACAGCGACGAGAACGGACGTGAGGACATGAACGGACGGGCAGGCGCGCCCGGTTACGCGCAGACCGGCGAGGCCCACCCGGACGGGACGGGCGAGCCGGTCGACGAGTCGCCGGGGCAGGTTCCGGCCGACCCGCCGCGCGCGGCCTCCGGCTGGGCTTCCGTGCCCGGCATGACCCAGCAGGTCACGCCGGTGTCGGCCGGTCCGGTCTCGGGGGCACCGGTGTCACCGGCGTACCCGCCGAACCCGTACTCGGTCGCGGACTTCACCCCCGATCACCCGGCCGGGACCCTGCAGCCGGTGTCCGGCATGCCGGGCCGGGCTCCTGAGCCGGCCGACCCGGCGGCGCCCGCCCCGGTCTCCCCGGCTCAGGCCCCGAGCGCGCCGGTGTCCGCGTCGGCCTCGGTGCAGATCCCGGCGACCCGGACTCCACCGGATCTGACCATCGATCTCGGCGAACCGGGCGAGGGCGGCGGTTACGCCGGTCTGCCGCCGGCTGCGGAGGGCGGCTACGGCTTCGCGCCGGCGGGCTACAGCCTGGGCCGGCCGAGCGAGACATTCGGTGTGGCATCCGTCACTCCCGCGGCCCCGGCGGCCGGATCGGTCACTCCGCCCCCGCCGGAGTTCCTCACCTTCCCGCCGGCGCCGCCCGTCCGGCGTGCCCGTGAGGAGGCGGCCGCGGAGACGCCGGTCCCGTCGATGCGCCGGTCGGCCAGCCTGGAGGATGTGGAGCCGGTCCGCCGGAGCGCTCGCCGCGCCGCGGCGACCGAGGAGATGGCCCCCGCCGACACGGCCGCCGAGGAGCCGATGATCGGCCGTACCGTCTGGGACGAGGACGCGGCCCGGCACTTCCGGGCGGCGTGGCACGAGGTGAAGGCCGAGTTCGTCGACGACCCAGTCACCGCGCTGACCAGGGCGCACGACCTGCTCACCGACGCGGTCAACGAGCTCACCGAGGTGCTGCTGGCCGAGCGCGACGAGCTCGACCCGCTGCGCGGCACCGACACACCGGACACCGAGAGCATGCGGATGGCGATGCGCGGCTACCGGGAATTCCTGGAGCGCATCCTGTCCCTCTGACGGACAGGGTGGAAGACGAATGAGCCCTGCCACCCGCGGCACCGGGTGACAGGGCTCGAGGACGGGCTCCCACGGCCATGACGGCGGCAGAAGGTCGGCCGCAGGGGCCCGTCCCGATCAGGACCTCAGGCGGCGTTGCTGTTGCAGCAGCGGCGGCAGAGGATCGGGTGGAGCAGGTGCGCCAGGTCGTGCCGGTCGGTCACCGGGCGCGGGAAGGCGAGCCGGGCACTGCGGGTTCCCATGCGCACGAGAAAGCCGTACCGGTCCATCCGTACGACCTTCGGCTCGTCGCCGGGCCGCGCCTCGTTGCCCAGCTGCCGGCGCACGTAGTCGCTCATCTCGCCCATGTGGTGGTCGGCCAGATCGGCGATGAGGTCGAACTCGACGGCGCGCAGCGGGTCCGGGGTGGCCTCGGCGTAGTCGTCCGGGTCGATCTCGACGAGCTTCTCGTTGCGCTCGTAGCGGACCTCGGCGACCTCCATCCGGTAGAGCGTCTGGCTCTCGCCGATGTCCAGCAGGTCGCCGCAGGCGTCGGTGTCGGCGTAGTCGAGCGCCGCTGCGCGGGCGTCGTCGCCGTCGAGTTTCGCGGCCCAGCCGGAGATCCAGACCCGGCCCAGCGACGGTGATGTCGCCATGGGCGGGACGTCCCGGATGTCTAGAACGAGCGCGGTGTCGTCGTTACCGTCCTGCGGGCGCAACGCCCCGGCGAGAGTTCCCTCGCTCGGCACCAGAAGCAGGACCCGTCCCTGTGAGTCGGTCACGTGCCGGACCGGAAGCGGTCCCGGACGGCAGGCGATGTGGGCGACGGCGGGCAGGTGACCGGCGGCGAGAGTACGCGCGATCTCGGCGGGACTGGGTTGCATGACGAGCACCTCCGGGCACCGGTTAGGCTTACCTAAGTTAGGCAAGGCTAACCGTAACAGGAGATCGCAGTTGAACAACTCTCGACCCAAGGCGAAGCTCTCGCGGGCCCTCGGAATCCCTCTGACGCGTAAATGCGTCAAGTACTTCGAGCGGCGGCCGTTCCCGCCGGGCGTACACGGCCGTGGCCGTCGCAAGGCCTCCGACTACCAGGTCCGGCTGCTGGAGAAGCAGCGGCTGCGCCACCAGTACAACATCAGCGAGGTCCAGATGCGGGCGGCCTACGACGCCGCCCACAAGGCCGAGGGCAAGACCGGCGAGACCATGGTCACGCTGCTCGAGCGCCGGCTGGACGCCACCGTGTTCCGGGCCGGTTTCACCCGGACCATCTACCAGGCCCGTCAGCTGGTCGTGCACGGCCACTTCACGGTGGACGGCAAGAAGGTGGACCGGCCGGGCTACAAGCTGAAGCCGGGCCAGGTCATCGAGGTCAAGGAGACCAGCCGGCAGAAGCCGCCGTTCCAGATTGCGGCCACCGGCACGCACATCGACGGGCCGACCGCGCCGTACCTCTCCACCGTCCTGGAGGAGCTGCGGACCACGGTGATCCGTGCCCCGCAGCGGTCGGAGATCCCGGTGCTCTGCGACGAGCAGATGGTCGTCGAGTACTACGCCCGATAAGACGGTCCCGGCTCTTGAATCGCTGAAATGGCGGGCCTCTCGCAGCGGTCGCACCACCCCGCGGCCGCTGCGAGCGACGCGCTCATCTCACCGGGGATCCCCCGGTCAGCGTGTCTGTTCCAACCAGCTGGCGTAGAGCTTGGCGTAGATCGAACCCTCCTCGGCGACGAGAAGGGCATGCGGGCCGCGTTGCACGACGCGGCCCGCATCCACGACTATCACCTCGTCGGCGGCCTGGGCCGTGGAGAGCCGGTGCGCGATCGCGACCGTGGTCCGGCCACGGGTCACCAGGTCCAGGGCGTACTGCAGGCGCACCTCGGTGGCCGGGTCGACCGCACTGGTCGCCTCGTCGAGAACCAGCAGGTCAGGGTCGGCGACGTACGCGCGTACCAGAGCCACCAGCTGCCGCTCGCCGACGCTGAGCGACTCGCCGCGCTCGCCCACCGCCGTCTCGAGACCGGCCGGCAGGCCGGCGAGCCAGTCGCCGAGCCCCAGCTCGGTGAAGGCCGCGCGTAATTGGTCGTCGGTGAGTGAGGGCTCGGCGAAGCGGATGTTCTCGGCGATCGTCGCGTCGAAGAGGAAGCCGTCCTGCGGCACCATCACCACCCGTGCCCGCAGCGACGAGAACCGCACGCCGGTGAGCGGCGTCCCGGACAGCAGGACCGTGCCCTCGGCCGGATCCATCAGGCGGGTGAGCAGCTTGGCGAACGTCGTCTTGCCGCTGCCGGTCTCCCCGACCACCGCGTACTTCTTCCGGGCCTCGAGCTCCAGGTCCACGTGCGACAGCACGACCGGCCCGCCCGGGTAGCGGAACGACACGTCGTCGAAGCGCACCGACAGCGGGCCGGCCGGAAGCTCGACACCCTCGTCGTCGGGGTCGGCCACGTCCGGGTCCACGTCGAGCACGTCGAGGATGCGCCGCCAGCCGGCGACCGCGTTCTGCGCCTCGTTGAGCTGCTCGGTGGCGATCTGCACGGGCTGGATGAAGAGCGTCACCAGGAACAGGAACGCGGTCAGCCGGCCCACCGTGAGCTCACCGTCCACCCCGAGCAGGACACCGGCCACCACCACCCCGGCCAGGGCCAGGCCGCCGCTCAGCTCCCCGCTGGAGAAGCTGGCCACACTGGTACGCATGGCCCGCTGCTGAGCCGCGCGCAGGTCGTCGATGGACCGGTCGAGCCGCCGCCCGGTCCGGTCCGAGACACCGAACGCACGGATCACTGTGGCGCCCACCACACTTTCCGCGACCGTGCCGAGCATCACACCGCTGCGTTCGCGGACCGTACGGTAGGCGGCCGCCAGCCGTTTCTGGAACAGCCGGATCACCGCGACCGCCGGCCCGAATGCGAGCAGCACCACGATCGTGAGCTGCCACGAGTAGACGAACATCACCACCGTGGACACGATCAGCTGGCCGCCGGCGAGCAGCAGCTGCACCCCGCCGGTCTGCAGGAACTGCGAGATCTGGTCGACGTCGCCGGTCACCCGGGACACCATCGAACCCCGCCGCTCGGACTGCTGGTGCAGCATCGACAGGTCGTGGATGTGCCGGAAGGTCCGCGAGCGGATGCCACCGAGCGCGGTCTCGGTGACCGTGAAGAGCCGCCGGGTCATGAGGTAGCCGCAGAACGTCGAGACGGCCAGCGCGACCAGGGTCAGCGCCACCACCCCGAGCACGATCCGGGCGTCCGGGCCGCCGGGGGCGTTGATGCCGTGGTCGATGCCCTGCTGCACGGCGACCGGCACGGCGACCCGGCCGGACATCTGCAGGATCGCCAGGCCGATCGTCCCGGCCAGGCCGGTCCGCAGCTCCGGCGACAGCCCCAGCCCGCGCCGCAGGGTGACGAAGGTTCCGACGTCGCTCATTTCCCGGCCTTCTCGTACGCGGTGACAAGATCCCGGTAACCCGGCTGCGAGTCCATCAGCTCGGTGTGGGTGCCGGTCGCCACGACCCGGCCCCGATGCAGGTAGACCACCTCGTCGGCGAGCGCGATGCTGGCCCGCCGGTAGGCGACCACCAGCAGCGACGTGCCGGACTCGCGCAGCGCCCCGAGGATCGCGGCCTCCACCCGCGGGTCCACCGCACTGGTCGCGTCGTCGAGCACCAGCAGCCGGGGCCGGCCGGCCAGCGCGCGGGCCAGCGTGAGCCGCTGCCGCTGCCCGCCGGAGAGCGACGTGCCCCGCTCGCCGACCTCGGTGCCCAGCCCGTCCGGCAGGCCGCCGACGAACCCGTCGGCCTGTGCCAGGCGCAGCGCCGCCCAGACCCGGTCGTCGTCGGATTCCGGCCGGTCCAGAGCCACGTTGCCGCGGATCGTGTCGTCGAAGACGAACGGGATCTGCGGGACCAGCGCGGTCGCCGTGGCCAGCACGGGCGCCGACAGGTCGGGCAGTTTCATTCCGTCCAGGGAGACCGCGCCGGACTCCGGGTCGACCAGCCGCATGGCGAGCGCCGCGACGGTGGACTTGCCGGAGCCGGTCGCGCCGACCAGGGCCACCGTCTTCCCGGCCGGGACGGTGAAGGTCACGTCGGTGAGAACCGGCGGACCGTCGGCGTACCGGTAGCCGACCCGGTCGAAACGCAGTTCGGCGGGGCCGGAGCCGGGCAGCTCGCCGGAGCCGTACTCCAGGTCGCCCTCGGCGCTCAGCACCCACTCGACCCGTTCCCAGCCGGCGACGCTGCGCGGCAGCTCGCCGACCACCCAGCCGATCGCCCGGACCGGGAACGCCAGCACGGTGAACAGGAAAGCGACGCTGACCACCTCGGTCACGGTGATGGCGCCGGTCTGCAGCCGCCACGTCCCGAGAAACAGCACGGCCAGCGTGCCGACGCTGGGCAGGCTCTCCATCAGCGGGTCGAAGACGCCGCGCAGCCGGCCCACCGCGACCAGCGCGTCCCGCAGCTCGCTGACGAAGACACCGAACCGGCGCGACTCGTCGGCCTCCCGGCCCATCGTCTTGACCACCAGGGCGCCGTCGAAGCTCTCGTGCGCCACCGCGGCGACCTTGGCGCGCATCCGCTGGGCGTGGATCTGCCGGGGCGACATCCGGCGCGAGTAGAAGAAGTTCAGTGCGAACAGGGCCGGGAACAGTGCGACCCCGACCAGCGCGAGCACCCAGTCGGTGAGGAACAGCGAGACCAGGGCGCCGACGATCATCACGATGGTGCCGACCGCGAACGGCAGCGGCGCGATCGGTGCGAACGCGGCCTCGACGTCGGAACTCGCGTTGGAGAGCAGGGCACCGGTGGCGTGCCGCTGATGCCACTCCGGCGGCAGCGACAGGTAGCGGCGGGTCACCGCGCGCCGGTATCGCGCCTGCAGGCGGAACTGCATGAATCCGGCGCCCAGCCGGCGGGCCCAGATGCTGGCGATCCGCAGCATGCTGAGCCCCAGCAGGACGGCCACGGCCAGGGCCAGGCCGCCCGTGCCGACACGGCGCTCGGCGAAGGCGGGCACCACGACGTCGCCGATGACGGCACCCACGACGTACGAGTTCGCGATGATCAGAAACCCGAAGAAGCTACTGCCGATCGCACTGACGGTGAAAAGCCGCGGCTCCGTCCGGATCGCCCGGCCGAGCACCCGCAGTCCCCGTACCAGCACGTCATTGCCGGTGCTGCTGGTCACATTCCTACCTGACTGGTAAGCATTAGTCGGCACGTCCGACCTTACCGGTCCATCCTTGCCCACCACGCAGCCGTTTACATTGTGGCCACGATTACATCGTCAGGTGTCGCTTACCATCGGCTCATGACCAACTACGCCCGCAGCGAGCGGGAACTCCTGGCCGACCTGCTGCTCAGCGAAGGCCCGGACGCTCCGACGCTCTGCACCGGGTGGACCACGCGCGACCTCGCCGCGCACATCGTGGTCCGCGAGCGACGACCGGACTCGGCGGCCGGCATCCTCATCAAGCCGCTCGCCGGATACGGGGAGAAGGTGCGCCTGGCCCGCGCCGCGCTGCCGTACGAGGAACTGATCGCCCAGCTCCGTAACCCACCGGTCTGGAGCCCGGTGAGCAATCCGGTGGTCGATCCGCTCGCCAACACCATGGAGATGTTCATCCACCACGAGGACGTCCGGCGCGGCGGCGGCACGTGGGAACCACGGCGGCTGGACCCGGAGTTCGAGACCACCCTCTGGCGCAATCTGAAGCTGCTCGTCCGGGCCTCGCTGAGCCGCCTGCGGATCACCGCGTCGATCGAGCCGACCGGCCGGCCCGCGATCCGCAACGGCGAACGGCCGCAGATCCGGGTCATCGGTGATGTGGGCGAGATCGCAGTCTTCTTCTTCGGCCGTCAGCGGGCTGCCCAGGTCACCCTCGAAGGGCCTCCTGAGCTGGCCGAACGCCTCCGTACCGCCCGCCTCGGGGTCTGAGGAAAACGGTTCCGCCGGGGAGCCCTCCCCGTGGTTGGGTTCGCACCATGACCGCTAGCACCGACCTGTCCGTGTCCCAGGGTGCCGCCCTCTCCGTCGGCGCCGTCCTGGGCACCGGGCTGATCTCGCTCCCCGCGCTCGCCGCCGACGCGGCCGGGCCGGCGTCGCTGGTCGCATGGATCGCGCTGATCGCCCTGTCGGCGCCGCTGGCCTGGACGTTCGCCGCTCTCGGTGCCCGCTATCCGGACGGCGGCGGTGTCTCCACCTACGCCGGCATGGCGTTCGGCCCACGGGCCGCGGCGGCGGTCGGCTGGTGCTTCTACTTCGCGGTCCCGCTCGGTGCGCCGGTCGCCGTCGCCTTCACCGGCGGGTACGTCTCCGACGTCCTCGGTGGCGGCCGGGCCACCGAGCTCGGCACCTTCCTGGCGATCGTCGGTACGGCGTACGCGATGAACTGGTTCGGCCTGCGCGTCTCCGGCCGGATCCAGCTGGTCCTCTCGGTGGCGCTGGTGGCGCTGCTGGTGGTGACCGTGATCGCCGCCCTGCCGCACGCCCGCCTGTCGAACCTGACCCCGTTCGCCCCGCACGGCTGGGCCGGTGCCGGTGCGGCCGCCGCTCTGCTGGTCTGGGGTTTCGCCGGCTGGGAGGCGCTGTCCTCGCTCTCCGGCGAATACCGCGATCCCCGCCGTGACGTCCCCCGGGCCACCCTGATCGCGGTCGCCGTGGTCGGTGTCCTCTACCTCGCGGTCGCCACGGTGAGCGTGCTGGCGCTCGGCCCCGGCCTGGCCGGCAGCCGGGCGCCGCTGGCCGATCTGCTGGCGATCGGCCTCGGCGGCCCGGTCCGGGTCCTCACCGCGGTGGTCGCCGTGGTGCTGACCCTCGGCGCGGTCAACGCCTACTTCGCCGGGGCGAGCCGGCTCGGGGTGGCCCTGGCGGCCGAGGGCGCGCTGCCGGCCCGGGTGTTCGGGGCGCAGCGCCGCTCGCTGACCTTCCTCTTCCTCAGCGGTATCGGGGCCGTGCTGCTGCCGCTCGAGCTGCACACCGCCACGCTGCTGGTGACCGGCTGTTTCACCCTGGTGTACGTGATCGGCACGGCGGCCGCGCTGCGTCTGCTGCCGGCCGGCGGGTCCCGCGCGGTGGCCGGGATCGCGTTCGCCGCCGTGGTGGCGCTGCTCTGGCTGAACGGCCCGACGGCCCTGCTCAGCCTGGTGATCGCCGGTGGTGCCCTGGTGTACCAGGCAACCCACCGGCGGTCAGTGTCGCCCGGTCGATGAAGGCGTCCGCGCCGACCGGGGCGGTGCAGGCGTACGCCCCGGCCACCACCGCCTGGCCCAGGCAGTCGTCGTCACCGGCCCCGGACAGCCAGGCGCTCAGGAACGCGGCCGCGAACGCGTCCCCGGCCCCGTTGGTGTCGACGATCGGCGCGCCCGGGTCGGCCGCGTCCCGGTGCGTGACCCCGTCCCGGGTGTACAGGTCGGCGCCCCTCGCGCCGTCGGTGACGACGACCCGGCCGGCCACGCCGTCGGCCAGGATCCGCTCGGCGGCGCCCGCGGCCAGCTGGACGGCGCTGACGAAGACGATGTCCGCGCCGAGCGCGAAGTCGAGATGGTGCGGGTTGTCGCCGTCCCAGTCGTGCAGGTCGGTGGAGACGGTCACGCCTGCCTTCCGCAGCACCGGGATCAGGTGCCGGGCCCAGTCCATGATCGTCACGTGGACGTGCCGGATCCCCGCGGGCAGCGGCCGGTAGTACTCCTCGGGCAGCCGGTACCCGGGTACGTCGCGTCCGTCGTACAGCGACAGGCGCCGGCCGTCCGGGCTCATCAGGTTGACCGCCCGGCGGGTCCCGGCCGGTGCCGGCGCGGCCCGCAGGCCGATCCCCCATCCCTCGAACGCGGCGCGCACCCGGCGGCCCGGCTCGTCGTCACCCACCGTGTCGATCACCGTGACGTGTTCACCGAGCGCGCGCAGGGCGAGCGCCACACAGGTGCCGGTGTGCGAGACATGGTCCTCGATGGGGCCCCGCGGCCGCGCCGAGTCGGCACCGAGGACCGGCAGGTCCCCCACGTGCACCACGGTGTCGATACCGGTACCGCCGATCACGAGGAAGGTCATCCCCACAACGTAATGCGGCACCGGCAGGGGCCTGGAACCGGCACTCCGGCTGGCTAGGATGGAGGTGTTCAGCTCTAGCCGTGGTGCCGAACACACATTACCCTTCGGTAACACTCCGGTTACATACCCCCCGTTGAGGTTTAAGGCGGCACCCCATATGGCTCTCCAGGTTCCCTACCGCTCGATCCCGGACATGCTTTTTCAGCGCGTGGCGAAGACTCCGGACGCCCGGGCCCTCGCCGGCCCGAACGCGGACGACAGCGGTCCGGCCTGGCTGACCTGGCGCCAGGTGGGCGAGCGCACCCGGGCGATCGGTGCCGGACTGCGTGAACTGGGCATCGGCCTGGAGGACCGGGTCGCGATCCTGTCCAACACCCGTCTCGAGTGGATCCTGGTCGACCTGGGCATCAACGTGGCCGGCGCGGCCGCGACCACGGTGTACCCGACCACCGAACCGGAGGACACGTCGTTCATCGTGTCCGACTCCGGCTCAAAGATCCTGATCGCCGAGAACGCCAAGCAGGCGCTCAAGATCGCCGGCGCGGAGACCGCGGTGACCAAGGTCGTCCTGATCGACGGCCCCGCCGACGCCGGCGCCACCCCGCCGCAGATCACCCTGGCCGAGCTGGAGCGCCTCGGCACCGAGGCGCTGACCCGTGACCCGGGCATGATCGACGAGGTGGTCGCCCAGCTCGGCCCGGACAACGTCGCCACCCTGATCTACACCTCCGGCACCACCGGCCGCCCCAAGGGCGTCGAGCTGCTGCACAAGGGCTGGACCTGGGAGGGCGTGGCCCAGCAGGACCTCGGCCTGTTCGCCCCCGACGACCTGCACTACCTGTGGCTGCCGATGTCGCACGCGTTCGGCAAGACGCTGCTCTGCGGCATCCTGCACGTGGGCGTCCCGACCTACGTCGACGGCCGGGTGGACAAGCTGATCGACCTGCTCGCGGTGATCAAGCCGACGCTGATGTGCGCCCCGCCCCGCATCTACGAGAAGGTCTACAACAAGACCGTCACGAGCGGCCTCTCCGGCACCGGCCTCAAGCCGAAGATCTTCAGCTGGGCGGTTGCGACCGGCAAGAAGCGGGTGGCACTGCAGCAGGCCGGCAAGCCGGTCCCGGCCGGCCTGGCCGTCCAGTACTGGATCGCCGAGAAGCTGGTCTTCTCCAAGCTCCAGGCGAAGCTCGGCGGCAACATCAAGGTACTGGTCAGCGGTTCGGCCGCGCTCAGCCGCGACATCTCGGAGTTCTTCGCCGCGGCGAACCTGCCGATCCTCGAGGGCTACGGCATGACCGAGGCGTGCGCCGCGAACTTCGTCAATCGCAACGGCAAGCTGCGGATCGGCACGGTCGGCCAGCCGCTCGGTGACCTCGAGGTCCGCATCGACAGCGACGGCGAGGTGCTGCTGCGCGGCGCCCCGGTGATGCGCGGCTACCACAACCTGCCCGAAGCCACCGCCGAAGCGTTCACCGAGGACGGCTTCCTGCGCACCGGCGACATCGGCGAGCTCGACGCCGACGGCTACCTGAAGATCACCGACCGGAAGAAGGACCTGGTCAAGACCTCGGGCGGCAAGTTCATCGCCCCGTCGGCGATCGAGGGCGCGTTCAAGGCGGTCTGCCCGTACACCTCGCAGGCGGTCGTCGTCGGCCAGAACCGCAACTTCGTCACCATGCTGATCGCCCTCGACGAGGACGCCATCACGACGTGGGCGGCGAACGGCCCGCTGGCCGGCAAGAGCTACGACGAGATCGTCGCGGCGCCGGAGACACACGCGCTGGTCGAGGGCTACATCAAGGAGCTCAACGCCAAGCTGAACCGCTGGGAGACCGTCAAGAAGTTCGCGATCCTCCCCCGCGACCTCAGCATCGAGGCCGGCGAGGTCACTCCCTCGATGAAGATCAAGCGCCGCAGCGTCGAGACGAACTTCGCCGAGCAGATCGACAAGATGTACGAGGGCAGTCTCGCCCAGATCTGACACCTGCTCCACTCGAGGTCGGCGGTCCGCTTCCGGGCCGCCGGCCTCTTTTTCGTGTACGCCCGAAGCCCCCACAACCGCACCCACACGTACCGGGCCACCCACCCGCTGGACGGTGCCGCTGTCTCAGAGGCCCGGAGACCGCGGTAGCGCACAGCCGCGGGGTTGTGGCTGGACGGTGCGGCTGTGTCGGGCGGCTGTGGGCAGCGGCAGCGCGCGGCTGGATCGGATCTAGGCTGGGCCGGTGAGTGACGTCGTGCGATCGAGGGCTCAGCGCAAGGCCGACACCCTGGCCCGGCTGGCGGCACCGGTTCTGGACGCCTGGGTCGCCACCGACGGCCCGCATCTGGTCCCGCTGACGCTCGGCTGGTTCCAGGAGCGACTCGTCGTGGCCACCGGCCGCGACACTCCGACCGCAAAAAGCTTGATCGCGACCGGCCGTACCCGGATCGGCCTGGGCTCGACCCGCGACGTCGTCATGATCGACGCCGTCCTGGACCGCTGGCTTCCGGTCGCCGGCGCACCCGGGATCGGCGAGGCCTACGCCGCGCAGAACGACTGGGATCCGCGCACCGCCGGCCCGTCCTACGTATTCCTCATTCTCCGGATGGAGCGGGTCCAGGCATGGCGCGAGGAGGTCGAGATCGCCGGCCGTACCCTCATGCGGGACGGCGTCTGGCTGGACTGACCACAAAGGCCGACTGATCACAAGGACCGGCCGGATGCGGCGATCCGGTGGACGTCGCCCACACTACGAGCCATGCCCGCGCGGCACCGGTCCGGGTGCCGTCCGGCTGACGGCCCCGGCAGGGATGAAACCGGTCAGGTGATGACCACCGGGGTACGCCAGGCCGGGCGGGCCGCGTGGTCGAGGTCGTGGCGGACCGAGGCGATGCGCCGGACGGCTTCGCTGAGGTCGTCGGCGGGCAGGGTGAACGGCAGGCGCAGGAAGCGTTCGAGGGTGCCGTCGAGCCCGAACCGGGGCCCTGGCGCCAGCCGTACGCCCACGTCCTCGGCGGCACGGGACAGGGCGCTGGAGATCGGACCGTCGAGCTCGGCCCACAGGGTGACACCGCCGCGTGGCACGACGAGGCGCCATTCCGGAAGCTGTTCGCCCAGGGCGGCCACCAGGGTGTCACGCCGGAAACGCAGCTGGGCGCGGCGGGCGGTGACGATCTCGTCGGCGATCCGGAGCAGGTGTACGGCCACAAGCTGTTCCAGGACGGGACTGGCCATGTCGACACCGACCCGGATGGCGGCGAGCCGCTGAACGAGCGGGGCGGACGCGCGTACCCAGCCGATCCGCAATCCACCCCAGTAGGCCTTGCTCATGCCGCCGATGGACGTGACCCGGGAGTGCCGGTCGAAGACGGCGACGGGCGGCGGCATCGCGATGTCGTCGAGCGGAAGGTCCACGAAGGACTCGTCGACGATCAGGTCAGAGCCGGCTGAGTGTGCCGCTGCCACGAGACGTTCGCGCAGCTCGGTGGGCATGAGGTGGCCGGTCGGATTGTGGAACTCGGGTATCACGTACGTCATGCGGGGTCTGGTCTGCCGCAGCGCACCGAGGAGCATCTCGCCGTCCCACCCGGTTTCCAGGTCGAGGCCGTGGGTGCTGATCCGGGCGCGGCGGGCGGCGAGCGCGGCGAGCGCGTTGGGGTAGGTAGGTGTCTCGACGAGGACGGGTGCGCCGACCGGGACGGACAGGCGTAGCACCAGGTCGAGGGCCTGCTGGGTGCCGCTCGTGATGAGGATCTGCTCGGCTGAGGTGGGCACGCCACGTCTGCTGTAGGCCTCGGCGACGGCGGCGCGCAGCTCGGGCAGGCCGGTGGGGTGGTAGCCGGCGCTGCCCAGGTATCGGGGCAGGTCGTCGGCGGCGGCGCGGGCGGCGGGGACAAGTTCGACGGGGGCGGCGGAGGCCGCGCAGCCGAGGTCGATCATGTCGAGGTCGTCGTCGGGGGTCCACAGGCCGGAGGAGGCGACCCGGTGCCCGTGGGGCAGGGTGGTCCAGCTGCCGGCACCCCGGCGGCTGGCGAGGTGGCCGGTCTCGCGGAGTGCGCGGTAGGCGGCGGACACCGTGGTGCGGCTGATGGCGAGGGCTTCGGCGAGTTCGCGTTCGGCGGGCAGGCGTACGCCGAGAGCGAGCCGTCCGTCGGAGAGCAGCCCGCGGACCGCTCCGGCGAGGGCCGCGTAGTCGGGGCTGCGCCGGCGGCCCGGCAGAGAATGCCACCGGCCGAGCAGGCGAGCCAATTGGTCTCCACGAACCGACGTCGTCATAGCCACCTCCACAGAATTGGCACTTTAGCATCGGCTGATTGGCATCAATAGTGGCTGCTATGAACCTGTACCGTCGCGTCCCCCAGCTCTTCGCCGGGCTCCTGCTCTACGGCGTCAGCACGGCGCTGATGATCGAGTCGGGCCTCGGCCTCAATCCGTGGGACGTCTTCCACCAGGGACTCTCCGAAGTGACCGGTATCCGTTTCGGCTGGATAGTGCTGCTCGTGGGCGTTCCCGTGCTGCTGCTGTGGATCCCGTTGCGGCAGCGGCCGGGAGCCGGGACGGTGGCCAATCTGGTGGTGGTGGGGTTCGCCGCGGACGCGACGCTGTCGCTGCTGCCGGCCGGTGAGGGGCTGCCGACGCGCGTCGGGCTGCTGGTGTCGGGAATTCTGCTGAACGGCTTCGCGACCGGCCTGTACCTGGGCAGCCGGATGGGCCCGGGCCCGCGGGACGGGCTGATGACCGGCCTGGCCGCACGGTTCCCGAAGGTGCCCCTGCGGGTGATCCGCACCGGCATCGAGCTGACCGTGCTGGGCGCCGGTTTCCTGCTCGGCGGGACGGTCGGCGTCGGCACGATCGCGTACGCGCTGGCGATCGGCCCGCTCGTGCACCTGTTCCTCCCGAAGCTGTCGGTGCCGCCGCCGGTCCGCAGTGATCTTCCGGACACATTCGCTTCCCGGTGACGTCACCGCACGGCATCATTGCGACATGGGGGCCGGTGGCTGGAACTGGAACGACGCATGGATCTTCGTCTCCGCGGTCATCGCCGAGCGCCTGGAGCGCGACCGGGCACTGCACGCGGCATTGCCGGTGACCGGCGCTGCCCTGGCCGACGTTCTGGCCTCGGCCGACTTCCTGCACCACAGCGTGCCGACCCGCGAGGAACTGGAGACGTCGGTGCGCCGCCTCGCCGGAGCCGGCCTGATCATCGCGGAGGACGACCTGATCCGGATCGCGCCCCCGGGTGAGCAGCTGTGGCGGACGCGCCCGTTCAGTGGCCTGTCGTCCGCGGTGATGACGTTGCAGGCACAGCTGAACCGGCTGACCGAGCCGGGCGAGTCGGACTGGTCGCTGGACGAGCAGGCCTACAACGCGGCGGTCCGTGAATACAGCCTGCGGCTGGCCGACGGACGCTAGCGGACCGGGTTGCCGGCCTCGCGCAGGCTGTCCTTGACCTCACCGATGGTGAGGTCACCGAAGTGGAAGACGCTTGCCGCCAGCACCGCATCCGCACCGGCCTCGACCGCGGGCGCGAAGTGCGCGGTCTCGCCGGCGCCGCCGCTGGCGATCACCGGGATGTCGACGACGGCCCGCACCGCCCGGATCAGCGGCAGGTCGAAACCGGCCTTGGTCCCGTCGGCGTCCATCGAGTTCAGCAGGATCTCCCCGGCGCCGAGCTCGGCCACCCGCGACGCCCACTCGACGGCGTCGAGCCCGGCGCTGCGCCGCCCGCCGTGCGTGGTGACCTCCCAGCCGCTGGGCTGCCCGGCCGACCGGCGCACGTCCAGCGAGAGGACCAGCACCTGGTTGCCGAACCGCTCGGCGATCTCGGAGATCAGCTCCGGCCGGGCGATGGCCGCGGTGTTCACACCCACCTTGTCGGCGCCAGCCCGGAGCAGCACGTCCACGTTCTCCGGGGAGCGGACCCCGCCGCCGACGGTCAAGGGGATGAACACCGTCTCGGCGGTGCGGCGGACCACGTCGAGCATGGTGCCGCGGTCGTCGGAGGAAGCGGTCACGTCGAGGAAGGTCAGCTCGTCGGCACCGGCCGCGTCGTAGGCGGCGGCCAGCTCGACCGGGTCGCCGGCGTCACGCAGATCGACGAAGTTGACGCCCTTCACCACCCGTCCGGCGTCGACGTCCAGGCAGGGAATCACACGAACCGCGACCGTCATGCCCCAACCCTAACGAGCTCTTTCGTCACCGCCGGGCGGACCCTGACCAATCCCAGAAGCACACCGCCGACCACCAGCACACCGCCGGCCACCTCGATCGGCTGTACGGGCTCGTGGAGGAAAAGGGCGGCCGACGCGATGCCGAAGAACGGCACCAGCATCGAGAAGGGGGCGACGGTCGCCGCGCCGTACTTCTTGAGCAGGAATCCCCAGGCGGCGAAGCCGGCGAGGGTGGAGATCAGTGCGATGTAGAGCAGGGACAGCACCGCCCGGGTGTCGATCGCGCGCAGCGCGACCAGGTCAGCCGCCGGTCCGTCGAAGATCAGGGTGAGCACGACGAGCGGACCGGTGGCCACGGCACTGACCCAGACCATGAAGCGCAGCGAGTCCGGCGGGGACGCCTTGCGGGTCGCGACGTTGGACAGCCCCCAGGCCGCGGCGGCGCCGATCACCAGCAGGAAGGCGGGCAGCGGCGCGGTCGTGCGGGCCGCCACGAGGACGACGCCGGCAGCGGCGACGAGCAGTCCGGCCAGCTGCACCGGGCGCGGCCGTTCCCGCAGCAGCAGGACCGCGAAGAGCATCGTGAAGACGGCCTGACTCTGCAGGACCAGCGAGCTCAGCCCGGCCGGCATGCCCGCCTCCATCCCGATGAAGAGCAGGCTGAACTTGGTGACGGCGAGGACCAGCGCGACCGCGATCACCCAGCGCCACGGCACCTGCGGGCGGCCGACGAGGAGCAGGGCGGGAAAGGCCGCAAGCGCGAACCGGAGAGCTGAGAAGAGCAGGGGCGGGAAGGCGTCCAGCCCTACATGGATGACGACGAAGTTGAAACCCCAGACGGCCGCCACGGCGATCGCCAGAGCCAGGTCACGAGCTCTCATAGGTCCAGCCTCGTCCCGCCGGACCGTTAAGCACCAGCAAAATAACCTACATCCAGGATGTAGCATCGCTACATGATTGACCTGGGGAGACTGCGGGCGCTGCACGCGGTGGCCAGTTACGGCACGGTCATCGCCGCGGGCCAGGCGCTGCACTGCACACCCTCCGCCATCTCACAGCAGATCGGCAAGCTGGAACGCGAGATCAGCACCACGCTGGTGGAGAAGGACGGCCGCCGCCTGCGGCTCACCGAAGCCGGACGCCTCCTCGCCGACCACGCCGAACGGGTGCTGACCGGTCTCGACGAGGCCGAGGCGGCGCTCGCCGCACATCGGGACACGGTCACCGGGCGGCTCACCGTCTCCACCTTCGCGACCGCCTGCCGGGCCTTGCTGCCGCACGCCCTGCGCACGCTGACGGCCGCCCATCCGGGCCTGAGCATCAGCGTGATCGAGGTGAACCCGCACGAGGGGCTGGAGATGCTCCGCCGCGGCCACGTCGACATCGCCGTCCTCGACGACTGGCCGGAGGTCGCGCTGCGGTACCCGGACTGCGTGTCGAAGGTCCAACTCGGCGAGGATCACGCCGACCTGATCGTGCCCAGTGATCACCGGCTGACCGGGGAGGCGACCCTGGAGGACGCCCGGCACGAGCGCTGGATCGGAGTGCGGGCCGGCGACGTCTGCTACGAGTACCTGATCCGCAGCCTGCCCGGCGTGGTGCCGGACTTCCAGGTCGGCGAGTTCGAGACGCAGCTGACCCTCATCGCGGCGGGACTGGGGGTGGGGCTCATCCCCCGGCTGGCCCGCGCGGAACTCCCGCCCGGCACGCGCTCCGTCCGGATAACCCCGGTACCGACCCGCCGGGTGGTTCTCGCCTGGCGTGACTCCGCGGCTGCCCGGCCGGCGATCCGGGCAGCCGAGGAGGCACTACGCGAGGCGTGGAAACTCAACCAAGAACGGCAAGAGCTTCTCGTACGGTGAACGCGCCCGCATAGAGGGCCTTGCCGGCGATAACGCCCTCGACCCCGATCGGCTCCAGCGTCGCCAGGGCCCGCAGATCGTCCAGCGTGGACACGCCACCGCTCGCGATGATCGGCTTGTCGGTGGCGGCGCACACCTCGCGCAGCAGCTCCAGGTTCGGGCCGCGCATGGTGCCGTCCTTGGTGATGTCGGTGACGACGTAACGGGACGCGCCCGCCTTGTCGAGCCGGGTCAGCACCTCGTACAGGTCGCCGCCGTCGCGGGTCCAGCCGCGCGCCGACAGGGTGCGGCCGCGCACGTCCAGGCCGATCGCGACCCGGTCGCCGTACTCACCGCAGATCCGGTCGCACCACTCCGGGTCCTCCAGGGCGGCCGTACCGATGTTGACCCGCTGGGCGCCGGTGGACAGCGCACGGGTCAGCGACTCGTCGTCCCGGATGCCACCGGACAGCTCCACCTTCACGTCGAGGCGGCTGACCACGTCGGCGAGCAGCTCCGCGTTCGAACCGCGGCCGAACGCGGCGTCCAGGTCGACCAGGTGGATCCACTCGGCGCCGTCGTTCTGCCAGGCCAGCGCGGCCTCCAGCGGGTCACCGTAGGCGGTCTCCGAACCGGCGGCGCCCTGAACCAGGCGGACGGCCTGGCCGTCGGCGACGTCGACGGCGGGCAGCAGTTGCAGGGTCATGTTTCTCCTGATGGACGTAAGCCCGTGATGGGCGTTAAGCGCGGCGGCCGAGCACCACGACGACGAGGGCCGGCACGGCGAGAACGAGCATGGCGGTGAGGATGATGCGAAGGGGCAGGTCCGGGATCAGCGTCCAGACCGCGGCGACCGCGAGCAGCGTGGCGACGACGATACCGATCCGCTGCCGCCGGCTGCGGTGATAGAGGCGGCCGTCGCGGCCGAGCCGCGGCCGCAGCCGGCGCAGGTAGGCCTGCCGGCGCTCCCGGCGGACGACCCGCCGGGCCCGGACGGCCTTCTCCCGTTCCAGAACGGCGAGCCGCTCGGCCCGGCGTTTCGCGCGTTCCTTGCTCAAAGTGTCGCGACCCAGTTGCGCAGCAGAGCGAACCCCGCGTCCGCCGACTTCTCCGGGTGGAACTGGGCGGCGCTGAGCGGACCGGCCTCCACGACCGCCGCGAACGGCAGGTCATGGTTCGCGGTGGTCACCAGGGCGTTCTCCAGAAGATCAAGATCTTGGGCGGCGTACGAGTGGACAAAGTAGAACCGGGTCTCCGGATCTAGTCCCGCCAGCAGCCGCGACCCGGACGGGGCCGCCACGGTGTTCCAGCCCATGTGCGGGATCCGTTCGGCGGAGAGTTTCGTGACCGAACCCGGCAGCAGGCCCAGCCCTTTCGTCTCCACCCCGTGCTCCACGCCGGACTCGAAAAGGATCTGCATGCCGACGCAGATACCGATGACCGGCCGCCCGGCCGCCACCCGATCGGCGATGACCGGACCGGCGTTCAACGCCTCGATCCCGGCCATGCACGCCGCGTACGCCCCGACGCCCGGCACCACCAGGCCGTCCGCCTCGGCGGCCGCCGCCAGGTCACTGGTCACGGTCACGTCCGCGCCGGTCCGGGCCACCGCCCGCTCGGCCGACCGCAGGTTCCCCGACCCGTAGTCGAGGATCACCACCTTCGCCGCCATCAGGCCTCCCCCGGCCACCAGGCGAAACCGCCCGCGGCCGCCAGCACCGCGAGCACCGCGGTGATACCGACACTGAACTTCGTCGCGTCCGACTTGACCAGCTGGATCACCCCGCCGAGCAGGATGCCGGCCAGCGCGAACAGCACCAGGGAGATCACAGGACGCCCTTGGTGGACGGCAGCGCCCCGGCGTTGCGCGGGTCGATCTCGACAGCCTCACGCAACGCCCGGGAGAACGCCTTGAACTGGGCCTCCACCACATGGTGCGCGTCCGGGTGACCGCCCGGACGGCTGGCCCGCAGCACGTCCACGTGCAGAGTCACCTTCGCCGCGTGGCCGAACGCCTCGAAGATGTGCCGCGTCATGCTCGTCGCATAGACCGGGCCGATGTACGGCACGAGCAGCGGCTCGTCGTGCACCACATAGGCCCGCCCGGACAGGTCCACTGCGGCCCGGACCAGCACCTCGTCCATCGGGATCGTCGCCGAGCCGTACCGCCGGATGCCCCGCTTGTCGCCGAGGGCCTGAGCGAACGCCTCGCCGAGCGCGATCGCGGTGTCCTCGATGGTGTGGTGCGAGTCGATCTCCAGATCGCCCTCGGTACGCACGGTGAGGTCGAATCCGCCGTGCTTGGCGAGCTGGTTGAGCATGTGGTCGTAGAAACCGACCCCGGTGTGCAGGTCACCCTTGCCGGTGCCGTCGAGATCGATCTCGACGAGCACCTTGGTCTCGTTGGTGACGCGGTCGATGCGGCCGACGCGGCTCACAGCGCTTCCTCGCTTCGCAGTTGTCGGGGTTCGTTCCGCTCGCCGAGGATCTCTTCGGCGGCGCTGAGAAAGGCGGTCGTCTCCGATTCGGTGCCGGCGGTGACCCGCAGCCAGCCGGCCAGGCCCACGTCCCGGATCAGCACGCCCCGGTCGAGGAACGCCTGCCAGGCGGCCTTCTGGTCGTCTCCGGTGCGGAACAGCACGAAGTTGGCGTCGCTGTCGGCGACGGCCACACCGCGGTCCCGCAGAACGGAGACGATCCGGTCGCGCTGCACCTTGATCTGCTCGACCGTGGCCAGCAGCGCGGCGCTCTGCGACACGGCAGCCCGCGCGGCGGCCTGGGTCAGCGCGCTCAGGTGGTACGGCAGGCGGACCAGCTGCACCGCGTCGACCACGGCCGGGTCGGCGGCGAAGTAGCCCAGCCGGCCGCCGGCGAAACCGAACGCCTTGCTCATCGTCCGGGTCACCACCAGGCGGGGGTGGGCGGGCAGCAGCTCGATGGCGCTGCGGGTGCCGGTCCGGGCGTACTCGAAATAGGCCTCGTCGACAAGCACCATGCCGCGCGCCGCGCCGAGGACCGCGTCGATCACCATCGGGTCCAGGGCGGTGCCGGTCGGGTTGTTCGGCGAGCAGAGAAAGACCAGGTCGGGGTCGTGCCGGTGGATCTCGGCGACCGCCGCGTCGGCCCGCAGCCCGAAGTCGGGGTCACGCAGCGAGCCGATCCAGCGGGTACCGGTACCGGCGGCGAGCAGCGGGTGCATCGAATACGACGGGCCGAACCCCAGCGCTGTACGCCCGGGTCCGCCGAACGCCTGGAGCAGCTGCTGCTGCACCTCGTTCGACCCGTTGGCGGCCCAGACCGATTCGTACCCGAGGCCGTGACCGAGGTATCCGGCCAGGTCGGTGCGCAGCGCCACCGCGTCCCGGTCGGGGTAGCGGTTGAGATCGGCCAGCTCGGCGTCGAGGGTCTTGCGCATCGCCTCGATCACCGGCTGCGGCACCGCGTAGGCGTGCTCGTTCGTGTTCAGCCGGACCGCGACGTCGAGCTGCGGCGCGCCGTACGGCGTCTGTCCCCGCAGATCGTCCCGGATCGGCAGATCGTCGATCGTCGTCACCGGGCGAACCTCGCCGTCACCGCGTCGCCGTGGGCCGGCAGGTCCTCGGCGTTGGCCAGCGCCACCACGTGGCCCGCGACGTCCCGCAGTGCCTCCTCGGTGTACTCCACGACGTGGATGCCGCGCAGGAACGACTGCACCGACAGCCCCGACGAGTGCCGGGCGCACCCGGCGGTCGGCAGCACGTGGTTGGAACCGGCCGCATAGTCACCCAGCGACACCGGCGCCCACGCGCCCACGAAGATGGCGCCGGCGTTGCGGACCCGCATGGCCCACTCGCGCGCGTCCCGCGTCTGGATCTCCAGGTGCTCGGCGGCGTACTCGTCGACCACCCGCAGACCCTGCTCCAGGTCGTCGACAAGCACCACACCGGACTGCTCGCCGGTCAGGGAGGTGCGCACCCGCTCGGTGTGCTTCGTGGCCGCGACCTGCCTGTCCAGCTCGGCCTCGACCGCGTCGGCGAGCTCGGGCGACGGCGTGACCAGCACGCTCGCGGCGAGCGGGTCGTGCTCGGCCTGACTGATCAGGTCGGCCGCGACGTGCCGCGGGTCGGCCGTGTCGTCGGCCAGGATCGCGATCTCGGTCGGCCCGGCCTCGGCGTCGATCCCGACCCGGCCCTGCAGGAGCCGCTTCGCCGCGGTCACCCAGATGTTGCCCGGCCCGGTGATGACGTCGACCGGCTCGCACCGGTCGCTCTCGTCGATCCCATCGGAGCCGTACCCCAGCATCGCGATCGCCTGCGCGCCACCCACCGCATACACCTCGGTCACCCCGAGCAGTGCGCACGCGGCCAGCACCCGCGAGTCCGGCAGGCCGTTGTTGGACGCCTGCGGCGGCGACGCCACCACCAGGCCCTCCACCCCGGCCTCCTGTGCGGGCACCACGTTCATCACCACGGTCGAGGGGTAGACGGCCAGGCCGCCCGGCACGTAGAGACCGACCCGGCGGACCGGCACCCAGCGCTCGGTCACCGTGCCACCGTCGACCACCTGGGTGGTCACATCGGTGCGGCGCTGATCCGCGTGCACTTTGCGGGCCCGCTTGATCACCTCGAGCAGGGCGGCGCGCACGTCGTCCTCGAGTGTCTCGGCGGCCGTGGCGATCGCCTCGGCCGGCACCCGCAGGCGCTCCAGGGTGACACCGTCGAACTTCTCGGTCGCCTCCCGGATCGCGCTGAAGCCATGCTCATGGACCGCCTCGACGACCGGTCGAATCCGCTCGACGGCCACGGAGACGTCGAGCTGGGCACGGGGCAGCAGTCCGCGGGGGTCCCGTCGGGAGCCGCGCAGGTCGATCCGATTCAGCACCCGGCCAGTCTATGCCGCCCCGCGACCGGGTTTACGAGGTGACCGGGCGGCCCATGCGTTGAGACGTCAGCGGGACCACCATCGGCGCTTGGGCGACGGCGGGGCGACGAACGGCAGATCGGCGATCAGGTAGACCAAGCCGCCGACCACGTTGCCCGGCTCCGGGGTGGGCAGGTCGCCGGGCAGGCACACGTCCACCTCGAACCCGACCGAGCGCACCCGGGCAACCGAGAACTCGCCGCCGGTCGCCTCGACCCGCCGGCGCCCGGCGGCCAGGACGATGCCGTTGAGCCGGGCGACCGGCTCGCCGTTCTCGTGGTCGAAGGTCCCGTACGAGATGAACGACTCGGCACTCATTCGGGGCGGCCACGACCAGCCGTTCTCCACGTAGTGTGCGGGCGGTTCGCCGTCGTCGTCCCGCGGGCTCAGCAGGCTGTCGTCCGAGGCCGCAAACGTCTCCTCGTCGGCGTGCACACCGACCTGCACCCCGAGAGCCACCATCGAGGCCCGGCCGGCGAGCGCCGGACCGCCCGTGCCGAGCAGCCGCAACTGCTCCGCGGCCGTGGCCAGCATGGTGGTCTGCTCACCGTCGTCGTCGACCACGTTCGCCACCACCATGTCGTCGTTGACCCGGCGCAGTTCGGTCAGATTCGCACCGGGTACGCCGGCCAGGGACGGCAGCAGGTCGAGCACCTTCCCGCCCCGCAGGGTGAGCACGAGCCGGACCCCGGACGGGTCGGTCCAGCGGCGTACCGTGACCCCGTCCACCTCACCGATCAGCTCGGCGGACGGCAGGATCCGGTTGAGCAGAGTGTTCAGCCCGTCCCGGTCGAGCGATCCGAGTCCCAGGCAGTCGAAGTTCGAAGACACCGGGGCACGATATCGATCATGAGCACTCCGGGCGACCGAATACCGTCCCGGGCGGACTCGGCGGGTTGACCATGGTCGCGCGCGGACTAGGGTTAGAGCGTGAGCGATCGGCTGCCGGTCTTCCCGCTGAGCACGGTGCTCTTCCCCGGTCTGGTGCTGCCCCTGCACATCTTCGAGGAGCGTTACCGCACCCTCGTGCGTGAGCTGGTGGCCAAGTCGGAGGGGACACCGCATGAGTTCGGCGTGGTCACTCTCCGGCATGGCAGTGAGGTCGCGCCCGATACCGGGGAGGACGGCACCGCCCCCACGCCCCCCGTCGCCGCGGCGGACCTCTTCGAGGTGGGCTGCACGGCTGAGCTGAGGCACGTCACCGAGCTCCCCGACGGCCGCTTCGACATCATGACCGTCGGCCGCCGCCGTTTCTCGGTGGTCAGCGTGGAGCAGGGCGCCGAGCCCTATCTGACGGCCGAGGTGCGGTGGCTGCCCGAGGACGAGGAGCCGAGCGCGGCGTCACAGCTGCTGGCCCCGCGGGTTCTGGCCGCCTTCCGCGCCTACCTGGAGCTGCTGCGGCCCAACAGCGAGGTCCTCGAGCAGGTGCCCGACGACCCCACCGTGCTGTCCCATCTGATCGCGGCGACCGCGCAGCTCACCGTCGAGGAACGCCAGATGCTGCTGGCCATGCCCGACACGGCCACGCGGCTCCGCGCCGAGTTGCGGCTGCTCAACCGGGAGGTGGGTCTGCTGGCCCGGGTCCGCGCGGTCCCGGTCCCGCTCTCCGATCTGGCCCGCCCGGCCAGCCCCAACTAAGACCCTCTGCGGGTACGAACCACGACGCCCCCCCACCGCACCGGACGCAGTCCCGGACCACCGCGTGAGGTGGCGGGTGGCCCGGGCCGCGACGCGACCGCCGGGGCTGAGGCGGAACTCCCGAGCTACGCGTCCCCGCCCGGACGGGTTCCCTTCCCGGGCGCCGGGCCGTCCCCGGGTGGCGTCTCGATCCCGGCCGCTCCGCTGTCTCCCGGCCCGGCAGCCTGCGCATAGGAATCGCCGGCACCGGCTGGGCCGGTTGGTGCATAGGGATCGCCCGCACCGGCTGGGCCGGGTGGCGCATAGGGATTCGGCTCGTCGTACCCGGCCGCCGGTGGGTAGGGCACGGCCGGCCCCTCGGCGAAGGGCGCCGGGTAGCCGTGGTTCGGCCCGTACCCCGGCCGTGCACCCGGATGGTCCAGGTCCGGGTCGTTCGACCAGCCGGCGAGCAGGGTCAGCACGATCGCCGCGATGAACGCCGGCACCAGTTTCGGCCCGAGCGACTGCAGTTCCGGCGGCGCCAGGTAGGTCGCTCCCTGCGCCGCGGTCTCCCGCCAGTTCTGGTAGGCGTCCCGGCCGAGCCACTCACCGACCGCCGGAGCCACCCATCGACCGGCCACGAAGGCGCCACCCACGACCCCGAACAGCAGGAACGGCCCACGGTCCCGGCGCAGCACGAGCCACGAACCGACGGTCACGATCAGTCCGAAGCCGAGGCCGAGCAGGGTGAACCAGCCGTCGGCGGCGATGTACTGCTCGGGTGAGGCGTCGGTGACGAGTACCCCGGCGTCGCCCCCGTTCACCACCGGCACGGCCGGCGCGAGCCACGCCCAGAGCAGGCCGAGGAGCACACCGAGGACCATGATCGCCACGGCGGCGCCGGCACCGGCGGCAAGCGAGCGCCGCCACGGCCGGGGCGGGCCCTCCAGCCGCAGCCACTGCCGCCAGTCGATCGCCGGGCCGAACGGGCCGGGCGTGACGGGCACGGCCGGCTCGGGTCCCTCCGGAGGCTGGGACGGGCCGGCCGGCTGCTCAGTCGGGTACGCCACCCTGTGATCCTCCCAGATCGGCCGGGACGTCAGGCGACGGCCGAGGGGCCGAGGATCATCTTGAGGTCGGCACGCAGGGCCGGTGTCGCCGCCACCCGGACGCCGCCGAGCCGCATGACCGTGGTCCGGCTGCCGTTCTGCAGATGGACGTGCACCTCGGTGTCACCGGGATGACTCACCAGGATCTCCTTGAGCTCGTCGACCAGCGGCGGGGTGCACCGGGTGATCGGCATGGTGAGGGTCACCGGCTTGGTGTCCGGGTTGTGCGAGATATCCGGGATGGACATATCCATCGCCATGATCCGGGCCGCCCCGTCACGACGCTCGATCCGGCCCTTGACCACCACGATCGCGTCCTCGGCGATGTACTGGCCGACCAGTTCGTACGTGTTCGGGAAGAACAGCGCCTCGACGCCGCCGGCGAGATCCTCCAGTGTGGCCGAGGCCCACGACCGGCCCTGCTTGGTGATCCGCCGCTGAACGCCGGTGAGGATCCCGGCCAGCGTGACGACCGAGCCGTCCGGGACCGAGCCATCCTCGTTCAGGGTGGCGATGTTGGTGTCGGCCGCGTTCTGAAGCATCACTTCCAGACCGGCGAGCGGGTGGTCGGAGACATAGAGGCCGAGCATCTCCCGCTCGAAGGCCAGCTTGTCGCGCTTGTCCCACTCGCTGTCGCTGATCGGCGGCATGCTGACCGCGGACGATCCACCGGCGGTGTCGTCGCCGAACGCGCCGAACAGGTCGAACTGGCCGGCCGCCTCGTTGCGCTTGACGTCCGCGTACGCGTCGATCGCCTCGGCGTGCACGGCGAGCAGACCCTTGCGGCTGTGCCCCATCGAGTCGAACGCGCCTGCCTTGATCAGCGACTCGATCGTCCTCTTGTTGCAGGCCACCGCGTCGACCTTGGACAGGAAGTCGTAGAAGTCCTTGTAATCGGACTTGTCCTTGCGGCACCGGACGATCGCCTCGACCACGTTGCCGCCGACGTTACGGACGGCACCCAGACCGAACCGGATGTTCTTGCCGACCGGGGTGAACGGTCCGGCCGACTGGTTCACGTCCGGCGGCAGCACCTGGATACCCATGCGGCGGCACTCCGCCAGGTACATGGCCATCTTGTCCTTGTCGTCGCCGACGCTGGTGAGCAGACCGGCCATGTACTCCGCCGGGTAGTGCGCCTTCAAATAGGCGGTCCAGAACGACACCAGGCCGTACGCCGCCGAGTGCGCCTTGTTGAACGCGTAGCCGGCGAACGGCACCAGCACGTCCCACACCGCCTGGATGGCCTCGTCGGAGTAGCCGTTCTCGCGGCAGCCGTCCCGGAACGGGATGAACTCCTTGTCCAGGATCTCCTTTTTCTTCTTGCCCATCGCCCGGCGCAGCAGGTCGGCCTGGCCGAGCGTATAGCCGGCGAGGATCTGGGCGGCGCGCTGCACCTGCTCCTGGTAGACGATCAGGCCGTAGGTCGGCTCGAGGATCTCGCGCAGCGGCTCCTCCAGCTCCGGGTGGATCGGGGTGATCTCCTGGAGCTTGTTCTTGCGCAGCGCGTAGTTGGTGTGCGAGTCGACGCCCATCGGGCCGGGACGGTAGAGCGCCAGGACGGCGGAGATGTCCTCGAAGTTGTCCGGCTTCATCAGGCGCAGCAGCGAACGCATCGGCCCGCCGTCGAGCTGGAACACGCCGAGCGTGTCGCCGCGGGCGAGCAACTCGTACGCCTTGGGGTCGTCGAGCGGCAGCGACAGCAGGTCGAGCTTCTGACCGTGGTTGAGCTCGACGTTCCGGTTCGCGTCGTCGAGGATGGTCAGGTTGCGCAGGCCGAGGAAGTCCATCTTCAGCAGGCCGAGGGTCTCGCAGGTCGGGTAGTCGAACTGCGTGATGATCACGCCGTCACTGGCCCGGCGCATGAGCGGGATGTGGTCGATGATCGGCTCGGCGGACATGATGACGCCGGCGGCGTGCACACCGGTCTGCCGGATCAGGCCCTCGATGCCTCGTGCGGTGTCGATGACCTTCTTGACGTCCGGGTCGGTCTCGTAGAGCCCGCGGACCTCACCGGCCTCGTTGTACCGCTTGTCCTCCTTGTTGAAGATCCCGCCGAGGGTGATGCCCTTGCCCATGACGTCCGGCGGCATCGCCTTGGTGATCTTGTCACCGACCGCGAACGGGTAACCGAGCACCCGGGCCGAGTCCTTGATCGCGGCCTTGGCCTTGATCGTGCCGAACGTGGCGATCTGGGCGACCTTGTCCTCGCCCCACTTATCGGTGACGTAACGGATCACCTCGGCCCGCCGCCGGTCGTCGAAGTCGATGTCGACGTCGGGCATCGAGACGCGCTCCGGGTTGAGGAACCGCTCGAAGATCAGGCCGTGCGGGATCGGGTCGAGGTCGGTGATACCCATCGCGTACGCGATCAGCGAGCCCGCGGCCGAGCCACGGCCCGGGCCCACCGCGATGCCGTTGTTCTTCGCCCACTGGATGAAGTCGGCGACCACGAGGAAGTACGCCGGGAAGCCCATCGAGATGATGACACCGAGCTCGTAGTCGGCCTGTTTGACGTGGGACTCCGGGATGCCGTCCGGGAAGCGCTTGCGCAACCCCTCGAAGGCCACGTGCCGGAAGTACTCCTCCTCGGTGAAGCCGTCCGGGATGGGGAACCGCGGCATCAGGTTCTTGAAGGTGAACATCCCGTCGATGTCCACCTTCTCGGCCACCAGCAGGGTGTTGCGGCAGCCCTCCTGCCAGGCCTCCGAGGAGTCGACGGCACGCATCTGGTCGGCCGACTTCACGAAGTAGCCGGAACCGTCGAAACGGAACCGGTTCGGGTCGGCCACGTTGCTGCCGGTCTGCACGCACAGCAGCACGTCGTGCGCCGCGGACTGCTCCTCGTGCACGTAGTGCGAGTCGTTGGTGACCAGCGGCGGGATGCCCAGCTTCTTGCCGATCTCCAGCAGCCCGTCGCGGACCCGGCGCTCGATCGACAGGCCGTGATCCATGATCTCCAGGAAGTAGTGCTCCTTGCCGAGCGCCTCCTGGTACATCGCGGCGGACTTGAGCGCCTCGTCGAAGTGGCCCAGCCGCAGCCGGGTCTGCACGATGCCGGACGGGCAGCCGGTGGTGCCCATGATGCCCTCGGCGTGCTCCGCGATGATGTCGAAGTCCATCCGCGGGTACTTGCCTAGCTGGCCCTCCATGGAGCCGCGCGAGTTGAGCCGGAACAGGTTCTTCAGGCCGACCGCGTTCCGCGCCCACATGGTCATGTGCGTATACGCACCGTTACCGGAGACGTCGTCCGATTTCTGCTCCGGCCGGCCCCACTTGATGCGCTTCTTGTCCAGCCGGGACTCCGGCGCGACATAGGCCTCGACCCCGATGACCGGGGTCACGCCGGCGGCTTTGGCCTGCGTGTAGAAGTCGAAAGCCCCGTGCATGTTGCCGTGGTCGGTGATCGCCGCGGCCGGCATGCCGAGCCGCTTCGCCTCCGCGAGTAGTTCCTTGATCCGAGCCGCCCCGTCGAGCATTGAATACTCTGTGTGCACATGAAGATGCACAAACGAGTCAGACACCCGGACCCCCTCTTCCAAATGACAGCGCAGAGAAGCCTAGCCCCGGCGTACGACAGAACCTACTCCGCGAAGGGCTCCAACATCACCGACGCCGCGCGGAGCCAGGCCTGTCGCGTCTCCTGCTGGAGGTCGGCGTACTCGATCGACGAACCGACCTCCAGGGCCGGGTCGTAGGGCACCACGGCGACCGCCCTGGTGCGGGTCGCGAAGTGCCGTTTGAAGTCCTCGAGCAGCGGCAGGTTCCCCGGCGAGGGGCAGGAGATCAGGGTCACGGCGTTGGCCACCATCGCACCCTGCCCGCCCTCCTCCAGCACGTCGAGCATCCAGTCGGCGGTGAACGCGGCGTCCTCGCGAGGGACCGTGGTGATCACCAGCTGGTCGGCCGACCGCATCACGGTCTGCCAGTTCACGCTCTCCACGTTGTTGCCGGTGTCGACGCAGATCACGTCGTGGGTCCGGCGGAGCAGGTCCATCACGCGGCGCACGGTGTCCTGGTCGAGCCGGGCCGCGAACCGCGGGTTCTCCTCGCCGGCCAGCACGTCGTAGGAGCCGTCCGAGGCATGCCGCAGATAGGCGTCGAGCTCCTGCAGCAGGGCATCGCCGTGCAGGCTCTCGATCCGCATCAGGTCGGCCAGCAGGTGCTTTATCGTCCGTGCGTGCCGGGCGCTGCCGGCCCGCAGGCCGAGTGTGCCGCGCAGCTCGTTGTCGTCCCAGGCCAGGACACCACGCCCCCGGACGCTGCCGACGGTGGCCGCGGCCAGCACGGTCGCGGTGGTCTTGTGCACGCCGCCCTTGGGGTTGGCGAAGGCCAGCACCCGGGGCTTGCCGAGTTTGCGCCGCATGATCGCGACAGCCCGGTCCAAGCCGTCCTCGGACCGGGTCTGCCGCCACTCGATCCGGGCGGCCGCCGGGGCCGGGGAGACCGGCGCGGGAGCCCGGCCGGGCGCCGGCTGCGGTGGCATCTGCGGAGGCACGGTCTGCGGCGGAGCGGGCTGCGGTGGCGCGGGCGCGGGCGGGTAGGCCTGCTGGGGCGCGTACGCCGCCGGCGGCTGGGCGTAACCGTTGGCCGGGTAGTCACGCACCGATGGCGGATAGGCGGAGCCGTAGTCCCGGGGCGGCTGGGCGGCCGGCGCCGGTGGCGGCTGGACCGGCGGCGGGGCGGACCGCGGCGCCGGATCGAAGAAGCTGTGCTGCTGCGGCGAGGCCGGCTCGTTCTCCCGGCGGCTCTGCCAGCGCGGGTCGAGCGGGTTGATGGGCCGCTGCGGAACCGCGCGCTGCGGCTCGGCCGGCGGCCGCTGCGGCTCGTAGCCACCGGGCGGGGGTTGCTGGCCCTGGCGCGGGTCGAGCGGATTGACCGGGCGGCCCACCGCGGCCGAGCCACGGGTCGGCAACTGCTGGTTCCACTGCTGTTGCGGGGGCGTCTCCGGCTGCTTGGGCGCCTCCTCCGGCTCCTCGCTGCGGCCGGCATGCCGGGCTCGGTCGAGCAGCGCCCGCCAGCGCGGGGCTGGTTCCGCAGGCCGGCCCCAGCCGGTCTCGGTCCCGTCCACGGCTCGTCCTTTCTGCGCCTACCCGGCATCTTTCACGGCGATGGTCTCGCTCGCCCCTGACAGGCTACGGATGAGACCCTATTCGGGCCACCGGCCGACCGCCCATCCCCCGGTCGTTCTTGATCACACGACCAGGACCCGGTCGTGCACGATCTCCCAACCGCACGACATCGCCGCCGGAAGACCTAACGGCCGGGTTCTCCACTGGATGCCCCTGGAGACCCGTCCATTCCTTCGTGAGCTGGACTCGTGTCCGTTGCCGAGGGTACGGCACCCGAACCCTCGGAAGGGAATACGGCAGACGACGGTGTCGGACCTGAATTGCCGGGTGAGGCAGATGTCACATCCACCTCGATCGACGACGGTAACGGTGCCGGGGTGGCCGGGGCAACGCTCACCGTCATGGATGGCACGGCCGACGGCTCCGGTGGCACCACATCCACCTCCTCGGGCAGCGGCGGGCGGAACTCGGTACGGTCCAGTTCGCGAACCTCCGGCGCCGGATCCACCACCCGCACCCACGGCCGGGCCGAGATCCCGTCGAGCACCGCCGGCGTCGCCCGGACCACCGCGGCGAAGACGCACACGCAGCCGGCCCGATACGCCGCCGCCTCCTCGCCGGCCACCCGCGCGGCGGTCTCGTACGCCGCCCGCAGCCGCACCTCGTTGCGCCCGTCGCCGGTCAGCGCCCGGCTCAGCCGCTGATAGTCGGCCCGCTCCCGGTCCCGGGCCTGGGCCGCGCCGAGCATGCCCGCCGTGACGTCGCCCGGCAGGGCCACCACCGGGACACGCACCACCGGTGTCCGCGTGCCCGCCAGCGGAACCCGGGTGTAGACCTGGGCCGCGTGGGCCCCCGCCAGCATCGCGGGCAGGCCGTCGGCTGCCGCGTACCGCTCGAAGGCGACCAGGGCCCACGTCTCACCGCCGACCGGCGCGGACGGATCGGTGAGCCGGGCCAGTTCGTCCCGGGAGGACCGCAGGTAACCGGCGACCGACTGGCCCTCCACCACACCCACCCGGAGCACGTCGCCGGCCCGGTCACCGGTAGGCGACTCCCGGTCGGCCCAGAAGACCGCCAGGACCAGGGCGACGATAGCGGCCAGCGCCACTCCGGTCATGATCTGCAACCGGAGCGCGGCGCCCCCGAACCCGACGAGGACTGCCCGCATACGAGGAGCGGGGCCCACGTGTACTCCCGACGGTCAGCCGGCGTCCTGGAGGACGTCCAGCGCGTATTTCAGGTCGTCAGGGTAGTCGCTGACGAACCGCACCTGCTCATACGTCCGGGGGTGGACGAATGCCAGCTCCCGTGCGTGCAGCCACTGCCGGTCGAGTTTGAGCCGGGCCGCCAGGGTGGGGTCGGCGCCGTACGCCGTGTCACCTACGCACGGGTGCCGCATCGCCGACATGTGCACCCGGATCTGGTGCGTCCGCCCGGTCTCCAGCCGCACGTCCACCAGGCTGGCCGACCGGAACGCCTCGACCGTGTCGTAGTGGGTGATGCTCGGCTTCCCGTCGGACATGACCGCGAACTTCCAGTCGGCGGTCGGGTGCCGGTCGATCGGCGCGTCGATGGTCCCGCGCAGCGGGTCGAGGTGTCCCTGGACCACGGCGTGGTACCGCTTCTCCACCTCGCGCTCCTTGAACGCCCGCTTCAGCAGGGTGTAGGCCTGCTCGCTCTTGGCCACCACCATGAGGCCGGTGGTGCCCACGTCGAGCCGGTGCACGACACCCTGCCGCTCGGCGGCACCGCTGGTGGCGACGTTCTGCCCCATCGCGGCCAGTCCGCCGATCACGGTCGGGCCGGTCCAGCCGGGGCTCGGATGCGCGGCGACGCCGACCGGCTTGTCGACCACCACGATGTCGTCGTCGTTGTAGATGATGCCCAGTCCGTGCACCGGCTCGGCCACCACGGCGGGGGACGCCACCGGCGACGGCAGGGTCACCTCGAGCCAGGAGCCGGCCGCGACCTTCTCCGACTTGAGCCGGGGAACGCCGTCGACCAGCGCGTCACCCGACTCGACCAGGGTGGCCGCGGCGGTCCGGGACAGGCCGAACAACCTGGAGACGGCTTGGTCCAGCCGCATCCCGTCGAGCCCGTCCGGCACCGGCAGGGATCGCTGCCCGCTCACGCTTTACTTCCCTCTTCCGTCGTCGCCTGCTCGGCCGTCGCGGCCTTCTTCTTCTCACTGACCAGGCGCGTGCCGTCCCGCTGGCGGCCCGTCAGTTCGAGCAGCACGGCCAGGCACACGCCGACGGTGAGGCAGCTGTCCGCGATGTTGAAGACGGCGAACTTCTCCCCGTACGGCCCGAACACGCTGATCATGTCGACCACGTGGCCTTGGAACGGCCCCGGGGCGCGGAACAGCCGGTCACCCAGGTTGCCCAGGGCACCGCCCAGCACCAGGCCGAGCGAGAGCCCCCAGGGCACCGACCGCAGCCGGCTCGCCAGCCACACGATCACGCCGACCACCACCAGGGTGATCACCGGGAAGATCCAGGTGTAGTCGCTGCCGAGGCTGAACGCCGCTCCGCTGTTGCGCAGCAGCGACAGGTAGACCAGGCCGCCGAGGATCCGGACCGGCTCGCCGGGATCCAGATTCTCGGTGGAGAGGTGCTTGACCCACTGGTCGACCGCCATGGCGATGACCGCGGTCACGGCCAGGACGGCCACCGCACGGGGCGTGAACCCCCGGGTGGCCTGTTCGTCGGCGTTCAGCGTCGTTCCTCCAACTGCTTGCACGAGACACAGAGAGTGGCGGAGGGGAACGCAGCCAGCCGTTCCACCGGGATCTGGTTGCCGCACCGCTCACACCAACCGTAGTTGCCCTGCCCGAGACGATCGATCGCGCGTTCGACCTGTGTGATCCGTTCGAGCAGGTTGTTGGCCAGCGTGATCTCCTGCTCCCGCTCGAACGTCTTGGTCCCGGTGTCGGCCTGGTCGTCCCCGGCCGAGTCGGCCAGCCGCTCGCGCTGCAACTCGGTGATCTCGCTGAGCGACTGATCGTACTCGGCCTGCAACTCGTCGAGCCGCGCGACCATCGCCTGCCGGATCTGCTCGGTCTCCGCCTCACTCCGGGTACGCTCCGCGGCGGATCCGCCGGTCGTGCCGGACCGGGTCTGGCTTGCCTTGGCCATCGTCGCCCCCTCGGCCGCCGTCCGGCGGCTATCAGCGGTCTACGGAACCGGGCGGCCGATTCGCCGGGCCGCGCCGTTCCCTGGTCTGTCCCCGTGGTGTCCGGGCCATCGGGCGCCCGGGTCCGGCGGGCGGCCTCGGTTCGCCGCCGTAGATCTTCCCCTACCTGCACAAAGGGCGCGGCTGGAAAACAGCCGCGCACTCCGGAGGGTGGCAAGAATACGGAACGTGAGGTAGCCGGACAACCCGTCACCACTCGGCAGACCCGGCAAAAAGCGGCAAACCACCCGGCCACTCATGAGATTGCCAGCTTCGAACCACGGGTGACGGAATGACCACTATCCGTCGTCGCGAAGTTCGCTGAGCCGCCGTTCCCAATCACCCTCCGATGCCGTCACGGTGAAGACCTTGTCCCGGCTCGTCGCACCCAGCCGCAGCGACACCGCAGCCGGTCGCAGCCCCAGCGCGGCAGCAAGCGCCCGGCGCACCGCCTCGGTCGCCTTGCCGTCCACCGCGGGCGCGCCCACCGCCACGATCAACGCCGGGCCGTGCGGCCCGTCGTAGCGCCCGCCGACCCGGGTACGGCCGGCGCCCGGACGCACCCGCACCGGTACCGACACCCCGGGATCCGGGGAGCTCACCGCTGCTGAGCGACCGCGGCGACCAGCCGGTCCACCGGCCGGCACAGCCCGCACGGACTGAAGCCGAGCTCGACCGCCTCGTTCGCCGGCAACGGTTCGGTCAGCCGTCCGACCAGGTGCGGGCAGTCGGCCATGTGGTAGCGGGGCCGTCCGTCGACCACCAGCACCTCGGTGTCGAACCGCGCCACCAGCACGGCGTCGGCGGGCCGCACCGACTGCGGCAGAGGCTCGTCGTCCGGGTCGTCGTCGTCCGGCTCGTCGAACTCGTCGCCCTGCTCGGGCGCCCCGGGGGCGGCCGCGGCGGGCCGCCAGGCCTGCTCGTCGGCATCGTCGTCCGCGGACACACCGCCGGAGCGGGCGGCCGAATCATCCGTGGAGTCAGAATCGGCATAGTCTGCGCCGACCGGCACCAACGGCTCTCCACGGTCACCCAGACGGGTGGCGGTGTCCCGGGCACCGGCCGCGCGGGCCTCGTCCACATCGATCGATGGCGATTCCCGGGAGTGCGCCTCGTAGTCGGCGGATTCGCCTGCGGAGGGCATCGGCGCGGGGGCAGAATCTTCCGCGAAGGCGGGAGCGGGAGCCGCCGGCTCGTCGAACTCGGGATCGTGCTCGGCACGGCGATCGGGCCGGCCCACCGGGACGTGCATCGCCCCGGATGCCTCCGCCGCCCGGCGGGCGGCAGCCTGACGGGTGCCGATGACGAGAGCGACCGCGGCCAGCAGGCTGACCACGATCGAGGTTATGAGAAGACTGCTTGAGCCGTTGACCAGGCCCAACGCGAGAAACAGAACCGCGACGGGGATGAGCAGGAGACTAGCAACGATCATGGCTCATCCTCGTCGCGGTGCGGTGGGCTGGGGTCAGCGGCCCGATTCGATGGAGTTGGTGCGGCCACCGCTGTAGGAGCCGGCGAGACCGGCCGCGGCGAGGCCACCGGAACCACCGACGGCACGGCCCGAGTCGGCCCGCGTGAGCTCGGCCTCGAGTCCCTGACCACGACCGTCCAGGTCACGGAGCTGGCTCTCCAGGTACGCCTTGAGCCGGGTGCGGTACTCCCGCTCGAACTGCTTCAGCTCCTCGATGTGCTTCTGCAGCGCGGTCCGCTTCGCGTCCAGCCCACCCATGGCCTCCTGGTGGCGCTGACGAGCGTCGCGCTCGAGAGCGTCGGCCTTGGCCCGGGCCTCGCGGGTGACCTCCTCCGCCTTGGAACGGGCGTCGGAGAGAAGCTTGTCGGCCTCACGGCGCGCGTCGGCGACGTGGTCGTCGGCGGTCCGCTGGGCCATCATCAGCACGCGCAGAGCCTGCTGCTCGCCGTCCGCACCGCCGGCGGGGGCGCCTGGGCCGGGGCCCTGGGCACGAACCTGCTCCAGCTCAGCCTGCATCTGACGGGCCGCCTGCTCGGCTGCCGTCTTGTCCCGCTGCACGCGGTCCAGCTGCGCTTTCAGGTCGTTGAGCTCGACCGCGAGCCGGGGGTCGGCACTCGGTCCCGCCGGTGCACCGCCACGGCCGCCACGCTCCACCTGCGCACGAAGCTCGTTGTTCTCCTCGATGAGACGGGCGAGTTCGCGCTCCACCTCGTCAAGGAAAGCGTCGACCTCCTCCTCGTCATACCCCCGCTTGCCGATCGGGGGCTTCTTGAAGGCGACGTTATGAACGTCGGCCGGGGTCAGCGGCATCGAAACTCCTCGGGTCAGTCGCGGCCGCGGTTGGGGCTGCTGTCTAGCTGTAGTTCAGGATCAGTTTTCTCAGTACGACGTCCATGAGCACGAACAGGATAACCAGCAGCACGATGGAAGCCAGGTCCAAACTCACGTTACCAATGCGCAGCGGTGGGATCACACGCCTCAACGCCTTGAGGGGCGGATCCGTGACGCTCCACACGGTCTCGAGTGCGGCCGACGCCCCCCGGCTCGGCTGCCAGCGCCGTCCGTACTGGAGCACCGCACTCAGCACGAACCTGGCCAGCAGCACGATGAAGAAGAGGTAGAGCGATATGTAGAGAATCTGGAGCACGATCGACAGCACGTCAGGTGGATCCCTCGTTCGGGTCAATCAAATCCGGGCCTCAGGTCAGCCTTGGGGTCGCGATCGACTGGCGGCCACCCTGAACTGATCGACTGCGGGGCCGATCAGCCCTGGGTGAAGAAGCCGCCCTCCGCGATCTTGGCCTTGTCCTCCGCGGTGACCTGGACATTCGCCGGAGAGAGCAGGAAGACCCGGTTGGTGACGCGCTCGATCGTACCCCGGAGACCGAAAGCCAGCCCGGCGGCGAAGTCGACCAGGCGCCGGGCGTCCGACTCATCCATCTCGGTGAGATTGATGATCACCGGCACACCGTCGCGGAAGTGCTCGCCGATCGTGCGCGCCTCCCGGTACGTGGTCGGATGCAGCGTGGTGATCTGGTAACGCTGCTCCTCCTCGGCCGGCCGCTGGTGCACCGGCTGCGGGTGGGCCACCGGCTGCGGCTTCAGCGCCAGATTCTCCCGGGTGGAGTAGGTGAGCGCCGCGGGCTGCTCCGGCGCCGGCGCGGGCCGGGTGATGGAGCGGACGCTCGCCCGATCGAGACGCTCGCTGTCCTCCCGGTCCAGGTCGGCACGGGCGGCGATCCGCTCGCGCTCGCGGCGCTCGGTGCGCGCCCGCGGGACGGTACGCTCGTCCTCGTCCTCGTCCTCGGCGAACTCGTCCGAGTAACGGTCGCTGGAGTAACGGTCCCGGTCACGATCCCGGTCGCGATCCCGATCCCGGTCGCGCTCACGCGAACGGTAGGAGGTCTCCCGGTAACCACGGTCGTCGTACCCGCGCTCGTCGTCCTCCTCGACGAGGCCCAGCCAGACGCCCGCCTTGCGAAACGCGCCGCCGCTCATGCCCGTCCCCCCTCTCGGGAGTCAGAAGCGCAGCCCGCCGACAGCATGAACTCCCTCCGGTCGCTCATGCCGTCTCTCCCTGCCGAGAGTCCATGCCCCCACCTCCGTCCGCTGTTGCGGCGCGCGCCCCCTCCGGCGTGCCGCGTCCCCCCTTACGAGCCGGAAGGCCGGATCCAAATCGGACCTTCACCTCACGACCCGCTACGACGCCGCGTCGTCCAATGCGAGACCCGTGCCGGTTCGTCACGTTGAACAACACCTGTGTAGTTTGCTGCCCGCCGCAAGGCTACCGCAGCGAGTTTCGCATCCCGAGTAAAGAAGTACCGATCCGTACGTGTGTCGCCCCATGCAGAATCGCGGCCTCCAGATCGCCGCTCATACCCGCCGAGACGGTTGTCGAACCGGGGTGACGGGAGGCCATTTCAGCTGCCACGACAGCCAGCCGGGCGAAGGCCTGGCCGGGGTCCTCGCCCAGTGGTGCGACAGCCATCAGACCACCCAGCCGCAACCCCGGCGACGAGGCCACTGCGTCGGATACCCGCCAGAGATCATCACCGGTCACGCCGCCACGCGCAGGATCACCGTCGAGGCTCACCTGGACGAGGACCTCGAGCGGGACCTCACGGTCGGCGGCGGCCCGGCCGAGCGCCTCGGCGAGCCGCACCGAGTCCACCGATTCGACCACGTCGGCGTACCCGATAACCGATTTGGCCTTGTTGCGCTGCAGCTGGCCGATGAAGTGCCAGCGCGGGGCTGCCCCTCCGGCGCGCACGGCCGCCGCCTTGGCGGCAGCCTCCTGATCACGGTTCTCGCCGACGTCGGTGACACCGAGCCCGGCGAGCAACAGGACGTCGCTCGCCGGGTAGGTCTTGGTCACCGCGGTCAGGGTGACCGCGTCCGGTGGCCGTCCGGCCGCCGCGCAGGCACGCGCGATGCGCTCCCGCACCCGTTCGAGAGAGGCGGCGAGCTCAGCGCGCCGTCCGGCGTCGGTCAAGGTTCAACCTTCTTGGGGTACGGGAGAAAGCGTCGCGGGACAACGAGGAACGGACGTTCAGGAACCGTTCTTCAGGAAGTCCGGCACGTCGACGTCGTCGAAGAGCACCCGGCTGCGCGGCGGCGGGGTGGTCGTGGACGGCGGCGGGGCGACCGGCGTGGCCGGGACCGGGGGCAGGTGGCTCCCGGTCGACGGGGCCGGCACCTTGCGGGCGGGCTCGGACGGCTTGTAGGCGGGCGCACCCGCGTCGAAGCCGGCCGCGATCACCGTGACCCGGACCTCGTCACCGAGAGCGTCGTCGATCACCGCACCGAAGATGATGTTGGCGTCCGGGTGGGCCGCATCGGTCACCAGCTGTGCCGCGTCGTTGATCTCGAAGAGACCGAGGTCCGAGCCACCGGCGATGGAGAGCAGCACGCCGCGGGCGCCGTCCATGCTCTGTTCCAGCAGCGGGCTGGAGATCGCCTTCTCGGCGGCCTCGACCGCCCGGTTGTCGCCACGGGCACTACCGATGCCCATGAGGGCACTGCCGGCGTTGCTCATGACGCTCTTGACGTCGGCGAAGTCCAGGTTGATCAGACCCGGCGTGGTGATCAGGTCGGTGATGCCCTGGACACCGGAGAGCAACACCTGGTCGGCCTGACGGAACGCGTCCATCATGCTGATGCCGCGGTCGCCGAGCGCGAGCAGCCGGTCGTTCGGGATCACGATCAGGGTGTCGCACTGGTTGCGCAGCTCGTCGATGCCGGCCTCGGCCTGCACCTGGCGCCGCTTGCCCTCGAAGTTGAACGGGCGCGTCACCACGCCGATCGTGAGGGCGCCCAGTTTGCGCGCGATGTTGGCGACCACGGGCGCACCGCCGGTGCCGGTGCCACCGCCCTCGCCACAGGTGACGAAGACCATGTCGGCGCCCTTGAGCACCTCTTCGATCTCGTCCCGGTGGTCCTCGGCGGCGTTCTTGCCGACCTCGGGCTGGGCGCCGGCGCCCAAGCCACGGGTGAGTTCCCGGCCGACGTCCAGCTTGACGTCGGCGTCGCTCATCAACAGCGCCTGGGCATCGGTGTTGATCGCGATGAACTCCACACCCTTGAGCCCAACTTCGATCATGCGGTTGACGGCGTTGACGCCGCCACCGCCGATGCCGACGACCTTGATTACCGCGAGGTAGTTGTGCGGAGGTGTCATCGGGCTCAGCCTTCCCTTCCGGGGTTGGCGGATGTCGACGGCCCCTGCGGTCCCGGGAACCGCACTTCGACATCCGCTGTCCTACAAGGGAGGGCGAGGAAACCCTCACCCTCTACTAGAGGTTCAGAGTTATGTCAACCAGTTGAACCTCTCGACGCAACGTATGCGGACATGCCGCCGCAACCAAAGACCCGGGGCGGCGTGTCGCGTGCGCTTAGGAGGTGAGTATCCGACTCACCCGTAACCTTGGACCTTTTATTGCGTTCATCACGCTTTGTCCGATTAACCGCTGCGTCAGCGAATGGTCACCACTTTCACGGCGCTCACGTCGATCTCGTCGCCCTTCTGCTTCAGCAGTACGGTCGCGACGGTGCTCTTGCGTTCGCTCTTGGTGTCGTCACCCCAGATGACCACCCGCCCCTTGCGCAGCTCCAGACGGATCTGCACGGGTGACGGCACCGAGATGGCCACCAGCTGCTCGCGCAGCTCCTCACTGAGCGCGGCCAGCACGGTCAGCGCCGATGCGGTGTTCCCGTCCCCGGCGCCCGGTGTGGCCAGCCGGGCCAGCGGCAGCCCCTCCGGCGGAGCGGCCACCGCGCGGAACGGCACACCCTCGTCGTCGATCAGCAGGAACCGGTCCTGCGCCGGCACGGCGGCCACCGCCGTGCGCTCCACCACCTCGACCACCACGGCCGACGGCCAGCTGCGCCGGACCAGCACCCGATCCACCGCGGGCAGCCCGCGAACCCGGGACCCGACCGCGTCCAGATCCACCCGGGCGAGAGGGCGGAGCGGCTCGACGGCCGCGGCGCCCCGGATCTCGTCGGCGGTGAGCGTCACGGCGCCGACCACCCGCACATCCCGGACCCCGAGCACCGAGGTGCCGTAGACCAGCCAGGCCAGCCCGCCTACGACCAGCAGCACACCGGCACCGATCAGCCAGGGCATGGCGGCACGCAAACGCCGCTGCCGGGCACGCGCCATGAACCGCCGGGCCGACGGCGGCACGGCGTCCGTGTCGGCCCGGACCAGCCGCCAGTTACGTGTGCCCCCGCCGGCCACCGGACTCAGCCCGCCAGGTCCGGCTGGTGGTCGGCCTCCGCCAGCGCGGCGAGCAGCTCGTCCCCCATCAGCGAGATCGGCGGCGCGCCCATCGTCACCACCACGTCGCCGGGACGGCTGCGCCGGACCACCTCGGCCGGCACGTCCTCCCAGTCCGGCACGAACACCTTGCGCCCGGCCGGCAGGTCGATCGCCGCGGTCAGCGCCCGGCCGCCCTCGCCCGGCCCACGGGTCTCCCCCGGACCGAAGACCTCCATGCAGATCACCTCGTCGGCGACCGCCAGGCCGTCGGCGAGGTCGGCCTCCAGGTCCCGGGTGCGGTACACCCGGTACGGCTGGAAGACCACCAGCAGCCGCCCGTCCCCGGCCACCTCGCGCAGCGTGCGCAGCGCCGCCTTGACCGAGGTCGGGTGGTACGCGTACTCGTCGTACACCCGCACGCCGGCGGCGATGCCCTTGCGCTCGAAGCGGCGCCGGACACCGGGGAAGGACTCCAGTGCCTCGGTCACCTTGGTGAGCTCGATGCCCAGTTTCAGGGCGGTCAGGACGGTGGCCGCGCTGTTCAGGCCCATGTGGGTGCCGGGCAGGGCCAGCTTGAACTCGCCGAGCGGCTTCCCGTGCAGCTCCGCCCGGTAACGCACGCCGCTGGTCGAGGAGGTGATGTCGAAGATCCGCAGATCGGAGCCGGCCGACTCGCCGTACGTGTAGACGGTCTTGCCCTGGGCCTTGAGGCCCGCGATGAGCTCGTCGGTGCCCGGGCCGTCCGCGCAGGTCACCACGAACCCGTCGGCCAGGCCGCCGAACTCGAGGAACCCGGCCTTCAGCGTCTCCAGGTCGCCCCAGTTGTTGAGGTGATCGCCCTCGATGTTGGTGATGATCGCGACGTGCGGGCGGTAGATCAGGAACGTCCGGTCGTGCTCGTCGGCCTCGGCCACGAAGTGCGGGCCGGTGCCGTGGTGACCGTTGGACCCGGCGGCGGACATCTCACCGCCGATCACGAAGGACGGGTCCTGCCCGGCGTGCTGCAGGATCACCGTCATGATCGAAGTGGTGGTGGTCTTGCCATGGGTGCCGGCCACCGCGATGGTCTGCCGGTCGGTCATGGCCGCGGCCAGTGCCTCGGAGCGGTGCAGCACGCGCAGCCCGCGCCGGCGGGCCTCGACCATCTCCACATGATCCTTCGGGATGGCGGTCGAGTAGACCACCGTGTCCACCCCGTCGAGGTTGGACGGCTCGTGGGCCATGTGGATCGTGCCGCCGAGCGCACGCAGGGCGGTCAGCGCGGGCCACTCGCGCAGCTCGCTCCCGGAGACCGGCACACCGCGGGTGAGCAGGAGCCGGGCCAGGCCGGCCATGCCGACCCCGCCGATCCCGATCAGGTGCACACTGCCCAAATCCTCGGCGGTCATCTCACCGGCCGGCGTCAGCTCCGCCGTGTTCACAGTTCCACTCCCTCGATAAAGCTCACTCAGCTCACCGCTTCGAGAACGAAGCGCAGCAGTTGCTCGTCGCCGTCACGACGTCCGTACCGTGCGGCGGCCTCACCCATCGCGGCGAGCCGCTGCCGGTCCCGCGCCAGCGGGATGATGTTGCTCTCGATCCAGTCCGGGGTCAGTTCACTGTTGTCGACAAGCATGCCGCCCCCGGACTCGACCACGGGCAGCGCGTTGCGGCGCTGCTCCTGGTTGCTGAACGGGTACGGCACGTAGATCGCCGGCATGCCGAGCGCGGTCGTCTCGGCCACCGTGATCGCTCCGCCCCGGCAGAGCATCAGGTCGGCGGCAGCGTAGCCGAGCTGCATGTCCGACAGGTAGGGCACGACGACGTAGGGAACCGGCAGGTCGCTCGGCACCTCGAACGGGTCGTTGCGCCCGCCCTGCACGTGCAGCACCTGAATGCCGGCGTGCGCCAGCCGCTTCGCCGCCGCGGCCACCGCCAGGTTGATCGTGCGGGCGCCGGACGAGCCGCCGGAGACGAACAGCACCGGCAGGTCCGGGCGCAACCCGAAGTGGTAGAGCGCCTGCGGGCGCAACGCTGGCCGGTCCATCCCGGTGATCCCGGTGCGCAGCGGCACGCCGACGAGCCGGGCGTTGCGCAGCGACTCGGCCTGCTCCAGCTGGTGCGGGAACCCCACGGCGACCCGCTTGGTGAACTTCATGCCCATCCGGTTCGCGACACCGGGCGGCACGTTGACCTCGTGGATCACGATCGGCATCTCCCGGCGCCACGCGGCCAGATACGCCGGGACCGACACGTACCCGCCGAAGCCGACGACCACCTGGGCCTGCACCTCGTCGATGATCTCACCGGCCGCCTGGGCGGACTTGTACATCCGGTCCGGCGTGCGAAGCAGGTCCAGGTTGAGCGTCCGGGGCAGCTGGAACGCGGGGATGACCCGCAGGTCGTAACCGGCCGCGGGGATGAGCTCGTTCTCCATGCCCTTGGGGCTGCCCAGGGTGGTGATCCGGATGTCCGGGAAGTGGCGCCGCAGAGCGTCGGCGAAGGCGAGCAGCGGATAGATGTGACCGCCGGTGCCTCCTCCGGCGAGCACGACCGACCGCAGCGGACCCATCACCGTCTCCTTCCCTCCCCCACGCCCTCGGGTACCGCCCGGTTGCCCGGCTTCTTCTGGGCAGCCGGACGTTGCTCTCCGGGCCGCCGCGGCGGGGGCAGCGGCGGCAGCGGGGCCCAGACTAGCCGTACCCATCGAGGGGTCGGACGGGCGTTCAGGGCCCGGGCCGCGTCGGGCTCCGCGCGGGCGAACGACGCCAGGATGCCGACCGCCGCCATCGTCACGACAAGGGCACTGCCACCTGCGGAGATGAACGGCAGTGGCAGGCCGGTGATGGGCAGCAGCCCGACCACCCCACCCATGTTGATCACGGCTTGCGCGACCAGCCAGGTGGTGATCGCGGTCGCGGCGAGGCGCCGGAACGGGTCGCTCACCCGGCGCGCGATCCGGAAGCCGGTGTACGCCAGCACCGACAGCAGCGCCAGCACCACGGTGCAGCCGACCACGCCGAGCTCCTCGGCGACGATCGCGAAGATGAAGTCGTTGCCCGCCTCCGGCACCCAGCCCCACTTCAGGGCGCTCTCGCCGAGACCGACCCCGAACCAGCCGCCCTCGAAGATCGCCGAGCGGCCCTGGATCAGCTGATAGCAGTACTCACCGGCCGGGCTGGAGGTGTCGCACTGCTCGAGCGGCTCCAGGAAGGCGGTCAGCCGCCGCCAGCGGTAGTTGTCCGCTTCGGCCGAACCGGAACCGGCGCCGCGGGAGGCGGCTGCGATCAGCAGGCCCACACCGGCCAGGCCCAGCACACCGAGTGCACCGAAGACCCGCAGCCGCACACCGGCCGCCCAGAGCAGGCCGACGATCAGTGCCAGCAGCACCAGCATCGTGCCCAGGTCGTTGTAGCCGACCAGGATGAAGAGCAGCCCGACCACCGGGAAGAGCGGCATGGCCAGCTCACGCCAGTGGCCCAGGGCCGGGCCCTTGCGGGCGATCATGTCGGCACCCCAGAGCACCATGCCCAGTTTGGCCAGCTCGCCGGGCTGCATGCTGAACGACCCGAGATAGAGCCAGTTCAGGTTGGCGTGGACGGGGCCGAGCTCGGGACCGTCGGTGCCGACGTGCACCACTCCCGCGGCGCCCAGCACGTGGAGGCCGGCCAGCGCCGTCAACAGGACGATCGCCGACCCGAGCACCACCCGGCTGAGTGCCCGCAGGGTCACCGCCGGCAGCCGCTGGAAGATCCAGAACGCGACCAGGCCGAGCAGCGCGTAGACGACCTGGCTGCTGATGTCGGTGAAGGCGTTACCGGTCTTCGCGTACGCCTTCACGCTGGTGGCCGAGAAGACCATGGTGAGCCCGATCAGCAGCAGCAGACTGCAGCTGGCGATCAGCAGGTAGTACGACGACAGGGGTCTGGCCAGCAGCCCGTGCACCGCGGGCAGGAGCTGCCGGCTCAGTGACGGGCGGGCCATGTGAGAACGGTCGTCCGCCATACCCCCATCATCGTCCGATGTCCACACATGGACGCACACCGTCGATGGCGTGTCGCACGGGGCTTTGTCACCTGCGCCACGCGGACGCGCTCCCCATCAGATCGGCATCACGGCGCAGATTGCCGTACGGATCCCGGTTTGGGTCAGTGCCGGGCTGAAGGTGAACACCCACTGCTTCGGATCGGCGGGCTCCTGCTTGCTGGAGGTCACTACCGAGGTCTCCGATGCTCCCGGCGTGAAGTAGCCGTGAATCGCCATGCTGCCCACCGGGCAGGACACCCAGGCCGTGGTGACACCGGACACCGGCCAGCTCACCACCGTCAGTCCGGAGACGGCGTCAGCGCCGGCCGGCCCTGTTGGGCCTGCCGGTCCGATCGGGCCTTGGGCACCCGTCGCCCCGGTGGCACCCGTCGCCCCGGTGGCACCCGTGGCCCCGGTGGCACCCGTGGCACCGGTGGCTCCGGTAGCACCGGTTACTCCCGGCGGACCGACCGGGCCTGTCGGACCGGTCGCGCCCGCGGGCCCGGCGGGGCCGACGTCCCCAGCAGGCCCTTTCTCCCCGGCGGGCCCTCTTTCCCCCGCCTGCCCTCTTTCCCCCGCCTGCCCTCTTTCCCCGGCCGGCCCAGCAGGCCCTCGGTCCCCGGCGGGACCCGACGCGTTCCACTGGCGCAGGACCTCGCCCGGACGGCAGGCCGTCGTCGTGGGCAGCATCCAGCGGATGACGCCGTTCTTCGCCATCACGCAGACCTTGATCACCTCAGGGTCGTCCATGAGGCGCGACGGCACGACCGGACCGGCGGCGACCGCCGCGGTGGCACCGGGCAGCGCCATCGCGACGGCCCCGGCCGACGTGAGCAGGAATCTCGAGATCATCGAAATGACCCTCCGCAGGAATCAACAACGCTCGGTAGTTGGCGCAGTTGAGCCTAGGAATGATCTGATCTCTTCCGGATGAGGACCGGCATTCTGACCGGGCCGGCCCTCCTCGCGTGCTAGCCCATGACCGCCAGGTGCTCGCTGTAGAACAGGCCCAGACCGATCGCGGCACAGATGCCCGCGATGATCCAGAACCGCACCACGATGTTGACCTCGCTCCATCCGGCCAGCTCGAAGTGGTGCTGCAGCGGTGACATCCGGAAGACCCGCTTGCCGGTGGTCTTGAACGAGATGATCTGGATGACCACGGACATCGTGATGATGACGAAGAGCCCGCCGATGATGACCGACAGCAGCGTGGTGCGGGTGGCCACGGCAAGACCGCCGATCAGGCCGCCCAGCGCGAGCGCGCCCGTGTCGCCCATGAAGATCCGGGCCGGATTGGTGTTCCACCAGAGGAACCCGACACAGGCGGCGGCCGCGGCGGCCGCGATCATCGCGATCTCGAGGGGGTCGCGTACCTGATAACAGTGCTCCGCGGTGGCCGAGCCCGCCGCGCCGACGTAGTCGTCGTCACCGCACCAGTGCCGGTACTGCCAGAAACCGATGAGCGAGTAGGCACCGAGTACCAGGATCGACGCGCCGGTGGCGAGGCCGTCCAGACCGTCGGTGAGGTTCACGCCGTTCGACATCGCCATGATCACGAAGACGAACACCATGACCGAACCGACCTTGCCGACGTCCAGCCAGCTCACGTCCCGGATGAAGGAGATCTGCTCGCTGGCCACCGTCTGGCCGTTGGTGCTGGGGAAGTAGAGCGCGGCGATACCGAACACGGTGCCGATCACGAGCTGCCCGAGGAGCTTGCCCTTGGCGCTGAGACCGTCCGAGTTGCGTTTGCGCACCTTGAGGAAGTCGTCCATGAAGCCGACCGCGCCGCAGAACACGAAGAGACCGAGCAGGACCAGGGCGGTCATGGTCGGCTTCTCCTGGGCGATCTGCCGCTCCGGGAGGGTGGTCAGCGCCAGGTGGCCGGCGGCGTAGGCGAAGAGGGTGGCGAGGATGAACGCCACGCCGCCCATCGTGGGAGTGCCCCGCTTGCCCAGGTGGGTCTGCGGGCCGATGGTCCGGATCGGCTGACCGGCCTTGAGCGCCGAGAACACCCGGATCGCGAGTGGGGTGCCGAAGAGCGAGATGAGAAAGGCGACCGCGGCCGCGACGATGACTGCCCTCACGTGGGCTGAACCTCCTCTAGCGGGACCGAGCCGGCTTCCCCGTGGCTCCGGGGTTCGCTGCGCTCACTCCTCGCCACGGGACGCAGCCAGTCGGCGACATCCCATGTGCGGTACCGGGAACCCTTGACCAGCACGACATCGTCGGCGCGCAGGTCGTGGCGCAAGATCTCGATCGCGGCGGCCTGGTCGACGGCGAGGAGCCCCGTGCCCTGCCAGCCGGCCACTCCGGCGGCGCCGTCCAGAATCGGACCCGCATCGCCGGTCACCGCGATCAGCCGGTCCACCCCGAGCTCGGCGGCGAGCCGCCCGACCTCGGCGTGACCGGACACCTCGTGCTCACCGAGCTCGGCCATGAAACCGAGAACGGCGGTGGTGCGTCTGCCTCCGCTCATCGCCGCCAGGGCGCGCAGTGCGGCCGAGGTGGACGACGGGTTGGCGTTGTACGAGTCGTCGATGACCGTGACACCGTCGGGCCGGGCGAACACATCCATCCGGCGCTCGGAGGCGATGCCGACCTCGCCGAGCGCGACGACCAGGTCGTCGAAGGTCATCCCGGCGGCAAGTGCCACGGCGCCGGCCGCCAGCGTGTTCGCGACCTGGTGCTCCCCGGCCACAGCTAGCTGGACGGCGCCGGTCCGCGAACCGTCGGACAAGATGTAAGAGGCACGTCCGGCCGCGTCGAGCGTGACATCCGAGGCGGTGAGCGACCCGGTCGACCCGACCAGGACCACCGAGGCCGATGTACGCGAGGCCATCGCGGCCACCAGCGGATCGTCCGCGTTCAGCACCGCGACGCCGGACGACGGCAGCGCCTCGACCAGCTCGCCCTTGGCCAGCGCGGTGCCCTCCTTCGACCCGAACTCGCCGATGTGCGCCGTACCGATGTTCAGGACGACGCCGATCGACGGGCGGGCGATGCCGGTCAGGTACCTGATGTGCCCGATGCCACGGGCGCCCATCTCCAGCACCAGGAACCGGGTCTGTCCGGAGGCCCGCAGAACGGTGTACGGGAAACCCAGCTCGTTGTTGAGCGAGCCGGGCAGCGCGACCGTGGGCCCGAGCCGGGACAGCAGCTGCCCGATGTAGTCCTTCGTGGTGGTCTTGCCGGACGAGCCGGTCAGCCCGACCACGGTGAGTCCGTCGAGCCGGGACACCACGGCCCGGGCCAGCGCGGCGAGAGCGGCCAGCGGGTCGTCGACGACGATCCCGGGCACGCCGGTCTCCCGCGAGCCCAGTACGGCCGCGGCGCCCGCGGCGGCGGCGACGCCCGCGAAGTCGTGGCCGTCGACCTTCTCGCCCTCGAAGGCGACGAACAGGCCGCCCGGCCCGATCTTGCGGGAGTCGTACTCGACGTCACCGGTCACGGTCACGGCCGGGTCGTCGACGACCCGGCCACCGGTGATCGCGGCGATCTCGGCGAGGGAGAGCGGAATCATGCGCGGGCCTCCAGAGCGGCGGCGAGCTCGATGCGGTCGTCGAACGGCAGCACTTCGCCGTTCACCTCCTGCCCCTGTTCGTTGCCCTTGCCGAGCACGGCGATCACGTCACCGGCCGTGGCCAGGCGGACGGCCTCGGCGATGGCGGCACCACGGCCGGCCACTTCGATGACCTTGGCGGCCGAGGGCGCCTCCTCGGCACCACGGCGCACCGCCGACCGTACGACAGAGGGGTCCTCGGTCCTGGGATTGTCATCGGTGATGATCACCAGGTCGGCGCCCTGCGCCGCGGCCTCACCCATCAACGGTCGTTTGCCCTGGTCCCGGTCGCCACCGGCGCCGATCACGCAGATCAGCCGGCCGCCCCGGGTGATGGCGAGACCGCGCAGCGCCGCGAGCGCCGCCACGATCGCGTTGGGCTTGTGGGCGTAGTCGACCACGCCCAGCACGTCCCCGGGCGACGGCACCAGCTCGAGCCGGCCGGGCACACCCCGGCAGGCGGCGATGCCGTCCCCGGCGAGCCGGGCGTCCACGCCGGCCGCGACCAGCAGCGCCAGAGCGAGAAGCGCGTTGGCGACGTTGTGCAGGCCGGGCAAGGCCACTCCGGTCTCCACCGTCACGCCGTCCGGGCCGTGGGCGGTGAACCGCTGACCGAATGCGGACGGCCGGACATCGGTGGCCCACCAGGTGGCCGCCGGGTCGCCGGCCGCCGAGTACGTGACGGTCGACGGTTTGAGCAGCGGACGCAGCGCCGGGTCGTCGAAATTGATCACCTCGGCGGCCGAGCGGCCGTCGAAGAGGCGGGCCTTGGCCTCGAAGTAGTCCTTCGAGGTGGGGTGGAAGTCCAGGTGGTCCTGACCGAAGTTGGTGTAGCCGCCGGCCGCGAACCGGATGCCGTCGGCCCGGCCCATCACCAGCGCGTGGCTGGACACCTCCATGACCACCGCCTCGACACCGCGCTCGACGCCGGTGGCGAGGATCGCCTGCAGGTCGGTGGCCTCCGGGGTGGTCCGCACGCTCTTGACCACCAGGTCGCCGAGCCGCGTCTCCACCGTGCCGACCAGGCCGGTGACCCGCCCGGCAGCCCGCAGACCGGCCTCGACCAGGTACGCGGTGGAGGTCTTTCCGGCCGTGCCGGTGATGCCGATCATCTCCAGGCGCCGCGACGGCTCGCCGTAGATCGCCGACGCCGCCGCGCCGAGCACCGCCCGGGGATCGGCGGCCACCAGCACCGGCAGGCCCGCCGCGACAGCCGCGGCGGAACCGGCGGGATCGGTCAGCACGGCCACCGCGCCGGAGCGGGCGGCGTCGGCGACGAACTCCGCGCCGTGCCGGTTCGCGCCGGGCAAGGCCGCGTACAGATCACCAGGACGCACCTCCCGGCTACTGTGCGTGACACCAGTGACCGGGACGTCACCGCCGGTCAAAGCTGCCGGTAGCAGCTCCGCGAGCCGCCTCAACAGGCACGGCGCGACGGTCTCGGGACGTGGAATGCCGGACACGGCGTCAGACCCTACCCCGTCCCTGAGGGCTCGCTGTCAACGCCATGCGGCCCGCGTCATTCCTTGATCGTGAAGGTTGGCGGCTTGCTACCGGACGGTGGCACATGGTTATGAACGAGGACGTAGGACATCATGTCGCTGAACGCCGGTGCCGCCACGTCACCGCCGCCGCCGCTGCTGACGTCCATCGACACCGCGATCACGTACCGCGGGTTGTCGGCCGGGGCCATGCCGATGAACGAGCTGGCGTTGTGGCTGGTGTACTGCCCGTCGATGAGCAGCTTGCCGGTGCCGGTCTTGCCCGCCACCCGGTAACCGGTGACCCGCGCGGCCCGTCCGGTACCGCTGTCGGTCGCGACCACCGCTTCCATCATGTAGCGCAGCTGCTGCGACACGTCGGCGTCGAGCACCCGGTGCGTCGACGGCGCCGGAGCCGGGGTGACCTTGCCGTCCTCACCGGAGATGGTGGCCTTGATCAGATGCGGCTGGATGTAGACGCCGTCGTTCGCGATCGCGCCGTATCCGGCCGCCATCTGGATCAGCGTGGCCGAGACGCTGTGCCCGATCGGCACCGAGCCGTACGAGGAGCCGCTCCAGTCCTGTGGCGCCAGCAGCGCGCCCTCGGCCTCGGCGGGCGCACCCTCACCGGTCGCCTTCCCCAGCCCGAACTTCTGCTGGTACTCGTAGACCTTCTCCTTGCCGAGACGGTCGGCGATCAGGATCGTGCCGACGTTCGACGAGTGCGCGAGCAGTCCCGGCATCGTCATCCGGGTGCCCTTCTTCTCCTTGTGCGTGTCCTCGAAGAGGGTGTCGCCCTTGCGGATCGCCGGACCGATCTCGAGCAGCTCGTCCGGCTTGATGAGACCCTCCTGCAGGGCCGCACCGAAGATGAACGCCTTGTGACTCGAACCGGGATCGGTGACCACGCTGCTCGGCATGTCGATCCGCTTCTCGGCGGCTACCGCGTCCGGGTCGGCCGCGTTGTACGACGGATAACTGGCCTGGGCCAGCACCTCGCCGGTCCGGGCGTCGAGCACCACCGCGCCGCCGACCGTCGCGTTCTTCTTCTTGCCGGCCGCGTCAAGCACCCGCTGCACCTGGAACTGCAGGTCCTGGTCGATGGTGAGCTGCAACGAGTTGCCCGGCCGGGCCGGGGTGTCCTGCTGGAACCCGCCCGGGATCGGCGCGTTCAGGTTGCCGGCGCCCCGCTCGAACACCCGGTTGCCGTCCCGGCCGTGCAGCAGGTCGTCGTACCGGGCCTCCAGCCCTTCGAGGCCGCGGCCCTCGACACCGGTGAAGCCGATCAGGTTCGACGCGAGGTCGCCCTGCACGTGACGGCGCGCGTCGGTCGCGGTGTAGATGCCGGGCAGGCGCAGCGCGTCGACCTGGTCGGCGACCGTGATGTCCACGCCCCGGGTCAGGTAACGGAACCTCGACCACTTGCCGCCGACCAGCTGCTTGCGCTGCATGCTCGCGTACAGCTCGGACCTCGAGACGCCGAGCAGCCGTGCCAGCTTCTCGGCCGTACCGGGCAGGTCCTTCTGCAGGTCGGTGTTCTCCGGGTCGGCGTAGACGTAGCGCGCCTCGACGCTGTGCGCCAGCACGTTGCCGTTGCGGTCCAGGATGCTGCCGCGCGGAGCGGGGAGCTTCACACTGCTCAGCCGGTCCTGCCGCAGCTCCAGCAGGCTCGCGGCCTCCTCCGGGGAGGTGGCCACCTGCAGCACCACCAGCCGGACGCCGATGGTGATGAAGAGCGAGAGCGCGAGGACGGTGCCGAGCCGCAGCCGCCGGGTGCTGTTCGCGAGCTTCGGCGGTTCGCTCGGGACCGGCCGGCGGGCCGAGGTCCGTCGTGGTCCTTCTTTTTCTCTGGTACGGGTACGGTCAGCCCTCGCCCGGTCAGCGGCGCGCGCCCGGTCCGCGGTGGCCCGGTCACGGCGCTCCGGCTCACGGACACGGCTCTGCTCCCGCGGCTTGGCCTGCTCGCGGGTCTTGGCCTGCTCGCGCAGTTTGGCCTGCTCGCGGGCCTTGGCCTGCTCACGCGGTTTGGGCTGCTCGCGGGTCTTGGGCTGCTCGCGGGGCTTCTCCTGGTCACGCTGGGCGGGCGGCTCGGCATTGCGGCCACGGGTCCGGGAACGCTGGCCGCTCTCACCGCCGTCGAGCACCTGCAGCGCCGGCCGGAACGGGTCGGCGTTACGGCCCGCACCGCGCGGCAACCGGCCCCGCTCGGCCACGGTACGGCCGCGCGGGGTGTAGGCGCGCGCGTCCCCGATGCTGGAACGGCCACGCCGGCCCTCACGTGGGTCGTCGGCGGATTCCTCACCGGGCAGGTCACGTGACGAACCGCGCCGGGGTGGTGTCCCCCGGCGCGGTTCCTCGTCGTCGGCTCGCGGCGACATCGCTGCCCTACCGCTCGGCCACGGCGGACGGTGTACCCGTCTCGCGCAGCCCGTCATCGGTGGTCGGCGCGGTCGGGCCGCGGCCCGGCGCCGGCGGACGAACGATGTCGCCGTTGGGCAGCCAGATCACCGCGGGCTCGTCGGCTTGGACCAGGCCGAGCCGGCGCGCGGCCGCGTGCAGGTTGCCCGGGCCGGAGAGCTCGTAGATCTGCCGGTCCAGTTCCTGCTGACGCTTGTCGAGGGTGGTCTTCTCCTTGCGCAGCGCGTCGAGCCGGAAGGACTGCTCCATGGTCTTGGTGTTGATCAGCAGGATGCCGACCACGCCGACCAGCACCACGGCGATGATCGCTGCGGCGAAGGTGGCCCGCGGCGCGCGGACCGGAAGCGGCGGCGCCACCCAGAGCCGCGGACGGCTCTGCGGCGGCGTGTCGCCACTCACCTCGATGGACAGCGCGGTGGCACCGTCGACCGGTGCGGACGCGTCCGTTGCCTTCTGGCTCCGCATCCCTGACCGGCGCGTGTCGCCCCGCTCGGGACGGCGTGTCCCCCGAACGCCGGCACCCGTGGTCTCGGCATCGCGGCTCACCCGGCGCGTGTTGCGCGGCTGCGCCGGCCGGCCCCCCGACCGCGGCGCCTCGGATCGCTCGCTCATGCTCGTCCCTCCCCCTCTACATTCGCCCCGGGGCGTATCCGCCCTCGTCCCCCGCGCGTTGTAGACATTCGGGGCCGTTCGCGGTCGGCTCCGAACGCCTTCTCCAACTTCGTGACCTGCTCCTGCTCGTCGATCCGTTCCACCGCCCGCAGCTTCACCGAGGCCGCCCTCGGGTTCGCCGCCACCTCCGCCTCGATGGGCGGCTCGGACCCACGGGTCAGGAGCCTCAGGCTGGGACCGGTCCCGGGCAGTTCGACCGGCAGGTCGACCGGCCCGGTACTACGCGACCTCGCGGTGAGTTCGCGCTTGACGATCCTGTCCTCCAACGATTGATAACTCATCACCACAAGACGCCCCTTGGGCGCCAGCGCGTCCAAAGCAGCCGGAACCGCTCCTTCGAGCGCCTCCAGCTCGCCGTTCACCTCAATGCGTAGTGCCTGAAACGTCCGTTTTGCGGGATTTCCACCCGTTCGCCGCGCGGCGGCCGGGATGGCGTCCTTCACCAGCTCGGCCAGCCGTGCGGTCGAGGTGATCCGCGCCTTCGCCCGCTCCCGCACGATCGACGAGACAATCCGCGGGGCGAACTTCTCCTCGCCGTACTGCCGCAAAACGCGAACAAGATCACCCGGCTCGTAGCCGTTCACGACTTCCTCGGCGGTCACGCCGCGGGACTGGTCCATCCGCATGTCCAACGGGGCGTCCTGGGCGTACGCGAATCCGCGATCCGCCTCGTCCAGCTGCAACGAGGAGACCCCGAGATCGAACAACCCACTGTGGATCGCCGGAATCCCCAACTCCTCGAGAACCCGCGGCAGCTCGTCATAGACGGCGTGGACCAGGTGCGCCCGATCGCCGAAACGGATCAGCCGGTGCCGTGCGTGTGCGAGCGCCTCGGTGTCCCGGTCGAGTCCGACCAGGACGACGTCCGGGAATCGCTCGAGAACCGCTTCGGCGTGGCCCCCCAAGCCGAGCGTGAAGTCGACATGCACGGCGCCCGGCAACTCGAGGCCGGGAGCCAGCAGTTCGAGGCAGCGTTCCAGCAGCACCGGCACATGCGTGCCCCGCGGCTCCCCCATGTCGACCCCCATTGCCTCAACAGCTCGCGTCCCACTCGTTTGTTACCTGCGCTGTCCGGCCCGGTCGTCCATCCGTACCGCCAGATCCCCATCCGCTCTCATGTCCCGAGCCGGCGAACCGGCCCTGGACACGCGCCTGGCGCCGGGGAAGAGGCGCCAGGAGCGGGAGCGGCTGGAGATCTCGCAGTACGGCGGTAGTGACGTCGTCCGGGCCGACTCAGCGGCCAACGAGTGCCACGCCCTACAGCCCGCCGGGCAGCACCCCCTCCTCGATGTCGGCGAATTCCTGCTCGCTCGCCGAGAGGTAGTCGTCCCACGCCTGCTTGTCCCAGATCTCGACCCGGGTGCTGGCGCCGATCACCACAAGATCACGACCAAGGCTGGCATACTCCCGCAAATGGGCAGGAATCGTTACCCGGCCCTGCTTGTCGGGAACCTCGTCGTGCGCACTGGCGAAGAACACCCGGCCGTACGCCCGGGCCGCCTTGTTCGTAACCGGTGCCTCGCGCAGCTGACCGGCGATGCGCTGGAATTCCGGCATCGGGAACACATACAGACAGCGCTCCTGCCCCTTGGTGATCACGACACCTCCCGCCAGCTCATCACGGAACTTCGCCGGGAGGATCAGCCGGCCCTTTTCGTCCAGGCGCGGAGTGTGCGTGCCGAGAAACATCGGCCCCCACCCCTTTGCCGTGGCGCCCGCTCCTTCGCGGAGGGAGTGGACCGCCTGTCAACTCGGGCCGGCAGGTCCGGCGTCATTCCTCCGCCCTGCCACTGAGCTCCACTCTACTCCACTTCCCTCCACCTGCAACCCAAAAGCGAACGCTCGCGGGCCGTCTTCCCGGACGTAATCCCAGTTCACAGGCGGTGGAGCGAAGTGGGGGTGGTGACCATGATCAACAAGGTCCGGTTTCCGACATGGAGGCGTTCGGGTCGAAAAAACCCCGTCGAAATGGCCGCCGGCGCTCCGGTTGAGCCCCCCGTGGAGGGAAGTGGAGGCTTCCGTGGAGGAAAGTGGCGATGCGCGAACCACCCCGATCCACTTCGTTCCGTCGCCGCGGATCCACATCGCCCGGTCGCCGGCCTCCACATCGCTCAGCCCCCATTGGTCCCCGGGGCACCCCCAGCTCCCCCACCCCGCCGACTCCCCCACGGCACCTACCGCCCGGCGACCACCCACCTCCCGTCCGCCGCTTGAGACCCCACTCCCCGCGCCGTCCCTGGCATCCGGCGACTCCTCCTGCCGCCCAACTCACCCAACCCCGGCCGGCACACACCGCTGCCTCAGGCCCACCGAAACAGCGGTGGAGCACGGCCGGAAACGGAGACGCCCCGGGGGGCGGAACCACGTCCGGGGCAACGCCCACCGGCGGCGCGGGGGTTGGGGTAGAAAAA
>NZ_JBFAAI010000012.1:98970-258086 GCF_040639655.1 Actinoplanes sp. NPDC023801 | reverse complement strand
ACCGCCGCCTGAACAACCCGACCTCACCCGGCTCCGCTGCGCTACGCCGGGCGCTGCCGCCTGCCCACTTACTCACCTATTTTCGAGTCAGCGGTGCGGGCCGGCCGGTGATCACCGCATATGCCCGGCGGTCGCGCTGTCGGCCCGGACCCGGCGCCCGCGTCGCGGTGTGGCCCCGGTACCTCCTCGTGGCCGTACGATATGAGGCTTTTGATCTGCCATCGGCGAGCCTGAATGGTAGATCGGGATAGAGTGGCGGCTGTGTATCACGCCCGCTCACGTGCAGTGATCGTCGCCGCCGGTGCCCTGGTGCTGCTCCCGCTGACCGCTGCCTCCTGCGACGAGCAGGCGAGCCCCGTCCGGCTCGGCAACGCCGAGGTCGGCACGGTCGACGAGATCGTCGAGGCGCCCGGCTCGGTGACCGCGCGCACCTCCGCGACCCTGACCGCGCCAGCCGCCGGCACCCTTCGCGAGCTGTACGCCGAACCCGGCCAACAGGTCCGCAAGGGCGACGTGCTGGCCGTCATCGACTCGCCCGAGCTGACCAGGCGGCGCGACGCCGCGCGGGACGCCGTCGAACAGGCGCCGTCCGGCTCGGCGGTGACCGTCGGCGGGACGGCCGAGTTCGCCGCGGTCCGCCGGCGCACCGACAAGCAGGCCGCCGACGCGTTCGAGCAGGCCCGGTCCGCCGCCGGGAAGATCGCCGACCCGCAGGCCCGCAAGGCCCTGACCGACCAGGTGGACGCGGCCGAACGCAACTACGAGACCGCCTCGGACGCCTCGGCGGCGGCGCTGCGGTCGGTTCAGCGGGGCGTGGCCTCGCTCGGGCGCGCGATGGGCACCCTCTCCGCCGCCCAGCGGTTGCAGGCCGAGCAGGCGTACGCGCTGGCCGACGCGGCCGTGGAGGCGCTGACCCTCAAGGCGCCGGTGGCCGGTGTGGTGCAACTCGGCGGCCCGGCGCAGAGCGGCGGCGGCAGCTCCCTGGCCGGGCTGCTGGAGGGCGGGCAGGTGCCCACCGTCTCCGGCGGCACCGCGCCCGGGGTCGACGTCGCCGTCCCGGAAGGTGGATACGTGGCGGCCGGCACACCGGTGGTGACCGTGGTCGACACCGCCCGGCTCGGGCTGTCCGCCGAGGTCGACGAGACCGACGTGCTGCTCGTCGAGGCGGGCGTCGCCGCCGACATCGAACTGGACGCCGCACCCGGCGCCGCCTACCCGGCCAAGGTCAAGGCCGTTGACCTGCTGCCCACCACCTCGGCGCGCGGCGGAGTCTCGTACCGGGTCCGTCTCGAACTGGGCGAAGGCTCCTATCCGGACAGCGGGGAGGCCGCACCGGTGCCACGGCCCGGCATGAGCGCCGTCATCCGGTTGAAGGTCCGGCAGGCCACCGGCGCCGTGACCGTCCCGGCGTCGGCCGTGGTCAGTACCGACGGGCGCGACACCGTCTGGACGGTCCGGGACGGCCGCTACACCGCGGTGCCCGTCCGCCTCGGCGTGCAGGGGGAGGAGACCGTGCAGATCGTCTCCGGCGTCGGCGCGGGCGAGCGGGTCGTCGTCGCCGGGGCCGACCAGGTCGCGGCCGGCGACGAGGCACCGTGACCGCCGCGATCGTCGCCGACGACGTCAGCCGCACCTACGACCTGGACGGCGTCTCGGTGTCCGCGCTGCGCGGCGTGTCGCTGACCGTCGAACCCGGCGACTACGTGGCCATCGTCGGCAGCTCCGGCTCCGGCAAGTCGACGCTGATGCACCTGCTCGGCGGGCTCGACCGGCCGACCGGCGGCACCCTGCTGATCGGCGGCCGCGACGTCAGCAAGCTCAGCCCCGACGAGATGGCCGAACTGCGCAACACCACCATCGGGTTCGTCTTCCAGAGCTTCCACCTGCTGGCCCGCACCACCGCGCAGGACAACGTCGCGCTGCCGCTGGTCTACCGCGGTGTCGGCCGCCGGGAACGCCGGGAACGCGCCACCGCCATGCTCGAACGGGTCGGCCTCGCCCACCGCGTCACGCACCGCCCCAACCAGATGTCCGGCGGCGAGCAGCAGCGCGTCGCCATCGCCCGCGCTCTGGTCACCGGCCCGTCGGTGCTGCTCGCCGACGAACCGACCGGCAACCTCGACTCGGTCACCGGCCAGTCCGTCCTGGCCCTGCTCGAATCGCTCAACGCCGACGGTGTCGCCGTCGTGCTGGTCACCCACGACCGGGACGTCGCGGCCCGCGCGCACCGGCAGATCGTGATGAAGGACGGGCTGATCAGTGCGGCTGGCTGAGGCCTGGCGGGTCGCCCTCGACGCGTTGCGCGCCAACCGGCTGCGCAGCATGCTCACCATGCTCGGCGTGATCATCGGGGTGGCCGCGGTCGTCGCCCTCGTCGCCATCGGCACCGGCACCAAGCAGCAGATCGAGAACCAGGTCGAAGGACTCGGCTCGAACCTGCTGCTGGTCGTGCCCGGCCGGATCGAGGCGGGTTCGGCACCGACCTCCTCGCCGCTCACCCTCGACGACATCGACGCGATCAACCGGGTGGTCGGCGACCGGACGCGGGTCGCGGTCACCATCGCGTCGGGCGAGACGGTACGCGCCGGCTCGCGCACCCGGTTCGCCAGCATGCAGGGCGTCCTCGAGACCACGCCGACCGTATTCGTCCGCCGGCTCGACCGGGGCAGCTACCTGACCAGGACCGATGTCAGCACCGGCCGCCGGGTGGCGGTGCTCGGCGCCGGCACAGCCCGCGATCTTTTCGGCGACCGCGACCCGATCGGCCGGCAGGTCACCATCGGTGGTGTCCGGTTCCGGGTGATCGGCGTGTTCGAACCACTCGGGCAGAGCCTCGGCGTCGACCGGGACGGCGAGGTGCACGTACCGGTCACCGCGGCCCAGCGCCTCCTCGGCACCGAACGCATCGACGGCATCGCCATCCGCGCCCCCGACCGGGAACGGATCGGCGAACTCGCCGACGCCGTCGTGGCGACCCTCGCCGACCGCCACCCGGACACCGACTTCTCCGCCGTCACCCAGGAGCAGATCCTCGGCGTGCTCGGTGACATCCTCGGTGTGCTCACCGGCGTGCTGGCCGCCATCGCCGGGATCAGCCTGCTCGTCGGCGGCGTCGGCGTCTCCAACATCATGCTCGTGTCGGTACGCGAGCGGACCAGGGAGATCGGCCTGCGCAAGGCCGTCGGCGCCCGGCCCCGCGACATCGGCGTCCAGTTCCTCCTCGAGGCGGTGCTGCTCACCACGACCGGCGGGATCCTCGGCATGGCGCTCGGCGGCGGTACGGCGATCCTCGTCGACCGGTTCAGCCCGGTCCCGGCCGCCCTCACCTGGTGGTCGATGGCGCTGGCCTTCGGCGTGTCCGCGGCTGTCGGCATCGTGTTCGGCGTCGTTCCCGCCCAGCGGGCCGGCCGCCTCGACCCGGTCGTCGCGCTGCGCACCGAGTAGCACCCGGCTGGGCTCCGTCCCCACAGGGGAAGACCTCAGGTGAGGGCCATCCGAACCGAATGGTGGTTTCGGACCGGACTCGGAGGAGCATGCCTTGGCCCATCAGTTGCGCGACATGCACGGCGCCGCCCGTGCCGTCGCCTACCTGATGCTGGCCGCCGCGCCGTACAACCTCGTCACCGGCGTGCTGATGAAGCTGGGCGACCCACTCCCTGAACTGATGGCGCTCGGCGTCACCTCGATGGCGATGCTAGTGGTGGGGTTGGCCTGCCTGCGCCGCCCGGCAACCCTGCCCCGGCTGTTCTGGCTGCTGATGCCGTTCGCGGCGGCGGGCGTGGTCACCGGGCTGAACGTGGTCACCGAGGACGCCACCATGGGACCGCAGCTCTTCTACCTGTGGCCGCTGCTGTACGCCGCGATGTTCCTCAACCGTACGATCATCGCCCTGACCCTCGTGCAGATCTCCGCCGGGCACGCTCTCACCGCGTTCCAGTACCAGGACAGCGCCCAGGCTCTCCTCGACTGGATCGCGATCACGGTGGCCATGACGATGACCGCCGTCGTCGTCGCCGGCCTGCGGGAACGCAACGACCGGCTGCGCAGGGTCCTGGAGAGCCAGGCCACCTCCGACTCGCTGACCGGGGTGGCCAACCGGCGGGCGTTCGACGCCGAACTCGGCCGTGCCGTCGGTGCCGCCGGACCCGACGACCCGCTGGCCCTCGTCATGATCGACGTCGACCATTTCAAGACGATCAACGACACGTGGGGGCACGCGGTCGGGGACCAGGCGTTGCGTACCGTCGCCGACGCCCTCCGCGACGCCGCCCACGACCGCGAACACATGGTGGCCCGCCTGGGCGGCGACGAGTTCGCGGTGCTGCTCCGCGCCGCGCCCTACACCGCCGTCCGCTTCGTCGAGCTGGTCCGTACCCGCGTCCGCGAAACCACCGGCCTGCCCTGCGGCCCACCGAGCCTCAGCATCGGCATCGCGGTCGCCCCCGACCACGCCCACACCGCCGACGACCTGCAAAAAGCCGCCGACGCGGCCCTCTACCGGGCCAAGGAGGGCGGCCGCGGCCGCAGCATGATGGCCCACCTGCCCGCCGTCAGCCGCGCGGCCTGACCCCTTCCACTACTGCGCCACCGCGTCCCCCGGCACACCGTCCGCAGCCGGACGCCCGGTCAGCGGTGTCAAGATCTCCGGAGACCTTCTGGGGTACGGACCCCAGCCGTCCCGCAGCACGTGGATGTAGACCGCCTCCAGGCAGACGCCGATCCGCTCCACCAGGTCGGTGTCCTCCGCCGCGCCCAGCCGGACCGCCCGCGCGAAGTGATCCAGCGCCTCCATGTGCCGGCCCTGGTCGAAACAGCTGCGCCCGGCGTTCTCGTGCACCACACTGCGCACCGCCGGCGACACGTCGGCCTCCACCGCCCGCTGGAACAGCCGGTCGGCCTCCATGTAGTCGCCCCGCAGCCGCAGCACATGCGCCAGCTCGGCCTGCGCGATCACCATCGACTGCAGATCGTGTGCCGACTCGGCATGGGCCAGGGCCAGCCGGCTCGCGGCCGCGGCCATGCCGAGCTCCCCGAGCAGGCGATACACCTCCGCGCGTACGCTCAGAAGCCCTGCCTTGACGATGTTGTCCGCCTCGTCGGCGAGCGGGCCGTCGAGGCGTTCGCCCAGCTCCCGCAGAGCATCGCGGTTGTCGACGACCTCGCGCAGCGTGGCCCCGTCCAGCCGCCACCGGATGGCGGAGAGGTCGGCCGCGGTCAGCGGCAGATGGGGCGCCAGTTCCGGGCCCTGCAGCACCGCCTTGCCGTCCCACGGGGTTCCGCCGGAGGTTCGGGGCTTCTCGGCCGCTGCGTCACCGGCCCGCTTCCCGTCACCCGGCATGCTGCCGTCGGTGCCGCTGTTCGTGGCCTGTCGCGTGCCGGTGGGCCGCTCCTTGCCGGTGGGCCCCTCCTCGCCGCCGGGTTCCTCCTTGCCGGCCGCGGGGTCACCACCCTGCCCGGCGTGGCCGCCCGGACTGCCGGTCTTGTCCGCGCCGGTTCCGGTCCCCGTCTCCGTGCCCGGCGATCGGTCACCCTCGCCCGGGGCTGCCGCGCCGCCGGCGTTGCCCCTCCCGCCGGATGTGGCGGTGTCGCTGCCGTTCGTCCCCACCGCTCCGGAACCGGCTGGTTCGCCCGAGCCGGTCCCGTCCGTCTTCGCCGGCGCCTTGCTGACGAACCACCCACTGCCGAGCGCGGTGTCCGAGTACCGCCGGGGCTCGGTGTCCGGCCCCGACGTCGCGAGCCGCGCGATCGGCTTCAGGTTGTGCAGGGTGCCGTCGGGATCCATGTACGGCCGATCGGCATCCTCCGGCGCCGGGCGTACCAGCGGGAATCCGAGCTTCTCCCGCCCGGCATCACCGGTGGGCACCGTCCCCGCACCGCCCGGACCGGGGCTGGCGACGGCAGGCCGTTCACCGGTCGCCCCCGCCGTGGCGACGGGAGGCCCTTCGCCGGTCGGCCCCGCCATGGCGACGGCAGGCCGTTCGCCGGTCGGCCCCGCCGTGGCGACAGCAGGCCGTTCGCCGGTCGGCCCCGCCATGGCGACGGCAGGCCCTTCGCCGGTCGGGCCCGCCATCGGCGGACGTGTCCCGGCCGAAACAGTTGCGGTCGTCTCCGGGCCTCGGGCCACTGGTTCTCCGGCACCATCAGGGCCGTCCGGCCGCACCGGCTCACCTGCGGCCTGCGGCGTGGGCGCGTTCCAACCACTGGGCCGGGAAACGTCGGGGACAGCACCGTGCGGCGCGGCGGTGCCGTTCCCGGCCTCCGGGCGCTCTTCGGCGCGATGCGAGGCCCGCCCCGGCGCGGGATTCCCGCTGACCGGGGTGACGGCCGCCGCGGAGGGCGCCGGGGACATGGTGGACGGGGACGCGGCGTTCCATCCGCCGGCGGGCAGCGCCGACGCGGGCGTGACACCGTCCCGGACGGCCATCGGACCCGGCTCCCGGGAAACCGGGCCTGGTACGGATGGTGCCGATCGCGGCGTGGCGTCGTTCCAGCCGGCGCCCGCCTGAGGCGTGACACCGTTGTCCGCGGCCGCCCGCGGACCACCCGACGTCGGCGCGGGCGGCGCCGACCGCGGAGCGCTGCCGCCCGGCGTCTGTCCCGGCACGGGGCCAGCCGGCCGGCCGGATCCCGGCACGGACATGCCCGGCGTCTGTCCCGGCGCGGGCATGCCTGGCGTCTGTCCGGGCATGGGCATGCCCGGCATCTGTCCCGGTGCGGAGCCGCTTGGCCGGCCTGTTCCCGGTCCGGCCGGTGACTGCGGCCCGAAGCCGTTCCACGAGGTGTGCGGCCCGCCCGAGGTGGGAGCCGGCCCGGCCGGACGTGGTGCCGCCGGTGCTGCCATCGGGGGTGCCGAATGTGGTGCGGCCGGAGTTCCCGCCGGCCCGTTCCAGGCATCTGCCAGTGGCACGTCGGGCCGGCCGTCCTGCGGCGACGTGAGGCCCGATCGCGGACCACCCTGCGAGTGCGGCCCGGGCCCGTGCGACGGGACCGAGGGCCATCCGCCGGTCGGCGTACCCGCCGGGTTGCCGGCGACCGGCGGTTCGCCATGCCGCGGCGAGCCCACCTCGGGCGTGACGGACCCGGGACGGTCGGGCGGCCAGGCGTCGGCGGCGGCGTGCATCGGAACGCCTCCGGCACGTGCGGCGGGCGGCCAGGCCGTGGCCGCGGTGGGCTGCTCGCCGACGCCCGGCGTAATCGGCCCACCGGGTTGACCCGGAGCAGCCGCGTGACCCGGAACGGCCGGGTGACCCGGAACGGCCGGGTGACCCGGAACGGCCGGGTGACCCGGAACGGCCGGTTGACCCGGAGCAGCCGTTTGACCCGGAGCAGCGAGTTGACCGGGAACAGCGGGCTGAGCAGGCCGGCCGGGCTGATACGGCGCCGTACCCGGACCCGGGACCACGTGCTGCTCGGCCGTCCCGGCGGGAACCGGCCGTACGGCGGGCGGCCATGCGGCAGCCGGTGACGGCTGACCGGCCGGCCCCCCGGCATTCGCGGCCGGTGCCCACTCGCCGGGTGCCACCGGCCGGGCCGGGGAGACCGGCCGCGCACCGGGAGACGGCTGCGCCTCGTCCGGCACGATGGCCCACGGACCGTCCCCTTCGGAGAGGAACACGTGAGCCGCCCGCGGCGACCGCCGGGCCCGCTGCTGCGGAACATCGGCGCGCCCAGCCTCGTCCGGGTAGCCGCCGTCCCCGCGCCGGATCTCGCCGGTGGTGTAGGGGCTCAGCTGCTCGGCACCGGGATACCCCGGCCGGCCGCCACCGGCCCCGGAAGCACCCGCCCATCGGGCATCGCCCGGACCGGAAGCTCGGTGTGCCGCCGGGTCCAGGCCGTCCGGTGCGGCGACCGGGCCGGGGCCGTGGTGTGCCGCCGTTTGGTGGTTGTCCGGTGCGGTGATCGGGCCGGGGCCGCGGTGGGCCGCCGGGTCGCGGCTGTCCGGTGCGGCGACCGGACCGGAGTCGCGGCTTCCCGCTGCGTCGCGGGCGGGAGGTGCGGCGATGGGGGCACGCTGGGCTACCACGTTGCCGTCGGACGCGGCGGCGGCGTTCCCGCCCGGAGCCGCGTCCGGGTCCTGGGCCCCTGACTCGGCGGGCGTCCGGGCCCCGTTCGGCCCGATCACGCGCGCCGGCGGAACCGGGGCGGGCGCCGCGAGGACCCGCGGCGCAACCGGCGGGTCGGCCTTGACCACGCGCGGCACGGGAGGCGGTGTGGCGGTGCTGACAACCTTCGGCGGTACGGGCGGTTCCGCGCGCCGGAGCACCCGCGGCCCGGAGTCCGCCGCACCCGGAGCAGGTACGCCCGTTCCGGAAGGCGGCATCTGCGTCGCGCCGGGATGCGGGGCCTGACCGGGACCGTCGTGCGATCCGTCCCGGCTACCGAGGTCGACCGCCGGTTCGGCCTGCGTGGACCCCCGCTGCCCCGGCACGAGGCGTGCCACCGCGGACCGCCATCCGCCGCGCCCCTTCCGGTCGTTCCTCCCCGGGTCGCCCTGCTCTGCCGCGCCCGGCCCGCTGCCGTGCGGCGCCGCGGGTTCGCCATTCCCGTCCCGCCCGCCGACGCCGGGACCAGCGGTCCGGTAACCACCGTCGGCAGCGGCACCCGACGGCTGTTGCTGAGGCATGCCCCAGCCGTTCGCGTCCTGCTGCGGCACCATCGGCACGGACGCGCCGTGTTGCGGCACACCGGGTCCGGGCATCGGCGCACCGTGTTGCGGCACACCAGGTCCGGGCATCGGCGCACCGTGTTGCGGCACACCAGGTCCGGGCATCGGCGCACCTTGCTGCGGCACACCGGGGATGGGCCCACCGTGCGGTGGCCCACCGGCTGTCGGCGCGCCGTACTGTGGCGCACCCGTTGCCGGGGTGCCCGTCGCCGGATTGCCGGCGCCGGCCGCCATGGAACCGTCGGCGCCCGCACCGTTCAGTACGGCCCCGCCCCTGTTCTCCGAGCTGCCGGGCTCCCCGGCTCCGCCCGCCGGACCGCGCCCTGCCATGTCACGGGTAGGACCGTCATCCGGTTCGGAAGCCGTGGGAGCGGGCGCTGTGGCATAGCCGTCCCTGAGATCACGGCCGTCGCCGAAGTCACGGCCGTCGCTGAGGTCACGCGACCCGGTACCGGGATCCTGAGCCGGACGCCCGGCCGAGCCACCGTCGTCGGCGCGGGTCCTTTCCGCAGCGGCAACGTCCGTCTGTCCACGTTCCCCGCCGGCCCATGGCGTGTTCGCCGGCTCCGTGGCGGCCCATTGCGTGTTCGTCCGGTCCGCGTTCGCCCGGTCTGCCTCGGCCAGTGCGGCGGCGTCGGCCCGGCCCGGCAGGTCACGGTGCTCGGTGCGCGGCGTACCGCCGGTCGCCACGACCTGAGCGCCTGGGAACGGGACCTCGGCGCGGACGCCCCGGCCAAGGTCAGCGTCTCGGGCCGCCAGCTCGGGATCGTCTCCGCCGCGGCCCGTGGTGAGGTCGTCGGCCCATGCCCCGGCCCCGGTCGGACGGCGTTCGCCCAGGTCCGGGATGCCCAGGTCCGGGGTGCCCGGGTCCGCGGTGGGACGAGCGTCCGCCTCGACGGGCCGCACGGCTTCCCGGCGGGGCTCGCGGTCCTGGCGGTAGCGGTCGTACGACTCGTCGCCCGCTCCGAGTCCCTGGTCGAAACCGTCGGAGCCCGGCGCCGGCACCTGGGCGCGCCCGGTGACCGCGTAGTCGTCACGGCGTACCGGACCAGAACGCCGGGGGTCGGCCTCGTCACGGCGGGAGCGGCGGCCACCGGGCGGGCGGATGGGGCCGAAGTCGTCGTCCTCCCAGGCCCCGGTGGCGCGGGCACGCCCACTGGCGGTACGTCCCTGCTGGTCACGGCGCCGCTCGGCATCGCGGGCCGGCTGCTCTTCCCAGTATTCGTCGGCACCCAGCTCGATGGTGCGGCCGATGCCCGGACGGTCGTCGTCGTGCGGCGTCTCGCCGGTCTCCCAGCGTTCGTCGGCCCGGCCGCGGCTGACCCGGCCCTCGTCCCAGAGTTCGTCGGCACGGATCTCGACACTCCGGCGCCCGCGGCCCGTGAGGTCGTCCCGCGGGTCCAGCCGCTCGTCCCGCGGGTCCAGCCGACCTTCACGCGGGTCCGGCCGACCGTCCCGCGAGTCTTGGCGAGCGTCACGGATGTCTCGCGCCCCGCGGGACTCCAACGGTCCGCCGACGTCCCGGAGGTTGCGGTCGTCCGGCAGAGAACGGAAGTCGCGGTCCCCGGCTGCGGAGCGGTCTCCCGGCAGGGAGCGGTCTCCCGGCAGGGAGCGGATGCCCTGGTCCTCGGAGCGGACGTCACGGTCGCCGGTACGGAGGTCGCGGTCGCCCGGCGGGACACGAAGGTCACGCGGGTCCCGGTCGTCGCGGGCCGGGCGGGTGTCACGCGGATCGCGGTCGTCACGGGGTGCCCGCGGGTCACGGACGTCCTGTTCACGTCCGTCCCAGGCCGTGCGGGAACCCCGGCCGCCGCGGGTGTCACCGGTTCCCGGGCGGCGGCCACGGTCGTCCCAGCGGTCGTCCGGGATGTCCCGGTCGTCCCAGCGCGCTTCGGGCCGGGACGGCGCGTCGTCGCGGCGGCGCTCCCGCGGACCGGCGGGTTCGTCACGGCGGCGGTCCCGGTGTTCCGGGGTGTCGTCCCAGCGGTCTGAGCCGTCAGCCCAGCGGTCGGAGCCGTCGTCCCGGTATCGGGAGGCCGCGTAGCCACGGTCGGCGCGGGACGGTTCGCGGTCGTCACCGTGGCGCGCGTCGGACGTACGGTCATAGCGATTTTCGCCGCCGCGACGCCGGCTCGCGGGACCTCGCCGTAGTTCTGGGCGCGCCGCGGGGTCGACGATCGGGAAGTCCGGCTTGTCGAAGTCGACGCCGAGTTCGGGGCGGTTGAAGTCGATGTCGTCGAACTCGTCGCCGACCAGGTTGTCGACGGAAGTGTCGATCGGCTCGAAGTCGGGGTCGTCGAGCCAGCTGGGCCGTTCCGCGTCGAAGGGCGCCTTCCCGGGCCGGCGGGACGAGTCGTCCGGGCCGGCACTGCCGCGGCGGCGCGTGGGCATGACCGGGTCCGGCGCGGTGCGCTTGGTGTAGTGCTTCTCCTGCTTGACCGCGGAGCTGGGCATGAAGGAGTACTCGTCGTACTCGTCCGCCCAGTACTCGTCGTCCTCGAAGCTCATGACGCGGCCCCGAATCGGCTGGGGAAGGACCCAACGCCCCGAAGCCGCATCCGTGCCACCGTCCTCACCGTGTACCACCTCCGCACCCCGGTGCCCGCCCCTCGCGCCCGTGATCCATACCTGCCACGTGGTGGATGTGGAAGGTTAACCACGGATTTGCGCGGTGCGCCACCGCCCTGCGGATCCCCGTCACCGGCCTCGCGGACGGCCCGCGAGCGTCGATCGCATCGGCGCCGCAGCCCGCCGATTATGTGCGACCACCGGGATATACGTCCGGCGGGCGGTCCTGGTTCAACGGGTTGAGCAGTGACTATGACGGTGTTCCGGCGGGTCCTGTCAGGCGGCCGCCGGAGCTGCCCGGATCAACGTCGATCACTGCCGGGAGGTGATGGTTCCGGCTGTGACTTAAGAACTTTTTAAGCTTCCCTTCAGCGCAACCACGGACTGGCGGACGACCCTGAACAGGTGATGGCCGCCCGTCCCTCCTCCTTCGTCGATCCGATCGACGGTACGGCCAGGCCCGCACCGGGTGGCCTCTGCGCGAACGATCGCCTACCCTGTGTGAGGCCCGCAGCATGCCGTATGCGTGACGGGTCGGCGGCTCGCATGTGGACATCCGGTTTCCGGAGAGTGCCCAGCGGGTGGCGAAGGACACGGTCCGTTATCGCGGATCATGGGAGGGTGATCTGTCACGGTGGATGAGCGGCCCCATGGGGCCGGATCCACGAGCCCCTTGCACACGACGCGACACCTCGGCTTCCCGGCCCACGGCCGCCGCCCCCCCCAGTTTCATGGCGGCCGGACCGCGCCCGAGATTCTCCGCTGAGGCGACGCCCCCTCGTCCTCTCGCGGCTGGCGATTCTTGGCGCGCGGCCGGGACGGGAGGCAGCGGCGGGAGCCCATCTCCCGCCGCTGTCTCTCCCGTTGCTCAGAACCTGCCGTCCGTGGTGAAGCCACCGACGCGGGCGGGAAGTACCAAGCCGGCTGAGGCAAGGGCGGTGAGCAGGGCGGAGATCTCGGTGCGGGTGAGCGACGACGCCCGGTCCGGGTGGGGATGCGGGACCTCCAGCGCCGTGGCCGCCTCGATGGCCCGCGCGCTGATGGCCGCCTCCACCGCCCACAGCCGACCTTCCGCCCGCCCTCGCCGTCCGTCAACGCACTTTGTGCGACTCGCGGAACGAACCGGCACGGCGCCGGCCCGCCATCACCGTGACGGGAGCGGCGGCAGTCCGGCGATAGTGACGACGGCCCGGGCCACCGACTCCGGTGCGGCACCCGTCGCCACCGGCAGGGCACGGACGGATCGGGCGTTCCGGCCGGCCGGATCATCGATGGTCAGCAGGTACCAGCCTCGATCCTCGGACCAGCCTGCCCCCGCCTCGTCGTGGTCCCACACCGGCCGGCCGTGCAGGAGTACCTGCCGGGCGAGATCGAACGGTATCCAGCCCTCCCGGACCGCACCGTCGTCGGACCGCCAGTCGGCCACCGGTACGCCCGCCGCCTCGAGTGCCGCAGCCACCGCCCGGATGTAGGCCGCATGCCGCAGCGGTGTTCCGTCCGGAGTGCCCGGTCCGAAGCGTTCGGAGCCGTGAGGCGATCCGGGCGAGACACTCATCCAGCCGGAGAGGAGGCAGCCGGAGAGGAGGCGGCCGGCGAGGAGGCGGCCGGGGAAGGGCCGGAGGCCGAGGGCAGCAGTGACGCCGAACCCAGGATGCGGCTGACCGAGACCTCGATGACCACCCGCGCGGGATTGGGGCCGGGCTGGCGGTAGCGGGCGGCGTACCGGCGTTCGGCGTCGGCAACCGAGTCCGGGTCGTCGCGGATGACGGCGATGCCTTCGACGGTGCTCCAGCGGCGGCCGTCCACCTGGCAGATAGCCACCCGCTGCCGGCCGCGCAGCACGTTGCGGACCTTGGTGGAGTTGCCGGACGTGATCACCCGGGCCAGTCCGGTCCGCGGGTCGAGGGTGGCCCCGACCGCGACGACGTGCGGTGATCCGTCGGCGCGCAGTGTGGTGAGCGTGCACAGGTGACGCTCGGTCCAGAACTCGGCGAGGGCGGGGGAGTCGATCGGGATGGTGCCGCTCATGTCAGTACCTTTCAGAGGGCCGGCTCGGCCGGGAGTTCGCCGCGGCGGACAGCCGCGACCAGGGCCGCATGGTCGCTCTCGACCTGGTCGGCGTAGGCGCGGGCGAACCGGGCGAGGGACTCGTCGAGTTTGCCGCCGCTGCCCACGTACCCGGCGATCATGGACGCGCCGCTGCTGCGGGCGTGCGACTTGGCCAGCAGGTATCCGCAGATGCCGGCGTAGTCGGCGAGGGACCCGGCGTCGACGTCCTCGACGACGATGGCTCCCTTCATGTCGCGGAACTGGCGTACGTAGTACTGGTACTCGCCGACGGTGGTCCACCCGAGCAGCGGGTCGCTGACCGTCTGCAGCACCTGCTGGTATTCGACGACCCGCTGACCCTGGTGCCGGTGCCAGGCCAGGGCGCCGTGCTGATGCCGGGCGACGACCGAGCGGCGGGCCTGTTTGAGCTGCAGGAACAGCACGTCGTCGGGGCTGCTGGCCTCGCACAGGGCGACGTAGGCGCGCAGTCCCACCGACCCCACGCCGACGACCTTGTGGGCGATGTCGACGATCCGGTAGCCGCCGAGGATCCGGGCCCAGTGCGGTCGCAGCGTGCTCAGGTAGCCGTCGAGGGCCTCGGCCAGCTGCTCGCGTTCGTCGGCGGGCAGCCGGGTGATCAGCGGCGGTTCCTCGACCAGCCGCTGGGCGCCGTCGCTGCGTTCGGTGAACCGGGGCAGGGCCCGGTCGCTGGTGCGCCGGCGGGCCCGGCGTGCGGCGCGTTCGATCGACTCGCGGAAGCTGGCCTTGGTGGCGGCCGAGCGCATGGCCTCGACGTCGAGCCGGTCGAAGGAACGGGCCAGCAGTGGCTGGTCGGCGAGGTGGGCGATGTGTTCCCGGTACGACTCGACGCAGTGCTGCACGGCGTCGGAGCAGGCGTTCTCCCGGAAGCCGTTGACCCGTCCGGCGACGTGCACGCTCACCGTGAGGCGGCGCAGGTCCCACTCCCACGGCCCGGGATGCGCCTCGTCGAAGTCGTTGAGGTCGAACACGAGTTCACGCTCGGGGGAGGCGTAGAAGCCGAAGTTGCCGAGGTGGGCGTCGCCGCAGATGACCGGGGTGATGCCGGTGCTCGGCAAGCCGGCGAAGTCGTCGGCCATCAGGCCGGCGGTGCCGCGCAGGAACGTGTACGGCGAGACGATCATCCGGCCGATGCGCACCGGGATGAGCCGTTCGACCCGGCCGTCGTGTGCGGCGACGACCTGCCGGACCGGGTCCGGGCGGCGGTCGGGCACCCGCCAGAGCGCCATGTCGGAGCGGGGTGACCGGTCACGCAACGACCGGCCGATCTCATAGCGCTCGGCCCGGGGAGCGGCGGCCCGGCGTAACGAGGAGAATCCCTCGTCCGCTAGGCTGCCGAGCACGCCCGGGCCGTCGTTCTTTGAAGACGGTTCCATCGCTGCCGAGGGTACGTGCCACGGAAGATCGTCCGCGCGGGGCTCGTGAAAAGCGGATGTTATCGATAACATTTCTGGATCTGTGAGCTACTGCGGGTAACCGCTACGCTCCATCAGAACTTGAACTGTTCTCAACGTGGCCAGGTCGCGGCTGCCCGGCGCCGGACGGCGCATCCGGACCGATGCCAGGTTGAAAATAGTCCACCGGATCGGACGAGGTGCGCAAGTGGACAAGGGATCCCGTAGCCCGGCGATGACGGACGTTGCCCGTCTGGCGGGAGTCTCCCATCAGACCGTCTCGCGCGTTCTCAACGATCACCCGAACGTCAAGGAGCAGACCCGTATCCGGGTCCGCGCCGCGATCGCCGAGCTCGGCTACCGGCCCAACCGCGCCGCGCGTGCCCTGGTCACCGGGCGTTCCCAGCTGATCGGGGTGGTCGCTCGCAACAGCACGCTGTTCGGCCCGGCCACCATGCTGAGCGAGTTCGAACAGGCCGCCGCGGACGCCGGGTTCGCGGTCAGCGTGGGCAGTGTGCGCGAGCTGGACCGGTCCTCGATCTCCGCCGTCGTCGACCGGCACCTCGACCAGCGGGTCGCCGGGCTCGTGGTGATCGCGAACACCGCGTCGGCCACCGAGGCGCTCGCCGAGATTCCCGGCGATCTGCCGGTGGTCTTCATCGACGGCGATCCGGACAGCGGGCGCCCGCTCGTGACGGTGGACCAGGTGGCCGGTGCCCGGGCGGCGACCCGGCACCTGCTGGACGCGGGTCATGAGACGGTCTGGCACGTCTCCGGCCCGACCGACTGGTTCGACTCGGCCGGCCGGATCCAGGGCTGGCGGCAGACCCTGGAGGAGGCGGGCGCCGAGGTGCCGCCGCTGCTGTCGGCGGACTGGTCGGCGGCCGAGGGTTACCGCACCGGTCAGATGCTGGCCCGGATGCCCGAGGTGACGGCCATCTTCACGGCGAACGATCACTTGGCGCTGGGCATTCTGCGAGCGCTGCACGAGCGTGGCCGGCGCGTCCCGCACGACGTGAGCGTGGTGGGGTTCGACGACGTGCCCGAGGCTGCCTACTTCATTCCGCCGCTGACCACCGTCCGGCAGGCTTTCGGTGACGTGGCCCGGGCAGCGTTGAGCCTGCTCCTGGGCCAGATGCGGGACGAGAACGGAACCGCGAACCAGATCGTCGTACCGCCGCAGCTGATCGTCCGGGAAAGCGCGCCCCGGCGGGTCTGACCGAATTACCGCACCGGCGTTAATAGGCCGTTACCGCGTTGTTGCCGAGGGCGCGTTGACACGCTATTTGTTAGCGATAACACTGAGATTCTCCCGCCGGGATGTGGCCGCGGCCACCGCGCCGGCTGTCGCGAACTGCCGCTGAAGAGGTGGGCCCATGTCCGACCGTGTGTGCCGGTGTGCGAATGTGACCGGATGCGTACCGCGGCGGACGTAAGATCACAGGGACGCCCGGGGCATCTCACCCGCGGTGACCCGATGAAGAGTCGCCGGAGTCCGGCGGCAAAGGGCCGATTACGAGTGTGCGCCTGAACTTCCTCGACCGAAGGACCAACCGATGAATCCGCAGATCTGGTTCCTGACCGGAAGCCAGCATCTCTACGGTCCGGAGACCCTGGCGCAGGTCGCCGGCCAGTCCGCCGAGATCCAGCGGACCCTGGCCGCCGGTGGGCTCAACGCGGAGATCGTCGGCAAACCGGTGCTGACCGACGCGCGCGCCATCAAGCAGGTCATGCTCGAGGCCGGCGCCGACCCCGACTGCATCGGTGTCGTCGCCTGGATGCACACGTTCTCGCCGGCCAAGATGTGGATCGGCGGCCTGGACGCGCTGCGCAAGCCGCTGCTGCATCTGCACACCCAGCACAACGCGTCGCTGCCGTGGTCGACCATCGACATGGACTTCATGAACCTCAACCAGGCCGCCCACGGCGACCGCGAGTTCGGGTTCATCCAGGCCCGGCTCGGCGTGCCCCGCAAGGTGGTCGCCGGGCACGTGTCGGACCCGGCGGTGGTCCGGCGTATCGGCGGGTGGGCCCGGGCCGCTACCGGTCTCCAGCACCTGCGCAGCCTCCGGGTGGCACGCTTCGGCGACAACATGCGCGACGTCGCGGTCACCGAGGGCGACAAGGTCGAGGCGGAGCTGCGGTTCGGCGTCTCGGTCAATACGTACGGGGTGAACGACCTGGTCAAGGTCGTGGACGAGGTGTCCGACGCGGAGATCGACAAGCTCGTCACGGAATACCGGGACCTGTACGACATCGACGCGTCCCTGCTCGGCGAGCGGCACGAGTCGCTGCGCTACGCCGCCCGGATCGAGGCCGGCCTCCGTCAGTTCCTCACCGACGGCGGCTTCGGCGCGTTCACCACCAACTTCGAGGACCTGGGCGGCCTGCGCCAGCTCCCGGGTCTCGCCGTGCAGCGGCTGATGGCCGACGGTTACGGCTTCGGCGGCGAGGGTGACTGGAAGACTTCGGTACTTGTCGCCACGGTCAAGGCGATGGGTGCCGGAACGGGACGTGGTACCTCATTCATGGAGGATTACACCTACCACTTCGGTCCGGGCGAGCCTAAGATCCTCGGCGCACACATGCTCGAGGTCTGCCCGTCCATCGCATCGGCGAGGCCGCGCGCCGAGATCCACCCCTTGGGTATCGGTGGCCGGGAGGATCCCGTGCGTCTTGTCTTCGACGCCGCCGACGGCCCGGCGGTCGTCATGGGCATGGCTGACATGGGCGACCGGTTCCGCCTGGTCGCGAACGAGATCGAGGTGATCCCGCCGGACGAGCCGCTGCCGAACCTGCCCGTGGCGCGCGCGGTGTGGAAACCTCTTCCGTCACTCTCCACCTCCGCGGAGTGCTGGATCACCGCCGGAGGGCCGCACCACACGGTCCTCACCCAGGCCGTCGGCGCGGAGACACTGCGCGACTTCGCCGACATGGCCCAGACCGAACTTCTGATGATCGACGAGCGCACCACCACGGCCGATTTCTCTGACCGGGTGCGCTGGAACCAGGCTTACCACCGCCTGGCTCGCCCCCTGTAACGCCCGTTCTCGAAGAGGAGATCCACCGTGAAATATCCCCGGCTCGCGGCCGTACTGACCGCTGCCACCATGGTCGCCACCCTGGCCGCCTGCGGTGACGCCGAGAAGACCGTCGACAAGGAAGCCACCAGCGGCGACAACAAGGGCGCGCTGGTCGGCATCACCATGCCCACGCGTACCTCGGAGCGCTGGATCCATGACGGCGACAACCTGAAGAAGCAGCTCGAGGAGCTGGGCTACAAGGTCGACCTCCAGTACGCGGAGAACGACATCCCCACCCAGACCCAGCAGCTGGACAGCCAGATCACCAAGGGTGCCAAGCTCCTGATCATCGCGTCGATCGACGGCGAGGCGATCACCAGCCAGCTGGACAACGCGGCCAAGGCCGGCATCAAGGTCATCGCATACGACCGGCTCATCCGTAAGAGCCCGAACGTGGACTACTACGCCACCTTCGACAACTTCAAGGTCGGCGTGCAGCAGGCCACCTCGCTGCTGACCGGTCTCAAGGTCGTCGACGCCACCGGCAAGGACCTCGGCGTCAAGGGCCCGCTGAACATCGAGCTGTTCGCCGGTTCGCCGGACGACAACAACGCGACGTTCTTCTTCAACGGTGCCATGAGCATCCTCAAGCCGTACATCGACAAGGGTGTTCTGAACGTCAAGAGCAAGCAGACGGACTTCCAGACCGTCTCCACCCTGCGCTGGGACCCGGAGACCGCGCAGAAGCGTATGGAGAACATCCTCACCTCGACCTACAAGGACGGCTCCAAGGTCGACGGCGTCCTCTCGCCGTACGACGGCATCTCGATCGGTATCCTCTCGGCCCTGAAGTCGGCCGGTTACGGCACCGGCACGCAGGCCTACCCGATCGTCAGCGGCCAGGACGCCGAGGTCACCTCGGTCAAGTCGATCATCGCGGGTGAGCAGTACTCCACCATCTACAAGGACACCCGCCAGCTCGCCAAGGCGACCGGTGAGATGGCCGACGCCGTGCTCAAGGGCCAGGCGCCGAAGACGAACAACACCACCGACTACGACAACGGTGTGAAGGTCGTTCCCTCGCAGCTGCTCGAGTCGATCATCGTCGACAAGAGCAACTACCAGAAGGAACTCATCGACAGCGGCTACATCTCGGCCGACGCGCTGAAGTAGGTTCCACGGTTCCGTGCCCCGCCCGGATCTCCGGGCGGGGCACGGCCCCTCACCGGCCCATGAGAGGAGCGCTGCTCGAATGAGCGACACGATCCTGCGTATGCGGGGAATCACCAAGACGTTCCCGGGCGTCAAGGCGCTGCAGGACGTCAACCTGGAAGTACGCAGAGGCGAGATCCACTCCATCTGCGGGGAGAACGGGGCCGGGAAGTCGACCCTGATGAAGGTGCTGTCGGGTGTCTACCCGCACGGCACCTATGAGGGCGACATCGAGTACGAGGGTGACATCTGCCGGTTCTCCGGCATCCGCGACAGCGAGCACCGTGGCATCGTCATCATCCACCAGGAGCTCGCGCTCGCGTCGAATCTTTCCATCGCGGAGAACATCTTTCTCGGCAACGAGCAGGCCAAGCGCGGCTGGATCGACTGGAACAAGACCAACGCCGCCGCCGACGCGCTGCTGCGCCGGGTCGGCCTGGGCGAGCGGTCCGTCACGCCGGTCATCGAGCTCGGCGTCGGCAAGCAGCAGCTGGTGGAGATCGCCAAGGCGCTCTCCAAGGAGGTCAAGCTGCTGATCCTCGACGAGCCCACCGCGGCGCTCAACGACGAGGACTCGGCGCACCTGCTCGACCTGCTGCGCGGGCTGCGTGACGAGGGCATCACCTGCGTGATCATCTCGCACAAGCTCAACGAGGTGATGGGCATCTCGGACCGGGTCACCATCCTGCGGGACGGTAAGACGATCTGGACCGAGGACACCGCGAACCTCACCGAGGAGAAGATCATCTCCGGCATGGTGGGCCGCGACATGGACCACCGGTACCCCGAGCACACGCCGACGATCGGTGCGGAGGCGCTGCGGATCGAGAACTGGACGGTCTACAGCCCCACCCAGCCCGACCGCGCCCTGGTCCGCGACGTCAACCTGACACTGCGCCGCGGCGAGATCGTCGGGCTGGCCGGCCTGATGGGCGCCGGCCGCACCGAACTGGCGATGAGCGTGTTCGGCCGCTCCTACGGCCTCAATATCTCCGGCCGGCTGATCAAGGACGGCAAGGAGATCAAGGCCCGGAGCGTACGGGAGGCGATCAACCACGGCATCGCCTATGCCACCGAGGATCGCAAGCGGTACGGCCTCAACCTGATCGAGGACATCAAGCGCAACGTCTCGGCCGCCGGCCTGTCCAAGCTCGCCAGTGGCGGCTGGGTGGACGGCAACGAGGAGCGCCGGGTCGCCGACGAGTACCGCGCCAGCATGAACATCAAGGCGCCGAGTGTCGAGGCGGTCGTCGGCAAGCTCTCCGGCGGTAATCAGCAGAAGGTCGTACTCTCCAAGTGGATCTTCACCGATCCGGACGTGCTGATCCTCGACGAACCGACCCGGGGCATCGACGTCGGCGCGAAGTACGAGATCTACACGATCATCAACCGGCTCGCCGACGAGGGTAAGGCCATCCTGGTCATCTCGTCCGAGCTGCCCGAGCTGCTCGGGATCTGTGACCGCATCTACACCCTCTCGGCCGGCCGGATCACCGGCGAGGTGCCGCGCGCCGAGGCCACGCAGGAGAGCCTGATGACCCTCATGACGAAGGAAGTACAGGAGGTAGCGCCGTGACGGCCGCACCCGTGCAGACCGGCAAGGGACCGGCCGCGCCCCCCGCCGGCCGCGCACCCCGGAAGGTCAATTTCGACCTGAAGGAAAGCGGCATCTTCATCGCGTTCGCGATCACGATCGTGGTGTTCACCATCCTGACCGAGGGTGTTCTGCTGTCGCCGCAGAACCTCAGCAACATCATCGTGCAGCAGTCGTACATCCTGGTCCTGGCGATCGGCATGGTGCTGATCATCATCGCCGGGCACATCGACCTGTCGGTCGGGTCGGTGGTCGCCGCGGCCGGGGCGCTCGCCGCCGTGATGATGGTCGACATGAACATCCCGTGGCCGCTCGCGGTGCTGCTCACGCTGGTCTTCGGCGCTGTGGTCGGCGCCTGGCAGGGCTACTGGGTGGCGTACTTCGGCATCCCCGCGTTCATCGTCACCCTGGCCGGCATGCTGCTGTTCCGCGCGGTCACCTACGCGATCCTCGGCAACCAGGGTATCGGCCCGTTCCCGGAGGCCGTCCGGTCGCTGGCCAACGGCTTCCTCCCCGGCTTCCTCGGCAACGTGGGTCTCGGCTCCCTCGGTGGCGCCGACCTGTTCAGCATCATCTGCGGCATCGTCGTGGTCGTCGCCATGGCGTTCGTGCAGTACCGCACGCGGGCCGGCCGGATCCGCTTCAAGCAGGCCGTCGACCCGATGTGGCTGTTCCTGCTCAAGGTCGTCCTCCCGGCCGTCATCGTGATCTTCCTGGTCGTGCAGCTCGCCCGGTTCCGCAACCTGCCGTGGGTGCTGGTGCTGCTCGCTGTGCTGGTCGTCGGCTACACGCTGGTCACCAACCGTGCCGTGTTCGGCCGCCAGATCTACGCCGTCGGCGGTAACCTGCAGGCCGCCACGCTGTCCGGCGTGAAGGTCAAGTCCGTGGTGTTCTGGCTGTTCGTCAACATGGGCGTGCTCTCCGCCCTAGCCGGCATCATCTTCGCGGGCCGCCTCAACCTCGCTGGGCCGACCGCGGGCAACAGCTTCGAGCTGGACGCCATCGCTGCCGCGTTCATCGGTGGTGCCGCCGTCCAGGGTGGTGTCGGCCGGGTGGTCGGCGCGATCACCGGCGGTCTGATCATGGCCGTCATCAACAACGGCATGGGTCTGATGGGCGCCACCAAGCCCCAGCAGGTCATGCTCGTCAAGGGCCTGGTGCTGCTCGCCGCGGTCGCCTTCGACGTCTACTCGAAGCGCCGCGCCGCCGGCGCCAAGTGACGATCCGGCCCGGCGAAAGCATTCCCGATCGCTGGGCCGTTTCAATTCTGGGCTGCCGTTCCGGGTAGGAACGGCAAATGGGGCCGGCGCTTCTGGGAGAGGCGCCGGCCCCGCCATTTCGGCAATGGCGCACAAAATTGGCGATCACCCCTCGGGTGATCGCCAATTTCATTCCGTCACGGGCGGCCGGTCGGTCAGCCGCAGTTGATGCGGTACCCGGTGCCGGGGGTGTTCCAACAGGACCACGAGCCCTGGATCTTGCGCCAGCTGTCGCCGTCGACCAGCTCGGTGCCGTTGTACAGCCAGTCCCAGTAGGTCTTGATGAAGTCCGCGTCGCAGACACCGGCGCCCAGCGCCGTGCCGCCGTTGCGACCCACCGCGACCTCGACGGTCTTGTACTTGGCCTTGCCGGCCGAGTCCTTGCCGACGTACTTGTCGCCCTTGACCATGATGGTCTGGTCGGTGTTGTTCTTGAACTTACCCGCGAAGGTGCCCGGCTTGGAGCCGTTGCAGCGCGGCGCGGCCTGAGCCGGCGAGGCCGTCGCGAGCGTGAGACCGGCAGCGGCCAGCGTCATCGACGCGGCAGTCGCCGCCACGGTGCGCAGGACACGAGTATTACGGATTTGCAAGGTGTTTCCTCCCCGTTGCATGAAAACCTCGGCTCATGCTATTTGGGGATCAATTGTTTCCGCAAGTTGAAATAGGCGTCGGTCGACCCCGCCGATCGGCTGGAAATATCATTTGTCAACCCCGCCGATCGGCGGGTGTCAGCGGGCGGCGGCCAGACCGAATGCCGACGGTTTCACTCCCGGGAAGACACGGTCGAGAGCGCCGATCCCGCACCGCTTCTGCAACACCTCGCCGATCACCGATCGGTAGTCGGTGGTCACCGCCAGGTCGCCCTGGATCAGCGCCGCCGGAGCCAGGCCGGGCCAGTTCCCGTACACCTTCCCGCCCCGTACGCCGCCGCCGAGCAGCATCATCGCGTTGCCGTGCCCGTGGTCGACGCCGCGTGAGCCGTTCTCCTTCACCCGGCGGCCGAACTCACTGATCGTCAGCACGGTCACGTTCTTCATGCCGGCCTCACCGAGGTCGGTCACGAACGCCGCGAGTGCCGTGGCCAGGTCGGTCAGGTTGTCGAACATCCGCTGGCCCTTGACCGCCGGGCCGAGCCCGTCGTGCATGTCCCAGTCGCCGCAGTCGACCGCGGCCGTGACCAGTCCCGCCTTCGCCCGGATCAGCCGGGCCACGTCCCGCAGCGCGCCACCTAGGTCGGTGTCCGGGTAGACCGCGCCGTTCGCCGGCGTGTAACCGCCCTTCACCGAACCGGCGGCCGCAAGGGCCCGGTCGGCGGCCAGAGCGGGGCCGGCCAGCAGCGGCGGGGCGTCCGCGTACATCGCCCGCAACGCCGCTGCCATCGGCTTGCGGCCGTCCCCGGCCAGCTCGAAATCGTCGACGCCGACCATCGACAGGTCGGCCGCCGGCCCGGCCAGCAGCCGGGACGGCATCGACGCACCGAGCGACACCCCGGCGAGCGGACCGGTGGCGCCGGTCATGCCGAGCATCCGGTCCAGCCAGCCGGTACGGATCGACGAGCCCGGCGCGGCGTTCTCCATGGCCTCCATGGCGGCGAAGTGCGACCGGGTCGGATTCTGCTGGCCGACCGCGTGCACGGCGGCGAGCCGGCCGGCCTTCCACTGCGGCAACAGCGGGGCCAGCGCCGGATGCAGGCCGAACATGCCGTCCCCGGCGATCACCTTGGACTTGGGCACGGCGATGCCGGGACGGGCCTTGTAGTAGTCGGCGTCCCCGATCGGCGCGAACGCCGACAGGCCGTCGAAACCGCCGTGCAGCGACAGCACGACCAGGGTGTCCCCGGTGTACGTCCCGGCGGCGAAGGCGAGGTTGGTGCTCAGGGCCTCACCGGCCAGACCGGCGAGGGCGGCACCCCCACCGGCGGCCGCGGCGCGCCCCAGCAGACCCCGCCGGGTGAGCTGAGCCTTCTCGTTCTCGTCACAGCAGAGCAGTGTCGTCATGGAATGTCACCTCAGCTGGAAGGACGGCGAGTCCAGGACGAGTGCGATCAGGTACGGCGCGGCGCCGGCGAGCGACTTGTCCTTGGCGGTCAGAGGACTGGTCGGCACCTTGCCCGCGACACTGAGCACGGCCGCGGTGTGCCCGGCCGGCAACTTCACGCCGACGAGCCGCGTGGCGATTGCGTCGACAAGCGCCCCGTACGTCGCCGGCAGCACCGGCACCAGCGACCTCAGCAGGTCGGCGGGCCTGGTGAGCTGCTTGGGGTACCAGCCCGCGGCCAGGTTGAGGTGCAGGTTGCAGCGCAGCAGGAACGCCGACGGCGACGCCCAGGCGGCGGCCACGTCCGGGTACCCGTTCGGCGCGCTCCACCGGAACGGCGCGTTGCCCATCGACACCAGCGCGTTGTAGAGCGCGTCGAGCGACTTCACGCCCGAGGCGTCCGGTCCGAGACCCAGCGCGCGGACCGTGGCGACGGTGTCCTCGAACGGCGTCCGGGTCTTGCTCCCCGCCGACGCCGCGAACTCCGCCGAGGTGAACAGGGCACGCAGCACCGGAACGATCGCGGTGTCGTTGTCCAGGTAGACCTTCGCGAGCCGGGCCACCAGCGACGCGGGTGCCTCGTCGGCGACGAACCGGACGCACAGCTTGGTGGCGATCCGCACGGCGGTCAGCCGGTGACGGGCCAGGTGGTCGACGAACGCCAGCGCGGCGGCCTCACCGTCGGTGGCGGCGTTGGCGTGCCGGAACCCGAGGATGTCGACGGCGCCGGTGGCGTGCAGCGAGGCGTCGTAGACGTACGCGCGGGACGACTTGCCGACCGTCATGCCGGTGAGCAGGCGGGCCGCGGCCAGCACGTCCGGCTCGGTGTAGTGGTCCACGCCGACGGTGTGCAGCTCCATCAGCTCGCGGGCGTAGTTCTCGTTCGGGTGCGCCTTGGTCGACGACCGCTGGTCCAGGTAGGTCAGCATCGCCGGGTGCCGGGCACTGGCCTTGAGCATGTCGGCGAACCTGCCGAAAGCGTGCTTGCGGATGACCGTACGGTCGTAGTCGGCCCGGGTGTCCCAGACGCCGCTGGCCGGAGCCGTGACGTGCAGGTGGTTCGACCAGAACGCGACGACCTGCTCGAACAGCTGCCGCTCGCTCCACGCGGCCCGCGCGATCGCGGCGCGGCCGAGGTGCTTGAACGAGTCGTACGAATCCTTCGACGACTTCGCCCGTACGGTGGCCGGGTCGGCGCCGGCCAGCGGCAGCCGCGCGACGACCTCGTCGCACCGGGTGTCGGCGATCCGCGCCGGGTCGAGCTGCCGGTCCAGCCATCCGGCCACGCCCAGCTTCCGAGCCTCGGCCAGCGAGACCGGCGTCGCGCCGAAGGTGGCGCGGCGCAGCAGGTGGGCGACCGGGTCGGCGCCCAGGGTCCGGGCCAGGTCGGCGGTGCCCCCGGCGGCCGCGGCGGCCGGGGTCCCGGCGGTCAGGCCGGTGGCGGTGAGGGCGGCGGTGGCGACGGAACCGGCGAGCACGGTACGGCGGGTCGGCTTTGTCATGCCAGACTTTTCGGCCCGGCAGCCGTCGCGAGGCACGGCTGCAACCGTGACTAACGGATCCGCAATCCGGGCGCACCCGTGACCGGAAACGGGGTACTGACCTAGTCTCAAGACCGTGGATCAGGCTGAAACGGTACGCACTCCCTCCTCGTGGGTCGTCGTCGGGCTCGACAACGGCGGCACCTGCAACAACGCCACCGTCCTCGATGCGACGGGGCAGTTCCTCGTCAACAACCTCGTGGAGAACCCGAGCCGGGTGCTCGACGGGCCGGAGTCGGCTGTCGAGGCCCTCGCCGACGCGTTCAACGGCATCCTCCAGCTGACCAGCACCCCGCTGTCGCTGGTCCGCGCGGTCGGCCTGGACACGCCCGGCCCGGCCAGCGCGCACGGGGTCATCTCGTCCAAGGGCGCGACCAACTTCAACCAGGTCTCCTGGCACGGGTTCGACATCCGTGGCGCTCTGGAGGCTCGCCTCGGACTGCCCGTGGTCTACAACAACGACGGCAACGCGGCCGCCCTGTACGCCCACCACCGGCACTTCGGCGCCGCGGCGCCGGAGCACTCCTCGGTCTCCGCGATCGTCGGCACCGGCCTGGGCGGCGGTGTGGTCGAGGCCGGGCAGGTGGTCCGCGGCGCCGCCGGGATGGCCGGGGAACTCGGGCACGTGCAGATCCCGCTGCACGGTGTGCTCGAGGACGGCCAGCCGGTCCCGCAGTGCAATTGCGGCTTCGCCGGTGACGTGGAGAGCATCGCCTCACTCACCGGCATCAAGAACAATCTGCTGCCGTACTGGCTGACCCGCTTTCCGGACCACCCGCTGAACGACGAGCCGATCGCGAAGGCGGCCAAGGCGCTGCGCGGTTACGGCGAGAAGGACGACGCTCTCGCCCTCGCCGTCTTCGGTCAGCAGGCCAAGGCGATCGGCAAGCTGTTCACCATCGCCGCGAACTTCACCGATCCGTCTGCGTACTTCCTCGGTGGCGGAGTGGTCGAGGCGGAGCCGCACTTCCGGCAGTGGTTCCTCAACAGCGTGCGGGAGGCCACCGCGCTGCGTGACGAGCAGAAGGCGGTCGCGACCTTCGCCCTCGTCCCGGACCGCGACATGGCCGGGGCCCGGGGCGCCGCCGTGGCGGCGCTCAACCAGGTCAGTCCTCTTTGAGTGCCGCCGCCACGTCCGGGAACATCGGCAGGTAATCGCTGAGCCCCAGGGTGTCGAAGAGGCGGCGCAGGAATCCCGACGGGGCGGCCAATCGCACCCAGCCGCCCCGTTCGGCGGCCCGGCCGTGGGCGGTGACCAGCACGCCCACGCCCATCGAGTCACAGAAGTCGAGCCCGGAGACGTCGACCACCACGCGCGGGGCGGGGCGCTCGACGAGACGGCTCAGGTTCGCTTTGAGGGCCGGCGCGGTGTCGATGTCGAGAGATCCGCGCAGGACCAGCACGGCCGTGTTCGGTGGATGATGCGCGACCGAGACCTGCATATTCGGATGTCCTTTGCGTGGAACGGGCTCACCGGGGATCGATGAATACCCTATGCGAGCCCGTCACCACGCGCAGGTGCGCCACTCAGGCGGCGTTGCGCCACTTGCGCCCGTTGCGGCCGATCAGCCGGTCGGCGTCGGTCGGGCCCCAGGACGCCGCCTCGTAGGTCGGGATCGGGGATGTGTCCTTGTTCCAGTGCTCGATGATCGGGTCGACGATCCGCCAGCTGTGCTGAACCTCGTCGCTGCGGATGAAGAGCGACGCGTCACCGATCAGCGCGTCCAGCAGCAGCCGCTCGTAGGCTTCCGGGGACTCCTCGACGAACGTCTGATCGTACGAGAATTCCATGCTCGCCGTCCGCACCCGGAAGGAATGGCCGGGCACCTTGGCGCCGAAGCGCAGCGAGATGCCCTCGTTCGGCTGGATGCGCAGGATCAGCGCGTCGGCGTCGAGGCCGGTCAGCTGGTCGGTCGGGATCGGGAGGTGCGGGGGCCGCTGGAACTGCAGCGCCACCTCGGTGAGCCGGGCCGGCAAGCGCTTGCCGGTCCGCACGTAGAACGGCACCCCGGCCCAGCGCCAGTTGTCGACGTTCAGGCGCATCGCCGCATACGTCTCGGTGCGCGACAGCGGGTCGACGCCGACCTCCTCGCGATAGCCGGCCATCAGCTCCTCGCGGGTGCCGCCACGGGTGTACTGCCCGCGGACCGCGGCTTCGGCGATGTCGCGGTCGGTGGGCAGCCGGATCGCCTGGAGCAGTTTCACCTTCTCGTTGCGCAGGCCCTCGGCCTCGAACGACGCCGGCGGCTCCATCAGGGCGAGCGCGAGGACCTGGAGCACGTGGTTCTGCACGATGTCGCGCATCGCGCCGGCGCCCTCGTAGAAGCCGCCGCGGGTGCCGACGCCGAGCGTCTCGGCCACGGTGATCTGGACGTGGTCGACCCAGGAACGGTCCCAGATGGGCTGGAAGATCGAGTTGGCGAAGCGCAGCGCCAGCACGTTCTGGACGGTGTCCTTGCCCAGGTAGTGGTCGATCCGGAAGACCTGGTGCTCCTCGAACGCACCGTGCACGATGCCGTCGAGTTCCCGCGCGGTGGCCAGGTCCCGCCCGTACGGCTTCTCGATGACCAGTCGTGCGAAGGAGCCCTCGGTGGCCTGGTTGAGCCCGGCGCCGGCCAGCCCGGTGATCACCGGCTCGAACGCACCGGCCGGGGTGGACAGGTAGAACAGCCGGTTACCGGAGGTGCCGCGGACCGCGTCCAGCTCGTCGAGGGTCTCGGCGAGGCGCTTGTACGTCTCCGGGTCGTCGTAGCCACCGGCCACGTAACGCACGCCACCGGCCAGCTGCCGCTTCTCCGAAAGGCTGCGGCCACCCAGCGCGCTCTCGGCGAACTGTTCGTCGCTCATGGGTGTGCGGGCGACGCCGACCAGCGCGAACTGGTCGGGGAGGCGGCCGTGCCGGGCCAGGTTCTCGACCGCCGGCAGCAGCTTGCGGCGGGTCAGGTCGCCGGACGCGCCGAAGATCACCAGCGTGGCTGGCGGAGCGTTGCGCTCCTTGATGAGCTGAGGTGCGTGGTCCATGGTCTGCGAGTCCTCCGACCGGGTCGTAACCGTCCGTCTGAACCTTACGGCCGGTGACCCTCGGACGGTTCACCCGCTTCCTGGAAAGCGGGACAACGTGGCGGTGAACACGTCCTTACGTCGATGCAGGTCGGGCGATAGCGAAAAAAGTGGCAAACTGGTTCCAAAGGTGTGGCAACCGAGGGGGACCCTGTGAAGTACCGGCTCGTGACCCGTAGCGACTTCGACGGTCTCGTATGTGCCGTGCTCCTGCGCCATCTCGACATGATCGACGACATCCTCTTCGTGCATCCCAAGGACGTCCAGGACGGCGCCGTCGACGTCACCGACCGGGACATCCTGACCAACCTGCCGTACGACGCACGCGCCAACATGGTCTTCGACCACCATCACTCGGAGACCCTGCGCAACACCGGTGAGCTGGGCAATCACGTCATCGACGCGGACGCCCCGTCAGCGGCCCGGGTGATCTACGAGCACTTCGGCGGCAAGGAGCGGTTCCCGAAGGTCACCGACGACCTGATGCGGGCCGTGGACCAGGCCGACTCGGCCGACTACACACTCACCGACATCCTCAGCCCGACCGGCTGGACGCTGCTCAACTTCCTGATGGACAGCCGCACCGGCCTCGGCCGGTTCCGCAACTTCCGGATCTCCAACTACCAGCTGATGATGCAGCTCATCGACGCGTGCATCCAGCACAACGACGTCAGCGAGATCCTCGCCCTGCCCGACGTGATGGAACGGGCCGAGCTGTTCCACGAGTGCTCCACCCGGTTCGTCGAGCAGTTGCACCGTGTCTGCCGGATGGACGGCGACGTGGTGATCGTCGACCTCCGCGACGAGGAGGTGATCGAGGCGGGCAACCGGTTCATGGTCTACGCGCTGTTCCCGGAGTCGCGGGTGTCGGTGCACATCATCTGGGGGCGGCAGAAGCTCAACACCGTCTTCGCGTGCGGCAAGTCGATCCTGGACCGTACGTCACCGGTGGACGTCGGCGAGGTGATGCTGCGCTACGGCGGTGGCGGGCACCTCGCGGCCGGCACCTGCCAGGTCCCGCACGACGAGTCCGACCGGGTGGAACGCGAGATCATCGACGCGCTGCGCACCGAGCGGGTCGTCCCGGTCTGACCGCACGGACGGGGCTGTCGTGCAGCCCCGCCCGTGCGGCACGCGGATCACGGGCCTTGCCCGGGCCCCACCCGCCGGTCGTGGTTTCGCGCCCCACGCGCTTGCCCACGACATCCCCCACGCCCACCCGCGTGGAGGTTTTCCCAGTGCAGCAGGCCCGGCCTGCCGTGGGAGTCTCAGCCTTGGTAACTCCACTTGGAGTCGCCCGCGGCCACGGGCTCCTTCTCTCCGTCGTCCTCGGCGGCGTTGTCGCCGGCCGGGGTCTCGTCGGGCTCGCCCGGCTCCTCCTCGGCGCGGTGCCGTCCGCGAAGCATCGCGACGCCCGCGGCGAGCAGCGCCAGAGCGGCCACCACCCAGCCGCCGATCGACAGCAGCGACGGCCCGTCGTCCTTCGCGGCCTGACCGGCGAGCTGCTCGAACAGCGCCTCCTCGGCCGCGGAGCCGTCCGTGCCGGTCGCGGCGCCACCGTGGTGGGACACCGGCAGGCCGCCGTTCGACGGGGTCGTCGACACCGAGGCGGGCATGGTGGGCCCGGCCTTGCCGTCGGCGTACTTGGTGTCCACCGTGAACCGCACCGAGCTCAGCGACGGCATCGGCCCGAGCGCGACGGTCAGATCAGCCGACTTGCCGGGCTGGATCGACGTGCCGTTGACCGCGAGCCAGACGATCGAGTCGGACGCCTCGGTCACCGGGGTGCCGCCGTGGATGGTGTCCAGCGGCACGCTCAGCTTCCGGTACATGATCCGTGGCGCCCAGTTGTCCACCGACAGCGGGTACACCTCGGCGATCGGGGTGTCCGCCGGGATCTTCAGCGTCACCTCGGTGATCGGCGCGGTGCCCTCGTTGGTCACGTGGAAGCTCAGGTTCGCTCCACTGCCCTGCGGCACGCTCGCCGGGTTCACCGTCACGTCCGCCGCGGCCGGGCCGGCGGCGAACAGCACGCCGACGGCGGTCACAGCGGTCATCACGCCCGCACGGCGGGCCATCCCCAGATGCCTCACGACATGTAGTTCGGATCACCGGCCCCGATGGTTCAACGCCGACCCAGAAGATTTCGGGGAGATCTCGTGACGGATGATGAACCCATGCGTGACGTGCCCATCGACGGCGACATGATCCGGCTGGGCCAGTTCCTCAAACTGGCCGATCTCATCGACACCGGCGGGGAGGGCAAGATCCTCATCGCCAACGGGGACGTCACCGTCAACGGCGAGGTCGACGTGCGGCGCGGCCGGCAGCTCCATCCGGGGGACGAGGTGGAAGTCCTCGGGCGCAGGGCCCGGGTGGTTTCTTGACGGAGGCCGGAACCTCGGCAGGGTCCGTTTCGTCGTACTCGTCATGACCATCAACCGCGGGCTCATGACCGCTGTCGCCGTCCCCATCCTGCTCCTGGGCGCGTGCGCGCGGCCCGGCGTCGCCGGCGAGTCCGGCACACCCGGCTCCGCCGCGCCGGTCACCGAGAGCACCACCGCCGATCCGGCCGCCATCGCCCTGCGCGTGGAGTACCGCGGCGGTTTCGTCCCGGCCGAGACCATCCCCTCCCGGATCCCGCTGTTCACCTTCTACGCCGACGGGCGCGCGGTGACCGAGGGCCCGGTCACCCTCATCTATCCCGGCGCGGCCCTGCCGAACATGCAGGAAATCAAGATCAGCGCCGACCGCCTGCGTGAGCTGACCGATGCGGCGGTCGCCGCGGGCGTCAAGTCCGGAGCCGACTTCGGTACGCCCGGAGTCGCCGACATCCCCAGCACGAGGATCAGCGTCGTCACCGCCGGCGGCGAGCAGGTCGTCGAGGTGATGGCGCTGAGCGAGGCCAGCCCCGACGACCAGAACCTGACCGCGGCGCAGCAGGCCGCCCGCAAGCGCCTGACCGAGTTCCTGGCAACGCTGCACGCCCAGTTCGCCGACGCGGCCAGCCCGCCCGCCGAGCCCTATCGCGCCGAGCGCGTGGCGGTGCTCGCCACGCCGTACCAGGAGACCGGTGACGGTGCCGGTGGCGCCCCGGTGAAGTGGCCGGCCGCCGACCTGCCCGGCGGGTTCCTCAACGAGCAGCTGCGGATCAACTGCCTGACCGTCGACGGCGCCGAGAAGGACGAGGTCCTTGCTCTGGCGGCCAAGGCCAACGAACGTACGCCGTGGGAGTCGGCCGGGAAGAAGTGGCAGATCAAGTTCCGCCCACTGCTGCCCGACGAGAAGGAGTGCGCGGACCTGCGGAGGCAGGCGTGACGCCGATCGGAGAGCCGCTCGACGAGGGGGTACCACCGGTACACACCGGCGGTACACTTTCGGACCATGAGCACGATGGTGCGCGTCCTCGGGACGACCGGCGTGGTGATCCTGCTGAGCTACCCGATCTGGGCCCCGCAGTGGGGCAGCGGGATCCTGGGGGAGATCGCGGGGCAGCCCCTCTGGGCTAGCGTCGCGATCGTCGCCGGGTTCCTCGCCTTGGTCGCCCTCTACTGCCGGGCGCTGCACCGGACACTGTCACTGGTCCGGCCCGGCGCCCGGCGGGCCCGGCCCGCCTCGGTGTGGTGGATGTTCGCCATCCCGTTCAACTTCGTCGAGGACTTCTTCATCGTCCGCGCGGTCGGTGCCTCGCTGGCCGCGCACGGTGCCGGCGGGGCCGGGCGCTGGACCCGGCTGGGCTACGGCTGGTGCGCCTTCCAGATCCTGTCGCTGTTCCCCGGCCCGGCCGGCCTGGCCGGGGGAGCGGTGGCACTGCCGCTGTGGGCCGCCCACTGGGCGTCGACCGCCCGCCTCAACCGCCGGCTGGCTCTGGCGTTGTCTCAGCGCGGCTGAGACAGCGGTGAGAGCCAGCCGCGTTAGGGTCTGACGATGCCGCTGCCCCGCTTCGACCGGCTGGCGCCCGAGTCCCGGGCCGCGATCCTCGCCGTCGCCCGGACCCACTTCGCGCGCGACGGCCGCGACGGCGCCTCGTTCAACCGGATCATCGCGGCTGCCGGGATCTCGAAGACCAGTGCGTACCACTACTTCGACGGCAAGGACGACCTGTTCGCCGCGGTCGCCGCCGACACCGCCGCCCGGGTGCTCGCCGTGCTGGGGCCCTGGCAGCCGGTGCGGACCGCTGACGAGCTGTGGGACCGGCTCGCGGACGGTACCGCGCGGCTCCTCGAGCATCTGCGGCAGAATCCGGACGACCGGGCCGTGCTCGCCGCAGCCGCGCCGGCAGCAGGGACGGACGACCCGTGGATCACCGCACTGGTCGCCGACGGGGTGCGGATCGGCCTGATCGACGCGACCCCCGGTGTGGAACTGATCACCGCGGCCACGGCGGCGGTCGTCGGGGTGGCCGACACCTGGGCGCTGCGCCGGCCCGGCGAGGACGGCGCGCTGCGTCCCCTGCTGGAACGACTGTGGGCGGTCCCGCGGTGACTGTGGACCGTCCCGCGGTGATCACCAGGCATCAGCGTCGGGTGATCACCAGACGTCGCCGTCGCGCCAGTCGCAGGTGAGCGTGCCGGTCAGGTCCAGGCCGGGGACCGGGCGGACCAGGGTGCTGTCGTCGTCGTCCGGCGTACGCGTCACGCCGTCGGGCGCGAGCACCGCCGTCGAGCCCCGCCAGGGCACCCAGCCGCGGGCCAGATAGAGGCCGCGACCCTCGTCGGAGGCGGAGAGGGCGCCGAACTCGTGACCGCCGTCGATCAGGCGCTCGGCCTCGGTCATCACCGCGGCGGCCAGGCCCTGTCCGCGCCACCGCGGGTGCACCGCCACCGCCTCCACGTAACCGCACCGCCAGGAGCGGCCGGCATGCAGGAACCGGCGCTGCACCACCGAGCCGTGGGCGACCGGCTCGCCGTCCCGGGTGACGATCAGGTGCTGACCGCCGAGCGCGTGATCCCAGTCGTGGTCGTCGAAGCCTCCGTCGAAGGCCAGATCGAGCAGGGCGCGGACCGCCGTGCGCTCGTCCGGTCGCAGGTCGGCGGTGGGGGAGACGCGTACCGTGGCCATCCCGGAATTCTCCCGTCGCCACCGGGGCGGGTGGCCCCCGGGTGCGCAGCGCACCCCGAGGCCACCGGCACGGTGGTGGGTCAGTGCACCTCGAGCAGGTCGACCACGAAGACGAGCGTCTCGTTCGGCTTGATCGCGCCGGCCGCGCCACGGGAGCCGTAGCCCAGGTGCGGCGGGATGACCAGCTTGCGGCGGCCGCCCACCTTCATTCCGGCGACACCCTGGTCCCAGCCGGCGATGACCTGCTGGCCGGCCACCCGGAAACCGAACGCCTCGCCGCGGTTGTAGGAGGCGTCGAACTCCTTGCCCGTGGACTGGGCGACCCCCACGTAGTGGACGCTCACGAAGTCGCCGGCCTTCGCCTCCTGGCCCTGTCCCTCGACGATGTCCTCGATCAGCAGTTCGCTGGCGGGAGCGTCGGGAATCGGGCCGACATCGGGCTTGTTCATGAATCCTCCTGGTTTCTTACTGACTCGGCCATGCAATCACAGGACCGTGGCCGATGAACGAGCGGTGCCTGAAGTCCGTACCCCCGGGTGGCTCTTGCCCTGCCGTACCCGGGAGATCTCATGCTCGTCCGCCGCCTCGCCGCCGCCGGTCTGCTCGCCGCGACCGCCGTCCCCGCCCTGCCCGTGCCCGCGATGGCGCACGGGGCGCCGATGACACCGATCAGCCGTAGCGCGGCCTGCGGCGGCAACGGCACCCAGCGTGGCGCCGCCGCCTGCAAGGCCGCACTCAAGGCCACCGACGGCTTTCTCGGGGCGTACGACAACCTGCGCCTCGCGAACGTGAAGGACGACCGGGCGCGCGTGCCGGACGGGAAGCTGTGCAGTGCCGGGATCGACCTCTACCGCGGGCTCGACCTGGCGCGCGACGACTTCCCGTCGACGAAGGTCCAGTCGGGGCAGAAACTCAGGATCTCGTATCGGGGCACCATCCCGCACCAGGGGTCGTTCCGTCTCTATCTCACCCGCGCGGGCTACGACCCGGCGAAGAAGCTCACCTGGGACGACCTCGGCTCGCCGCTCGCCGACATCAAGGATCCGCCGCTGACCGACGGGGCGTACCGGATGCGGGTGACGCTGCCGAAGCGGACCGGGCGGCACATCCTCTACGTGGTCTGGGAGACCAGCAACACCCCGGACACCTACTACTCCTGCTCCGATCTGGTGTTCCCGGCGGCAGCGGCGGCTCCGTCCACTCCGGCCGCGCCGCCGGCCACGAGGAAGGCCGCGGTGGCGAGGACGACCGCGCCGGCCACTCCGGCGTCGTCGGCTCCGGCGCAACCGCCTGCCCGGGCGGAACCCCCGGCCACCATCGACGCCGAACCGGCCGCAGCCGCCGGGACGGGCAATGGGATGGTCGGTTTCGGTCACTGGCTCATCGGCGGGGCGATCGTCGTCGCGTTGCTGGCAGCGGCCGGTGCGGGCGTTACCCGTCTGCGCCGCCGGAAAACCCATTGAGCGGTTTCGAAAATTCCCGTTGAACCGCCGGCACGTGGATCTCGTACTGATCGGCGTCGACGATGCATCGCCTGTCAGGCCCCCCAACGATGAAAGGCCAAGCATGAGTCGTGTTCGTTACCGCGCTCCGGGCCGCACCTCGTGGCTGTCCCGCCGCCGTGTGCTAGCCCTCGCCGCGACCGGTGTCGGTGTCTCCGCAGCCTCGGTCGCCGGTCTCAGCCTCGCCGGCGAGGCCGAGAGCAAGGACAGCGGCGCGCCGCTGGTCATCTCGCTGCGCGATGTCAAGAAGGGCACGATCGACGTCTTCTCCGGTGAGAAGGTCAAGACGATCACCGACAAGAAGCTCGTGGCCAGCCTGCTCAAAGCCGCCGGCCGCTGACCTTCCGCGTTTCCTTCCGACAGGAGATTCCCCCGAACATGTCTTCCCATCGCGAAGCGCCGGAAATCAGCAAGGACCCGGTTGCCGACAGCTCCGACCTGTACGCGTTCGTCAGCCCCGACGACCCGGACACGGTCACCATCATCGCCAACTACGTGCCGCTCCAGATCCCCGCCAGCGGCCCGAACTTCTTCGAGTTCGGCGACGATGTGCTGTACGAGATCCACATCGATGTCAACGGTGACGCCCGCCCGGACATCACGTACCAGTTCCGGTTCCGCACCGAGCTGCGCAACGACAAGACGTTCCTCTACAACACGGGGCAGATCGAGTCGCTCGACAGCGAGAACTGGAACCGCCGCCAGTTCTACTCGGTGACCAAGGTCGACAGCCACGGCAAGAGCACCGTCCTGGCGAACAAGCTTCCGTGCCCGCCCTGCAACGTCGGCAGGATCAGCATCCCGGACTACCAGAAGCTCGCCGACGACGCGGTCCACAAGCTGAAGAGCCGCGAGAAGGTCTTCGCCGGCCAGCGTGCCGATGCGTTCTTCGTCGACCTGGGCGCGATCTTCGACCTGGGCACCCTGCGCCCGTTCCAGGACAAGCATCTGGTCGGCTCGCAGCTGTTCAACTACGCCGGCAAGGCCGTCAACGCCACCGACAAGACCAACGTGCACAGCATCGCCCTGCAGATCCCGCTGGACATGGTCCGCCGTGACGGCAAGAAGCGGGTCCGCGCCAAGGACGCCGGCGCGGTGATCGGCGTCTGGACGTCGGCGAGCCGCCGTCAGGTCGAGGTGCGCGGGGACAAGGGCGGCGGCGATGTGGTGGTCGGCCCCCAGGTGCAGGTGTCCCGGCTCGGTAACCCGCTGTTCAACGAGGTCATCGTGCCGATGGCACAGAAGGACAAGTTCAACAGCCTGCCGCCGAGCGAGGACAAGCGGTTCGCCGAGTTCGTCGCCACGCCCGAGCTGGGAGCGCTTCTGCCGGTGCTCTACCCGGGTCTCTTCGACAACCTGGCGGCGTTCAACAAGACCAAGGATCCCCGCGCCGATCTGCTGGCCATCCTGCTGACCGGCATCCCGGACGGCATCATCGAGGGCTTCCAGAACAACACCGGTGAGCTGCAGGCCGACATGTTGCGGCTGAACACCGCCATTCCGCCGGCCGAGAAGGAGAACGCCTTCGGGGTCGTCGGCGGCGACCTCGCCGGCTTCCCGAACGGCCGCCGCATCGCCGACGACGTGGTCTCCATCTCGATCAGGGCCGTCGCCGGTGCCACGCTGCCCCTGGTCAACAAGGAGTTCGAGGCGGACGCCGCGGCCGCCGCGGTGGAGCAGGGCTTGAGCATCAAGAACGTCAGCGCCAAGCTCCTGAAGAAGTTCCCCTACCTGCCCGTCCCCTTCGACGGTTTCAACAACCCGTCCTGATCTCGCCCGCAGGGAGTTTCGTCATGAGTCTCGGACACGGCGACCACCACCATCACCACCACACGTTCGCGCCGTCCGGCCAGGGCACGGTCATGCTGAACATCGGCGGTACGATCGGCGCGCTGATCATCAACACCCCGTCGGTGCTGCACGGCCACGAGATCGAGGTGTCCCCGGTCGAGGACACCGGCAGCCGGACCCACGCCGCGGTCCGCGCCCGATACGTCCGGTCCGGTGTCACCTTCTGTGTGGTCATCGACAGCCTGCCGGAAGGCCGTTACGTGGTCTGGCAGGACGAGGACACCCCGCTCACCCAGGTCGAGGTGCGTGGCGGCGCGGTCGCCGAGGTCACCTGGCCGGCGAATGTGGTTCCCGGGCGGACCCCTCTTCCGGTCTAGTCTGGACGCCATGGCAGGCGAGCGGCTCCCGGGCCCGGCGTCGCCGGGCGTGGACGTCCCGGTCCATGTCGGCCTGCGCACCTCCGACATGGACGAGGCGAACGCGTTCTGCCGCAAGCTCTACTACGGTCCACTGCGGATCGAGCCGGTCGGTGACCCCGACCGGCTCCGGTTCGCCGCCGACGTGGCGACGCTGGGCCCGATCACCGTCGGCGAGGTGCGGTACGGCACCGACATCCGTGTCTCGATCGAGGCGCTGGAGACGGCGTACCACGTCCTGGTGCCGCTCAGCGGCAACATCCGGTCCCAGCACCGCGGCACCTCGGTCCTGGCCGACGCCACCCGCGCCGTCGTCTACCGTCCCATCGGCGACATCGAGCTCGACTGGCCCGGCACGTGCCGCCTGCTCAGCGTCAAGGTTGACCGTGCCGCCCTGGAACGCGAGGTCGACGCCGCCCTCGACCAGCGTGTCGTCTCCCCGCTGCCGCTCGGTGCCACCTTCGACCTCGTCGACGGGCCCGGGCGTACCTGGGCCGCCCTGGCCCGCCTGCTCCTGCACGAGCTCCGCGGGCCGGACGCGCTCGCGAGCCGTCCCCGGATGGCGGCCCGCTGGCGCGACATGGTCGTCAGCGGCCTGGCACTCACCGTCGAGCACCCCTACGGCGAGGAACCGGCCGGCCTGCAGGGACCGCACCGCCCGCGTACCGTCAAACGCGCCCTGGACGCCATGAACATCGAGCCGGCCCGCCCCTGGACCATCCACGACCTGGCCGCCCTCGCCGGCGTCGGCGTCCGGGTGCTGCAGGAGTCGTTCCGCCAGCACGTCGGCATGCCGCCGCTGGCGTACCTGCGCCGCGTGCGCCTCGACGGGGTGCACGGCGAGCTGTCCCGCTCCGACCCGGGACAGGTCAACGTGAGCGAGGTGGCGTACCGCTGGGGGTTCACCCATCTGGGCCGCTTCGCCGGGGCCTACCGCGATCGTTTCGGCGAGACCCCGTCCCAGACCCTCCGCGGCCGCTCCTGACCCGGGCCTCGACGACCGGTCAACCCCCTGCGCCGGTACGGCCATCCGGGTTCCCTGCCCTGCGTCCCGGCCTGGCTGCCGTACCGGATCCGTCACGAATGGAAGGAACGAGATTGATAGGGCTCACCGTTCACGAGGTCGATTTCGCCGTCCCGGCCGCGGTTCGGTCGTTACCGTGGTACGACGGGAGGGCGGAGAATTTCGACGCGTCGGATCTGCGTTACTCCCATTTCCCGGCCCGGGTCACGTTCAGTGTGGATGACGTGGTGGTGATGGGGCCGCGGTTCCTGGTTCCGCTGTTCGACCTGCTCTGGTGTGTGCGCGAGGTGCTCGCGGACCTCCGCGGGAGGAGGCCGGCGTCGATCGGCTTCACCGAGTCGGCCGACCAGGTGCGTTTCCTTCCGTCGGCCGGAGACTGTGTGGAGATAATCTACGCCGAGTCGCGGTCCCGGCCCGGGGAACAGTATTTCCACGAGGCGCGGAGGGCGCGGGCGGACCGCAGGGAACTGATCGAAGCGCTGACGGATTTCCTGGCGTCGGGCATCAGGACACTGACCGTCAACGTCGCCGGACTCGACCGCAACGAACACTTCCGGGACCTGGCAGCCCCGTCCTGACCACCGGTGGGGTGAGGGTGAGGGGACGCCCTCAGCCCGGCGGGCGCGCTGGGGCCGTGCGGGAATGCCTGCGTCGCGGTGTGGCCCCGGTACGCGACAGGTGCGGTCGGGGCCGTCGTGGCCGTACCGGAGGAAGGTCTAGAGCTCCACCCTCTGGCCCTTGCCGATGACCACCACGCCGTTGTCGCTGACGGTGTAGAGCTTCCGGTCGCGGTCGAGGTCGACGCCGATCTGGGCGCCCTCGGGAATGACGACGTTCTTGTCGATGATGGCGTTGCGGATGACCGCGCGCCGGCCCACCGAGACGCCCTCCATGATGACCGCGCCGTCGACGTGGGCCCACGAGTTGACGCGGACGTTGGGGGAGATCACCGAGCGTTCGACGAGCGCGCCGGAGACCACGACGCCGGGGGAGATCATCGAGTCGATGGCGCGGCCCTGACGGTCGTCGTATCCGTGCACGAACTTGGCCGGCGGCCATGAGCCGTAGTTCGTGAAGATCGGCCAGTCGTGGTTGTACAGGTTGAAGATCGGCAGTGTGGCGATCAGGTCGAGGTGGGCCTCGTAGAACGAGTCGAGGGTTCCCACGTCGCGCCAGTAGCCGCGGTCGCGGTCGGTGGCGCCGGGGACGTCGTTGTCGCGGAAGTCGTAGACGTTGGCCTCACCCTTCTCCACCAGCATGGGGATGATGTTGCCGCCCATGTCGTGCTTGCTGTCGGGGTTCTGCGCGTCGGCGGAGACCGCCTCGCACAGGGCCCGGGTGGTGAAGACGTAGTTGCCCATCGAGGCGTAGACCTGATCGGGGGCGTCGGGCAGGCCGACGGCGTCCTTCGGCTTCTCGCGGAAGGCCCGGATGCGCTTGCCGTCGGCGCCGACGTCGATGACACCGAACTGGTCGGCGAGGCTGAGCGGCTGGCGGATGCCGGCGACGGTGACCGCGGCCCCCGAGGCGATGTGGTCGTTGACCATCTGCTTCGGGTCCATGCGGTAGATGTGGTCGGCACCGAAGACGATCACGTAGTCGGGCGACTCGTCGTTGATCAGGTTGAGGCTCTGGTAGATCGCGTCGGCGGATCCGGCGAACCAGCGCGGGCCGAGGCGCTGCTGCGCGGGGACCGGGGTGACGTAGTTGCCGAGCAGGGTCGACATGCGCCACGTCTTGGAGATGTGCCGGTCCAGGGAGTGCGACTTGTACTGCGTCAGCACGACGATCTTGAGATACCCGGCGTTGGCCAGGTTCGACAGCACGAAGTCGATCATGCGATAGATGCCACCGAACGGCACACCGGGTTTGGCCCGGTCAGCCGTCAACGGCATCAGGCGCTTGCCTTCCCCACCAGCCAGAACGATCGCAAGCACCTTGACTGCCATGGGGAGGACGCTAATATTCCGGCCGCCCCGGCGCCACCCGAAAGGGCGGTTCGAAATATCTTGCTGGCGTTGCAGCCTTCTTTCCGGTCAGGCTACCGCCTGCTGTACGGGTGCTCCGAGCAGCGCGCCGATGGTCGCGGCATCGGCCGGACGGCCGAAGTGGTAGCCCTGGGAGAGCGGGCAGTCCAGTTCCCGCAGCAGCTCCGCCTGCCCGGCCGTCTCCACACCCTCGGCCACCGCGACGAGGCCCTGGCCGCGTGCCAGTTCGAGGATCGCCCTGGTCAGACTCACGTCCTGGGGCAGCGGCGGGTCCTGGTGCCGGCGGATGAACGACTGGTCGATCTTGAGAATGTCGACCGGTAGCGCGTGCAGATAGGCCAGCGACGAGTACCCGGTGCCGAAGTCGTCGATCGCGATCCGGATGCCGTGCGCCCGTAGCGTCCCGAGCACCGGGGTGTCCGCCGCGTCGATCAGCACCGATTCGGTGATCTCCAGCACCAGCGCCGCCGCCGGCAACCGGGTGTCCGCCAGGACCGCCAGGACGGTGCCGGCGAAGTCGGGGTCGCGCAGCTGATGGGTGGACACGTTGACGGTCAGGTACAGGCCGTGCTCGTGGTGCCAGGCCGCGGCCTGTTCGCAGGCCAGCCGCAGGGCCCGGGCACCGATCACGCCGATCAGGCCGGTCTGCTCGGCCACCGGGATGAACACGCCCGGTGGCACCAGCTCCCCGTCGCGGCGCCAGCGCATCAGCGCCTCCACGCCGGTGATCCGGGACGTCCCGGTCTCCACCACCGGCTGGTAGTGCATGAACAGGTCGCCGTCGGTGAGCGCCCGGCGCAGCCCGGCCGCGATCCGGGCCCGTTCGGACTGCTCGGCGCGCAGCGACTCGTCGAACCGGGCCAGACGGGCGCCGCCGGCCTGCTTGGCGGCGCGCAGGGCGAGATCGGCATCGCCGAGCACCGCGTCGTTGCCGGGTACGCCGTCCGCGAGCCCGGCCCGCGCGGTGAGAGGGATGCGCCGCTCGCCGACCGCGTACGGCGCCGCCGACACGGCCGTCACCACGCGCCCGGCCAGCGCGGCCGCGCCCGTCACGTCGAGGCTCAGGAAGCCGAACTCGTCCCCGCCGAGCCGGGCCACCATCGCCACCTCGGGCGCGAACTCCCGCAGCCGGTCCGCCACCTGGCACAGCACCGTGTCGCCGACGTGATGGCCGTACGTGTCGTTGACCTCCTTGAATCCGTCCAGCGCGCACAGGATCAGCGCGAACGGCCGGTCCCCGGCGACGGCCCGGTCCAGGTGTTCGAGCAGCAGGTCGCGGTTCGCCAGCCCGGTCAGCCCGTCGTGCCCGGCCCGGTGGGCGAGCTGCTCCTGCAGCGCCTGCTGCTCGGCGAGCGCCGTGCGGGCCTGCCCGGCCCGTCGCTGGGCGAGCCGGGCCAGCAGCACGATCCGCAGCAGCAACAGCCCGCAGAGCCCGGCCGTGAGCAGTGCCGGGACGATCACCACCGCGCGCGGGTCGGCGATCGCCGGCAGCAGCGGGCTCGCGACGGCCGCCGCGTACATGGCGATCAGCGCGGGACGCCGGGGTGTCGGGTCCGCGGCCTCGAACTGGGCGGCCTGCGGATGCATCGCGGCCGCGGTGACGAACACCCACCAGAACTGGGCCGCCAGGTGCGGCAGGCCACCGGGCAGCAGCGGCGCGGTGCCCACGGCTCCGGACGCGGCGTAGACCAGGTGCGACGCGAGCAGCATGACACCACCGGCGGCCACGAGCCGGCCGGGCGCCCGGCGCGAGCCGGTGGCGGTCCGCAGCGCGGTCGCCAGGATCGCCAGGTCGAGGATCGCGTAGAGCACGGCGAGGGCGTCGTCGACCATCTGGTAGCCGGGCCGGCCCAGGTACGGCAGCACGATGAACGACCAGGCCAGCATGGCCACGCAGAGCACCACGGCGGCGGCCTCGGCGGCACCGCCCGGTCGCCGCAGACGGCTGAACTGGACGGCCGCCGCGGCATGCAGGGCGTACTGCAGAGCGAGGGTCAGGCCCATCGGCGTGGTCGCGGGAACCCCGCCGCGCACGGTCCAGAAGGCCGCGGCGGCCAGACCTGCCGCGCTCGCCGCGAGGAACAGCCACCATCCGCACCGGAGCCGCCGCGCGGCCCGGAACAGGATCACCGTGGCGGCCGCCTGCGGGATCAGCCAGGCCGGGCCGCTGCCGAGCAGGTGCAGGACGAGCACCACCGCGGTGCCCCCCGCGAGGGTGTACTGCCAGGCCGGGAGGCGGTGAATCTGCACGTTGCCATGTCACCTCGCGCCGGTTGCGGAACGGGTGCGGCGGGGGTCGGTCTCGGTAGCGTGGACGCGGTGGCTCGCGCGGCCGCCGGCGGCGGACGACGAGATCGTGCACCGCCTGTCGTCCGGCCGGGGCACGACTTGAAGGTCCGGCCACCGGGCCGACTATCCTGCCAGGGTGGCCGATGCTGATGTACCCCGTGACCAGGTGCGGATCGATCTGATCTCCCGGGAGTACCCGCCCGAGGTGTACGGCGGTGCCGGTGTCCACCTGGAATACCTCGCCCGTGACCTGCGGGGCCTCACCGACGTACGGGTGCACTGCTTCGGTGCGCCCCGCGACGAGCCGGGCGTCACGGCCTACCCGGAACCCGCCGAGCTGGCCGGGGCCAACGCCGCCCTGCGCACCATGGGCGTGAACCTGGCGATCGCCCAGGGCTGCGCGGGCGCCGACGTGGTGCACAGCCACACCTGGTACGCGAACTTCGCCGGGCACACCGCCAAACTGCTGCACGGCATCCCGCACGTGCTGACCACGCACAGCCTGGAGCCGCTGCGCCCGTGGAAGGCCGAGCAGCTCGGCGGCGGCTACGCGCTCTCGTCGTTCTGCGAGCGGACCGCGATCGAGAACGCCGACGCGATCATCGCGGTCTCCGGCGGCATGCGGCGCGACGTGCTCAAGGCGTACCCGTCGGTGGACCCGGACCGGATCCATGTCGTCTACAACGGCATCGACACCTCGCTGTACAGCCCCGACTCCGGCACCGATGTGGTGGACCGGCTCGGTATCGACCGCAACCGCCCGAGCGTCGTGTTCGTCGGCCGGATCACCCGGCAGAAGGGCCTGCCCTATCTGATGCGGGCCTGCCGTGACCTGCCGGCCGAGGCGCAGATCATCCTGCTCGCCGGCGCCCCGGACACCCCGGAGATCGCTGCCGAGGTCGCCGGCCTCGCCCATGAGCTGCGCGAGGTCCGCGACCCGCGGGGCGTCGTCTGGGTGCAGGAGATGCTGCCGAAGCAGGAGGTCATCCAGGTCCTCACGCACGCCACCGTCTTCGTCTGCCCGTCGATCTACGAACCGATGGGCATCGTCAACCTGGAGGCGATGGCCTGCGAGACCGCGGTGGTCGCCACCGCGACCGGCGGCATCCCCGAGGTGGTCGCGGACGGCGAGACCGGCCTGCTGGTGCCGATCGACCAGGTCCAGGACGGTACGGGCACGCCCGTCGACCCGGAGAGGTTCGTAGCCGACCTGGCCGCTACCCTCACCCGCCTGCTGAACGACCCGCAGCTGGCCGAGCGGATGGGCAAGGCCGGCCGTCGCCGCGCCGTGGAGAGGTTCAGCTGGTCCCGCATAGCCGAGGACACCCTCGAGATCTACCGGACGGTGCTGTGAGTCTGCTGCGCCGGCCGCCGGCGCGGGTGGCGATGCTGCTGTCGGCGGTCCTGTTCGCGGTGGCGGTGTTGGGGCTCGGCCTGCTGCGGGCCGCTTTCCACGAGCCGCCGGCCCGGACGGGTGAGACGGTGGCGGTGGCCGAGGCACCGACACAGACGGTGACCGGGCGGTGCGGTGCGGTGCCGGTGACGGCGCCCCGGGAGCTGCGCGGCATGTGGCTCACCACGGTGTACAACATCGACTTCCCCAGCCGCCCGGGGCTGCCGCAGGAGCAGGTCCGCTCCGAATATCTGAAGTGGCTGGACCTCGCCGTCGCGCAGAACCACAACGCGATCTTCGTGCACGTGCGCCCGAGTGGCGACGCCTTCTGGAAGTCCGACTACGCCCCGTGGTCGAACTGGCTGACCGGCAAGCTCGACGGCACGGACCCCGGCTGGGATCCGATGGCGTTCATGGTCGACGAGGCCCACCAGCGCAACCTGGAGTTCCACGCCTGGTTCAACCCGTACCGGGGAACCCAGTTCGCGCCGTCCGGCGCCGGTACCGACCTGACCAAGCTGCCCGCGAACCATCCGCTGGTGGTGCACCCGGAGTGGCGGATCGCCCACCCGGCCGGTGCCAAGGGGCGGTTCTACTACGACCCGGGCCACCCGGAGGCCCGCAGATTCGTCGAGGACGCGATGCTGGAGGCGGTCGCCAGGTACGACATCGACGGTGTCCACTTCGACGACTTCTTCTACCCGTACCCCGGCGACGGCAAGGGCGAAGCCTTCCCCGACGACGCGACGTACGCCAGGTACGGCGCCGGGAAGAGCCGTGCCGACTGGCGCCGGGACAACGTGAACACCCTGGTCCGTGAGATGCGGCAGCGGATCGCCGAGCTCAAGCCGTGGGTGAAGTTCGGAATCAGCCCGTTCGGGATCTGGCGCAACGGCGGCGAGGGCTCCGACACCAGCGGCCTGGAGAGTTACAGCGCGATCTACGCCGACACCCGCACCTGGGTGCGGGAGCGCTGGCTCGACTACATCGTGCCCCAGCTGTACTGGACCATCGGATTCGACAAGGCCGACTACGCCAAGGTGCTGCCCTGGTGGGCAAAAACGGTCAAGGGAACCGGCGTCCAGCTCTACATCGGGATGGCCGACTACCGGGTCGGCGAGAAGGGCGACTGGAGCGATCCGGCCCAGCTCGACAAGCAGATGGCCCTGAACGACAAGTTCGGCGTCCAGGGGCAGGTCCACTACAACGCCAAGCAGGTCCGCGCCGACCGGCTCGGTTCGGTCACCCGCTACCGGGCGAAGCACTACTCGGCGCCGGCGCTGCTCCCACGGATCGCGCGGCTTCCGGCAGCACCGCCGGCGGCGCCGCGGATCACCGCGGCGACCAGATCCGGCGGGGGCGCGGTCACCCTCACGGTCACCGGGGGCGGCGGGGCGAGCTGGGCCCTTTATCGTACGGACAAAGGCACCGGGTCCCTGGTTGCGACGGGTCGCGCCGGTAGCCCGGTCGTCGACCGGAAGCCTCCGGCGGGCCCGGCCACCTACTGCGTCAGCGGTCTGGACCGGTCAGCCAACGAGGGCCCGCTGAGCAGCCCGTTCACCACCGCGAGCTGACCGCTGAGGGAACCGCCGGCCGGTCAGCCGGTGACCTTGCCGGCCACCACCTCGACGTGCCGGTCGGTGGCGACCGCCTCCAGCATCCGCCGGTCGTGGGTGACGAGCAGCAGCGTGCCGGTGTAACCGGCCAGCGCCGACTCCAGCTGCTCGATCGCCGGCAGGTCCAGGTGGTTGGTCGGCTCGTCGAGCACCAGCAGGTTGACCCCGCGCGCCTGCAGCAGGGCCAGCGCGGCGCGGGTGCGTTCGCCGGGGGAGAGGGTCGCGGCCGGGCGCGTCACGTGCGCGGACCGCAGGCCGAACTTGGCGAGCAGGGTCCGCACGTCGGCGTCGTTCCAGTCGGGTACGGCCGCCCCGAACGCCCGGGACAGCGGTTCGTCGCCGAGGAACAGGCCACGGGCCTGGTCGACCTCGCCGACCACCACTCCGGGCCCGAGATGCCGCCCGCCCGACTCCAGGTCCACCCGGCCGAGCAGCGCCGCGAGCAGGGTCGACTTGCCGGACCCGTTGGCACCCGTGATCGCGACCCGGTCGGCCCAGTCGATCTGCAGCGTGACCGGCCCGAGGGTGAAGTCACCGCGGCGGACCACGGCGTCGCGCAGGGTGGCCACCACGGCGCCGGCCCGGGGTGCGGCGGCGATCTCCATCCGCAGCTCCCATTCCTTGCGGGGCTCCTCGACGACCTCCAGGCGCTCGATCATCCGGTCGGTCTGCCGGGCCTTGGCGGCCTGCTTCTCGCTGGAGTCGGCGCGGAACGCCTTGATGTTCTTGTCGTTGTCGGTCGCCTTGCGGCGGGCGTTGCGCACGCCCTTGTCCGCCCAGGAACGCTGCATCCGGGCGCGATCGAGGAGGTCCTCCTTCTTGTCGGCGTACTCCTCGAACTCCTCGCGCGCGTGCTGCCGGGCGCGCTCGCGTTCCTGCAGGTACGAGTCGTATCCGCCGCCGTACACCCGGGTCTGGTTCTGTGCCAGGTCGAGCTCGAGGACCTTGGTCACGGTGCGGGTGAGGAACTCGCGGTCGTGGCTGACCACCACGGCGCCGGCGCGCAGCCCCGTCACGAACGCCTCGAGGCGGGCCAGCCCGTCCAGGTCGAGGTCGTTGGTCGGCTCGTCGAGCAGGTAGATGTCGTACCGGCTGAGCAGCAGCGACGCCATCCCCGCACGCGCCGCCTGGCCGCCGGACAGCGCGGTCATCGGCAGGTCCAGCTCGAAGCCGAGGCCGGCCTCGGCGATCCGCTCGTCCAGGTCGGCGCCGCCCAGGTCGAGCCAGCGGTCGAGGGCCGACGCATAGCGGTCGTCGGCGCCCGCCTCGCCCTCGGCCAGAGCGATCGCGGCCGCGTCCATCGCCTCCTGCGCGGCGGTCACCCCGGTCCGCCGACCCAGGAAGTCCCGCACGGTCTCGCCGGCGCGGCGTTCCCGCTCCTGCGGCAGATATCCGACGTTGGCGGTGGGCGGGCTCAGCGAGACGGTTCCGCTCTCGGTGGCGACCGCCCCGGCGAGGGTACGCAGAAGCGTCGTCTTGCCCGCTCCGTTCACCCCGACCAGGCCGATCACGTCACCCGGCGCGACGACCAGGTCGAGTCCGGTGAAGAGGGTGCGGTCCCCGTGTCCTGCCGCGAGTTCCCGGGCGATCAGTGTGGCGCTCATCGGCGCTCATTTTAGGCGTACCCCCTGACATCGATGTTTGGCGATACGGTGTGCCGATGCGACTGCTTGCCAGGAGCCTGACCGTGCTCCTCGTCCTCGCCGGACCGGTGGTGACGGCCGCCGATCCGGCCCGCGCCGCGACCGGTGGCACCCAGCCCGTCCACGACTACGCCGCAGCGATCCGGGAACAGGTCTGGGTGCAGAGCCCGGCCGACAGTGACAGCGACGGCCGGCCCGACCGGGTCGCCGTGCGGATCATCCGGCCCGCCACCAGCCAGAAGGTGCCGGTCATCTTCCAGCCCAGCCCGTACTACGCGGGCCTCAACGACATCCCCAACCACGACGACATCGACCGCGACGGCAGCCTGTCGTCCTCAGCCGCGGTGGCCGCGAACCGGGCCGACACCATCACCTTCGCCGGGTACCTCGACAACTACTTCGTGCCGCGCGGGTACGCCGTGGTCTTCGCCGACAGCCTCGGTTCGGGCGGCTCGGACGGCTGCCCCACCTCGGGCGGGCGCAACGAGACCCTCGGCATGAAAGCCGTGATCGACTGGCTCAACGGCCGGGCGCCGGGCTTCGACGCCGCCGGGGCCCCGGTCGAGGCGGGCTGGTCGACCGGCCGTACCGGCATGATCGGCGTCTCCTACAACGGCACCCTGCCGAACGCCGTCGCCGCCACCGGCGTGCGCGGCCTGGAGACGATCGTGCCGATCGCGGCGATCAGCAGCTGGTACGACTACTACCGCGCCGACGGCGGGGTCGTCGCGCCCGGCGGCTTCCAGGGCGAGGACACCGACATCCTGGCCAAGGCCGTGCTGACCAGGGCCAATCCAGAGGTCTGCGCCGACGTCATGGCGCGGCTGGAACGCGAGCAGGACCGGGAGACCGGCGACTACAGCCCGTACTGGGCCGAACGCGACTACCTGCGCGACGCCCACCGGGTGCGGGCCAGTGTGCTGCTGGTGCACGGGCTGCACGACTTCAACGTGCGGACCCGGCACGCCGGCCAGTGGTGGGACGCGCTCGGGAAGAACCACGTGCCGCGCAAGATCTGGCTGCACCAGGCCGGGCACACCGACCCGTTCAACATCCGGCGGGCCGAGTGGCTGTCGACCCTGCACCGCTGGTTCGACCAGTGGCTCCACCGGATCGACACCGGGATCATGCGGGAGCCGATCGCCGACGTCGAAACCGCCCCGAACCGGTGGACGACCTCGCACTCCTGGCCGCTGCGGGGCCGCGACACCACCGTCCGGCTGGGCGACGGGCCGCGGCAGACGTTCACCGACGACCCGGCCCGGACCGCCGAGTCGCTTGCTGCCGCGCCGGACACCGCCGACGCCGGCCGGTTCGTGCACCTGAGCCCGCCGCTGCCGAAGGACGTGCGGCTCTCCGGCACCCCGGAGGTGACGGTCCGTGCCGACATCACCGGTGACTCGCCGTACCTGACCGCGCTGCTCGTCGACTACGGGACCGCCGACCGGTTCGTCCGCACGCGGACGCTGCCCGAACAGGACTGCATCGGGCCCGGCATCGACGGCGATCCCGGCTGTTTCGCCAGGCGGGAGTACGTGACCGCGCCGTCCGATCAGGAGATCGTCACCCGTGGCTGGATCGACGTGCGCAACCGGTTCTCACCGGCGCGGACCACGCCGATCGAGGCCGGGAAGCCGTACACGTTCCGGTTCGAGCTGCAGAGCACCGACCACGTGTTCGCGGCCGGTCACCGGATCGGCGTGGTGCTGATCTCCACCGACCGCGACCACACGCTGCGCTATCCGGCCGGCACGGTGGTCGGCGTCCGGCCGGGCGCGTCGTCGATCGAGCTGCGTCTCAGCTGATCTCCACCGCTGCGCCGCTCACCTGGACCCCGCTCACCGCGGGGTCCAGCTGGACGGTGATCCGGCTCGGCCGTCCCATGTCGTCGCCCTGGCGCAGTTCGAGCGTGGCGTCCGCGGCGACCAGTCCCAGCTCACGCAGGTAACCACCGAGGGCCGCGGCGGCCGCACCGGTCGCCGGGTCCTCGTACACCCCGCCGACCGGGAACGGGTTGCGCACGTCGAACGAGCCGGCCGTGTCGCGGAACACCAGTTGCACCGTGGTCCAGTCACGCGCCGTCATCAGTGCCTTGAGCGCCGGCACGTCGTAGTCCAGCTCGGCGAGGCGCTCGCGGCTCCGCCCGGCGAGGACCGGATGGAACGCCCCGGCGTACGCGACCCGCGGCGGCAGCGACGGGTCCAGGTCCTCCGGTGCCCAGCGCAGCGCCGCCAGCAGATCGGTCAGATCCGCGCCGCCCAGCTCGGCGACCTTCGGATCCACGCTGGTCAGCGTGGCCCGCCCGGCATCGTCGACGAGTACCGGCACCTCACCCGCGTTGGTCAGGAAGACGTGCCGGCCGGGGCCCAGCGCGACCGCGGCCGCCACCGTGGCGTGCCCGCAGAACGGCACCTCGGCGAGCGGGCTGAAGTAGCGCACCCGGAACCGGTCGCCGTCACGTGCGGTCACGAAAGCCGTCTCCGAATAGCCGACGTCAGCCGCGATCGCCTGCATGGCGGCGTCGTCCAGGGCGCCCGCGTCGAGGACCACACCGGCCGGGTTGCCGCCGGCCGGATCGAGCGTGAATGCGGCGTACCGCGCAATCTCCGTCATGGGTTGGAGCGTGCCGCGCGGCACGGACCGTAACCAGAGCCAATCCCGCGGCCCTGGATGTGTCCGCCCGCACAATCGTTGTTTGTCATATCCGCGGAGTAGCGTTCCCCCGGTGACAGAGGCGACTACCGCGATCACGCCCACCCCACCCGCTGACCTGCCCCGGACCGTCGGGGAACTGCGTGCCTCCGGGCACGAGTTCCGCACGGTCAAGGAGGAACTCCGCGACAACCTGCTGGCCCGGCTCGGCTCCGGCGAGCCCCGGTTCCCCGGCATCGTCGGCTATGAGGACACCGTCCTGCCCGAGGTCGAGCGGGCCCTGCTCGCCGGCCACGACATGGTGCTGCTCGGCGAGCGCGGCCAGGGCAAGACCCGGCTGATCCGGGCTCTCACCGGCCTGCTCGACGAGTGGACGCCCTACATCGCCGGGTCCGAGCTGCACGAGCACCCGTACCACCCGCTCACCCCGGCGGCCCGGCGACTGGCCGCCGAGGCCGGTGACCTGCTGCCGATCGCCTGGCTGCACCGCTCCGAGCGGTACGGCGAGAAGCTCGCCACCCCGGACACCAGCGTGGGTGACCTGATCGGCGACGTCGACCCGATCAAGGTGGCCGAGGGCCGCGCCCTGGGCGATCCGGACACCATCCATTTCGGCCTGGTGCCACGCACCAACCGGGGCATCTTCGCCGTCAACGAGCTGCCCGACCTGGCCGAGCGCATCCAGGTGTCGCTGCTCAACGTGCTCGAGGAACGCGACATCCAGGTCCGCGGCTACCAGCTTCGGCTGCCGCTCGACCTGCTGCTCGTGGCGTCGGCCAACCCGGAGGACTACACCAACCGCGGCCGGATCATCACCCCGCTCAAGGACCGGTTCGGGGCGGAGATCCGCACCCACTACCCGATCGATCTGGAGCTGGAGACCGCCCTGATCCGGCAGGAGGCGTCGCTGGTGGCGTCCCTGCCCGAGCACCTGGTCGAGGTCCTCGCGAGGTACACCCGGGGCGTCCGCGAGTCGCCGTCGGTGGACGCCCGCTCCGGGGTGTCCGCCAGGTTCGCGATCGCCGCCGCCGAGACGGTGGCCGCGTCCGCGCTGCGCCGGGCCGGGCTGCGCGGCGAGCGTGAGGCCGTGGCCCGCGTCTGCGACACGGTGTCGGTCACGTCGACGCTGCGTGGCAAGGTCGAGTTCGAGAGCGGCGAGGAGGGCCGGGAGACCGAGATCCTCGGGCACCTGCTGCGGGTCGCCACCGCCGAGACGTTCCGCGCCCGGCTGGGCGGCCTCGACCTGTCCGGGTTCACCGATCTGGTGGCCGAGGGCGCCATCATCCAGACCGGCGACCTGGTCAGCGCCGAGGAGCTGCTCGGTCAGATCGGCACCGTCCCGGGCCTGGCGAAGGTGCTCGACCGGCTCGGCCTGGGTGACGCGCCCAGCCCCGGGCAGGCGGCCTCCGGCATCGAGTTCGTGCTGGAGGGCCTGCACCTGACCCGTCGCCTGGCCAAGGAGCTGACCGACGACGGCCGCACCCTCTACGGGAGCTGACCGGGATGAGTGGGAACGTCTTCCGATACGGGGCATGGCGCGACGGGCCCGACCCGCTCGCGCCGCCCTATGACGTGCGGGCGGCCGTCGACGAGATGGGCGAGCGTGTCCTGGCCGGTGACAGCCTGCGCGACGCGCTGCGCGATCTGATCCGGCAGGGCCCGCGCGACGGCCGCGGGCTGGACGCGCTGCGGGAACGCGCCCGCCGGCTGCGGCGCGAGGCGCTGCGCCGCGGCAATCTCGACGGTGCGGTGACCCGGGCCCGGCAGATGCTCGACCAGGCCCTCGCGACCGAGCGTGACGCGCTGGCCGCCCGCGACGACGACGCGGCCCGGTTCAACGAGGCGATGCTCGACAACCTGCCCCGGTCGGTGTCCCAGGCCGTCGCGGACCTGTCCGGCTACGACTGGGCGTCCGCCGAGGCCCGTGAGATCTACCAGCAGATCCTCTCCGGGCTGCGCCAGGAGGTGGTGGAGCAGCGGTTCGCCGGCATGAAACAGGCCCTTCAGCAGGGTGACCTGTCCGAGGTCGCGGACATGGTCCGTGACCTGAACGGCCTGCTCGCCAAACACGCCCGCGGCGAGGACACCGGCGACGCGTTCCGTGACTTCATGCAGAAGCACGGCCGGTTCTTCCCGGACAACCCGCGCGACGTCGACGAGCTGATCGACTCGCTGGCCCGGCAGGCCGCCGCCGCGGAACGGCTGATGCGCTCGCTCAGCCCGCAGCAGCGCGAGGAACTGCAGCAGCTGATGGCGCAGGCGCTCGGCGACGGGCCGCTGGCCGGGCAGCTCGCCGAGCTCACCGACAACCTGCGTTCGCTGCGCCCGAACCTGAACTGGGGGCGCGGGGAACGGATGCGCGGCCCGGCCGATCTCGGGTACGGCGACGCCGCCTCGGCGCTCGGCGAGCTCGCCGACCTCGACGAGCTGATCGACCAGCTCGGCCAGGACCATCCCGGTGCCACCCTCGACGACGTGGACGTCGAGGCCGTGGAACGCCAGCTCGGCCGGGGTGCCGCCGACGACCTGCGGCGGCTGCGCGAGCTGGAGCGGGAACTGCGGCGGCAGGGCTGGGTGCAGCGCGACGCCGACGGGCTCACCCTCTCGCCGAAAGCGCTGCGCCGTCTCGGTCAGACCGCCCTCTCCGCGATCTTCCGGGACCTCGCCGGCAAACGCGGGCAGCACGACACCCGCGACGCCGGCGCCGCGGGTGACCTGATCGGATCGTCGCGCCGCTGGGAGTTCGGTGACGACCAGCCGCTCGACGTGGTCCGCACGATCGGCAACGCGGTCCGGCGGCGGTCCGCCGGTGGCCGGGCGAGGGTGCCGGTCCGCCTGGAGCCGGACGACTTCGAGGTGGCCGAGACCGAGCGCCGTTCCTCGGCCGTGGTCGCGCTCTGCGTCGACCTGTCCTACTCGATGTACGCCGACGGCCGCTGGGGCCCGATGAAACAGACCGCCCTGGCCCTGTCGCACCTGGTCGCCACGAAGTACCCGCAGGACGCGCTGCAGATCATCGGTTTCGGCCGGTACGCGCAGATGCTGTCCCAGGGTGAGCTGGCCGCCGTCGAACCGACCGCGGAGAAGGGCACGAACCTGCAGCACGCCCTGAAACTGGCGGCCCGGCACGTGCGCCGGCACCCCGGTGCCGAACCGGTCGTGCTGGTCGTCACCGACGGCGAGCCCACCTCCCACCTGGAGGAGGACGGCGAGGCGATCTTCTGGTGGCCGCCGCTGCCGGAGACGATCCAGGCCACGATCCGCGAGGTGGATCTGCTGACCAGGTTCGGCGCCACGCTGAACGTGTTCATGCTCGGTGAGGATCCGGGACTGCGCCGCTTCGTGGGTGCCGTCGCTCACCGCAACGGTGGCCGGGTCTTCAGCCCTGAACCCGGGGAGCTCGGCCGGTACGTGATCGACGACTACGTCCGGGCCCGGCGCGGCCGGGCAGCGCGCCGAGCCGCCAGCTAGCCTCCTAGGATGCCCTTCGCGGTGTGGCGGGTGTGACTGCGCGTCAGGCGTGCGGACGCGGCTGGTTATAGTTGCTCCGCGACCGGGACGTACATGCACAGCCGCCACAGCGCGCAGCGGCCGGTTTCCGGGCTCGCGCACGAGTCGGGCGGGGGCCTCGGCCGAGGGGGAGAGGAAGTCGCGATGTCGCAGCAGCCTGCGCCGTCCATCGAGACCTCCGACCGGATCTGGACCCTGCCCAACGCCATCAGCATGCTGCGGCTGCTCGGGGTTCCGCTCTTCCTCTATCTGCTGCTCGGTGTGGAGAACGACGTCGGCGCGGTGATCGTGCTGATGGTCGGCGGTTCCACCGACTGGGTGGACGGCTACGTGGCCCGCCGGATGAACTCGGTCAGCCGTCTCGGTGAGCTGCTCGATCCGTTCGCGGACCGGCTCTACATCGTGGCGACCCTGGTCGGTTTCACCGTGCGCGAGGTGATCCCGCTGTGGCTGACCGGGGCGTTGCTGCTGCGCGAGGCGGTGCTCGGCGTGGTGCTGCTCATCCTGCGCCGGCACGGATACGGGCCGCCGCCCGTGCACTATGTCGGCAAGACCGGCACGTTCCTGCTGCTCGGATCGTTCCCGATCATCCTGCTGGCCAAGGCGGTGCCGTCGTTCGAGTGGTGGGCCGGCCCGGTGGGCTGGGGCCTGGCCTGGTGGGCGCTGGGGCTGTACTGGTGTGCGGCCGTCCTCTACCTGATCCAGGCGGTGCGGGTGCTCCGCGCCGACCGGGAGGCGTCGTCGTGATCCGGCCGGCTGCCGAGCCGGGCCTGCCCGAACTCGACGGGCCGCCGGATCCGGACGGTGGGGCGGGAAAACGGACATATGCTCCCGACTTCCTGACCGCGCTGTTCCAGAACCCGCTCGACCCGGGCTACGCCGACGCGGCCGCACGCCGGGCGAAGGAGGGCCCGCGGACCGGGGCCCGGCGCCTCGCGGCCGGCGGATCGGCCGCGCTGACTCTGATGCTGATCGGCGTTCTGCTGGTGGTGGCCTACCGCCAGACGATGGCCGAGGAACCGGCCCGCACCACGGCGCGGGAGTCGCTGATCGGTCAGGTGCACAACCGGCGGGCCGAGACCGAGGAGCTGCAGCGCCGGGCCGACCGGCTCGCCGACGAGGTGGCGGCGCTGCGGGACAGCGAGCTGGGCGGTGAGGCGGTGGCCCGGCTCCAGGAGTTGGAGGCGGTCACCGGCATGGCCCGGGTGCGGGGCTCCGGCGCACGGATCACGCTGGTGGACGGGCCCACGTCGGTGGACGTGGTGACCGGGGAGCGGCGGGCCGAGGCGCAGGTGAAGGACACCGATCTGCAGCTGGCGGCGAACGCGCTCTGGGAGGCCGGCGCCGAGGCCATCATGATCAACGGGCAGCGGCTGACCGCGACGTCGCGGATCCGGCAGGCCGGTGAGGCGATCCTGGTGGACATCCGGCCGGTCGGCTCGCCGTACCAGATCTCGGCGATCGGTCCCGACGACCTGGCCGACGCTTTCCGCGAGGGGTACGCCGGCCAGTTCTTCGAGACGTTGTCGGACCGGTTCGGGATCTCCTTCAAAGCCACCGAGGCCGATGATCTGACCCTCGAGGCGGCGGCCGGGTTCAAGTTGCGGTCGGTGCAGCCGAGCGTCGCGCCGTCGGAATCTCCCTCGTCGAACGCGTCGTCCGGTGCGGGGTCGTCCGTGCCGGACATCTCAGTGACGGAAGGCGGCCGATGATCGCCGTACTCGCCCTGCTCGCCGGTGTCCTGCTGGGCATCCTGTTCGAGCCGTCCGTTCCACCCGAGCTGGTGCCGTACCTGCCGATCGCGGTGGTGGCGGCCCTGGACGCGGTGTTCGGCGGGGTGCGCGCCAAGCTGGACGGCATCTTCGACGACAAGCAGTTCGTGGTGTCGTTCATCTCGAACGTGCTGGTCTCGGCGCTGATCGTCTACGTGGGTGACCAGCTCGGCGTCGGCGGTCAGCTGTCGACAGGTGTCGTCGTCGTGCTCGGCGTGCGGATCTTCGGTAATGTCGCGGCGATCCGACGCCACCTCTTCCGGGCATAGGGACGTGCGATGACCGACCCCGACGACACCGTGGACAAGACCCCGGAGGGCGCTGCCGCGAGCGTGCCCCGGCAGGCGGACAAGGAGACGGCGGGCTCGCGTTCGGTGGCGGCGGAGGCGGACGAGGAGCCGACCGTGTCGCTTGCCGGGCGGGAGCTGACCGCACCACGGCCGGTGGACCCGCACGAGGCGGACGGTCAGGCGGACACGGCAGGGGCGGGTGCTGCTCCGGCCGTACCAGAAGGTGATCTTGATCTCGGGCGAAGCGTGCCGGAATCCGCGGGGGAGACATCCGACACGTCACCCGATCCGTCGATTTCCGTGCCGAAAACAGAGAGTGATCCTGGTCGCCCGGCCCGGCGGCGCCCCGCCCCGGCCGGCACGCTGATCTGGGTGCTGCTGGCCCTGCTCGGATTCACCCTGGTGGTGCAGCTGCGCAGCAACGACGCCGACGAGGGGCTGTCGGCCATGCGGCAGGAGGACCTGGTCCGGATCCTCAGCGACCTGGAGGCCCAGGACAGCCGGCTGCTGGCCGAGATCCAGGCCCTGGAGCAGAGCAGACAGCAGCTCAGCTCGGAGGTCGGCGGCAAGGAGGCGGCGCAGGCGGAGGCCCAGCGGCGCAGTCAGGACCTGGGGCTGCTGGCCGGCACGGTACCCGGCCGCGGTCCCGGTCTGGACATCACACTGAGCAATGTCCGGGCCTCGGACGTGCTGAACACCGTGCAGGAGCTGCGTGGCGCCGGCGGTGAGGTGATGCAGCTCATCGGCGCGAACGGGGCTGCCGTACGGGTGGTCGCGTCAAGTTTCTTCGTGGACGCGGCCGGTGGTGGCATCATCGCGGACGGCGAGGAACTGACCGGCCCGTTCCACCTTCTGGTGATCGGCCCGGCGGGCACGATGAGTACGGCGCTGCAGATCCCGGGCGGGGTGGTGGCGTCGGCGAAGAACGACGGCGGTAGCGTGACCATGGACTCGCGTTCGCTGGTCGAAGTGACCGCTGTGCGTAAGGCGGCAGCCTTGCGGTACGCGCGTCCGGTGTCGTGATTAACGGAGGAAGCGTTGATTCCTGAGGATCTGCGGTATACCGCGGAGCACGAGTGGGTCGCCGGTGACGGCAGCGGGCCGGTGCGGGTGGGGATCACCCATTTCGCGCAGGACGCGCTGGGTGACATCGTCTACGTGCAGCTGCCCGACGAGGGCACGGTGGTGCAGGCGGGCGACTCGCTCGGCGAGATCGAGTCGACCAAGAGCGTCTCGGAGATCTACGCGCCGATTTCCGGCACGGTGGTGGCGAGGAATGCCACGCTGACGGACGAGCCGGAGATCATCAATGGCGAGCCGTACGCCGCCGGGTGGCTTGTCGAGATCGCTCCGGACGATCCCGCGTCGGTGGCCGCACTGCTTGACGCGGCGGCCTACCGGGCTCTCACCGAAAGCTGAAGCGTCGCCGGGTTTCATACCCGTCCATTCGTTCCCCGCGAGTCCGGTTGCTCAGCGATATTGGCGCTGACTAGGCTCGCGGAGCACACGAAGAACTGTTATTCCTTTGAAACCGATAGTCGTGCGTCGGGCCGAAATGGCCCCGGCGGGGCCGCAACGTCGCCAGCCTCGCCGGGAGGCGACGACCAACTGATCCGTGAGGTGGTCCGATGACGCGCCCAGACGACGAGTTCCCCCCGCTCGACGTCACGTCCACGCTGAACCTTGGCGCCCTTGACGAGGTGCTCGAGGGACCCGAGACGGACGTGGTTCCGAGCCGTGTGGCCGGCTCGCTCCCCCCGGGGATGGCTCTGCTGGTGGTGCGCCGTGGGCCCAACGCCGGCGCCCGCTTCCTCCTCGATCACGACGTGACGACCAGCGGCCGGCACCCGGACAGTGACATCTTCCTCGACGACGTGACGGTGTCGCGCCGCCACGCCGAGTTCCACCGCGACGGTGGTGTCTTCACCGTTCGCGACGTCGGTTCGCTCAACGGTACGTACGTGAACCGGGAAAGGGTCGAATCCGCGACCCTCAGCAACGGTGACGAGGTCCAGATCGGCAAGTTCCGTCTGGTGTTCATCGCCGGTCCGCGGCCGGAGGGCGAGGGCCGGGCGTGACTCCGTCGGGGGCGGCAGCGCGTGATCCGGGGGCCTCGCGCCCTCAGGACGGGCGTGAGGGTGCGCTGATGAGCATCGGGGAGGTGCTGGCCCATCTGCGCACCGAGTTCCCCGACACCACGATCTCGAAATTGCGGTTCCTGGAGGCGGAGGGTCTGGTCGACCCGCAGCGCACCGCTTCCGGGTACCGCAAGTATTCGTGGAACGACGTGGCCCGGCTGCGGTTCGTGCTGACCGCTCAGCGCGACCAGTACCTCCCCTTGCGGGTGATCCGGGAGCAGCTGGACCGGATGGAGAAGGAGCCGGTCACGCCGCAGCGTCCCACGTTGGTCGCGGTCGGTACCCAGCAGGCGAAGGACCCGGCGGACTCCCGCATCCCGAAAGCCGATCTGATCGAGCGGACCGGGGTGGAGGAGGCGCTGCTGGCCGAGCTGGAGCAGATCGGCCTGGTCACCGCACGTCCGCCGGGCTGGTACGACGCCGATCAGGTGATCATCGTGGAGGCCGTGGTGGGTCTCACCCGGTACGGCCTGGAGGTTCGTCACCTGCGTGCCTTCCGCAACGGCGCGGACCGTGAGGTGGGCCTGTTCACACAGCTGCTGGCGCCGATGGTGCGTCAGCACGACCCGGCGGCCCGGGCCCGTGCCGCCGAGACCGCGCGTGAGCTGCAGGCGCTCTCGCAGCGGTTGCACGCGGCGCTGGTGCGTTCGGGTCTACGGGGTGAGTTGGGTCGCTGAAAGGCGATGCCGCATGGATCGGACACCCGTGGTGTGCGTGTACCGTGCAGGTTAGGGCGGCTGCGGTGCGGCCGAGACAATAACGACACGGAGGCGGCGGTGCGTGAGCTGAGCGTGGTCGGGGTCCGGGTGGAGCTGCCCAGCAACCAGCCGATCGTGTTGCTGCGGGAGGTCGACGGCGACCGCTATCTGCCGATCTGGATCGGTGCGGTGGAGGCGACGGCGATCGCCTACGAGCAGCAGGGGGTCAAGCCGGCCCGTCCGCTGACCCACGACCTGTTGCGGGACATCCTGGCGGCGCTGAAGGCCCCGCTGAAGGCGGTCGAGATCACCGAACTGAAGGACAACGTCTTCTACGCCGATCTCTTGATCGGTGACAATCTGCGGGTCTCGGCCCGGCCGAGTGACTCGATCGCGCTCGCTCTGCGTGTCGGCGCTCCGATCCGTTGTGCCGATCAGGTGCTCACCGAGGCCGGCATCGTCATCCCCGATGAGCAGGAGGACGAGGTCGAGAAGTTCCGGGAATTCCTCGACCAGGTGCGTCCCGAGGATTTCGCGGGCTGACATCGACCGGCGCCGTTCGTCCGTGCGCGGCGTGTCGAGCGGTTACCTCCATGTTTCGGCCTCGATTGAGATATACGCTCGTGAAGTCCAGGTGAACCGGCATACCGCCTAGATTTTGATCATGGGCGCGGGGAGGTAGTCGCGTGCACGAGCAACCTCTTGAAGGCCCACTCGTCGGCGAGGACGGCGAGGTCGGATATCGGGGAGTGACCGCCTGTCAGGCCGTCGGCATCAGCTACCGGCAGCTCGACTACTGGGCCCGGACCACGCTGGTGGTTCCGAGCGTGCGGGACGCCTCCGGATCCGGCACTCAGCGCCTCTACTCGTTCCGTGACCTGGTCGTCCTGAAGGTCGTCAAGCGTCTGCTGGACGCCGGGGTGTCGCTGCAGAACATCCGCCGGGCCATCGAGACGCTGCGTTCGCGCGGAGTCGACGATCTGGCCGAGATCACGCTGATATCGGACGGCACGACGGTCTACGAGTGCCGGTCCCCGGAGGAGGTCGTCGATCTCCTGCAGGGCGGTCAGGGCGTGTTCGGCATCGCGATCGGTGGCGCGTTCAAGGAGATCCAGGGCTCGTTGTCGCACCTGCCGTCGGAGCCGGCCGCCGGGCCGCAGCCGGTCGGGGCGCCCGCGCAGCCGGCCGAGGGTGACGAGCTGGCGGCCCGCCGGGCCCGCCGTCGCGCCGGATAACGGACGGTTTCTGATCGCATCCCGCGATACGGTCGCCCGGTGACCCACATCGCAGACAGCCACGATGTCATCCAGGTCCGCGGGGCCCGCGAGAACAACCTTCGCGACGTCTCCCTGGACATTCCGAAACGGCGACTGACGGTCTTCACCGGGGTGTCCGGTTCGGGGAAGTCGTCCCTGGTGTTCGGCACCATCGCCGCCGAGTCGCAGCGGATGATCAACGAGACGTACTCGGCTTTCCTGCAGTCGTTCATGGGCAGTCCGGCCCGGCCCGACGTCGACGCCCTGCACAATCTGAGTGCCGCGATCGTCGTCGACCAGGAGCGGATGGGCGCCAACGCCCGGTCCACCCTCGGGACTGCCACCGACGCGTACACGATGCTCCGGATCGTCTTCAGCCGCCTCGGCACACCGGGCGCCGGCAGCGCGCTCGCCTACTCGTTCAACGCCGAGGGCATGTGCCCCGGCTGCGAAGGGCTCGGCAAGGTGTCGACCCTCGACCTCGACCAGCTCGTCGACCGGTCGAAGTCGATCAACGAGGGTGCGATCACCGTCCCGAACTTCAGCGTCGACGGCTGGTACGTGCGCGGCTTCGCCGAGTCCGGGCTGTTCGACCCGGACAAGCCGATCAAGGAGTTCACCGAGCGGGAGCTCGACGACTTCCTCCACAAGCCGGCGACCAAGGTCAAGGTCAACGGCATCAACACGACGTACGAGGGACTCGTCGTGAAGGTGCAGCGGATGTACCTGACGAAGGAACGCGAGTCGGTGCAGCCGCACATCCGTGCCTTCATCGACCGGGCGGCGACGTTCGCGGCCTGCCCCGGCTGCGGCGGCGCCCGCCTCAAGCCGGCGGTGCTCGAGTCCCGGATCGACGGGCGCAACATCGCTGAGTGCTCGGCCATGCAGGTCAGCGACCTGGCGGTGTTCCTGGCCGGGGTCACCGCACCCTCGGTGGCACCGGTCGTGGCGAACCTGCGGCAGACCCTGGACTCCCTCGTCGAGATCGGGCTCGGCTATCTGTCGCTGGACCGGGAGTCGGCGACACTGTCCGGCGGGGAGGCGCAGCGGGTCAAGATGGTGCGGCACCTCGGTTCGAGTCTCACCGACATCACGTACGTGTTCGACGAGCCGACGGTGGGCCTGCACACGCACGACATCCAGCGGATGAACGGGCTGCTGCTGCGCCTGCGGGACAAGGGGAACACGGTCCTGGTGGTCGAGCACAAGCCGGAGACGATCTCGATCGCCGACCATGTGGTGGACATCGGACCGGGCGCCGGGCCGGCCGGCGGCCGCATCCAGTTCGAGGGGCCGGTGGCCGAGCTGCGGGCGTCGTCCACGCTGACCGGGCAATACCTGGAGCATCGCGTCGGCGTCAAACCGCTGGTTAGGCCGCATAACGGAAATATCCCCATCCGTGGGGCCAATACACACAATCTGCAAGACGTTTCCGTGGACATCCCGACCGGTGTGCTGACCGTCGTCACCGGGGTGGCCGGATCCGGCAAGAGCTCGCTGATCTACGGCTCACTGCGGCACCGCGACGGCGTGATCGTCGTCGACCAGTCCGCCATCCGGGGCTCCCGGCGCAGCAACCCGGCCACCTACACCGGGCTGCTCGACGCCGTCCGTACCGCCTTCGCCAAGGCCAACGGCGTCAAGGCCGCCCTGTTCAGCGCCAACTCCGAAGGTGCCTGCCCGAACTGCAAGGGCATCGGACTGGTCTACATGGATCTGGCCATGATGGCCGGTGTCGCCAGCGTGTGCGAGGAGTGCGAAGGACGGCGCTTCACCGCCGAGGTCCTCGGTTACAAGCTGCGCGGCCGCGACATCAGCGAGGTCCTGGCCATGCCGGTCGGCGAAGCACTCGAGTTCTTCACCGAGAAGGCCGCCCGCGCCGTCCTCGACCGGCTCAACGCCGTCGGACTCGGATACATCACTCTCGGCCAGCCCCTCAACACCCTCTCCGGCGGCGAGCGGCAGCGCCTCAAACTCGCCGTCCACATGGGCGGCGGCACCGCCACCTACCTGCTCGACGAACCCACCAGCGGCCTGCACCTGGCCGACGTCGACCAGCTGTTGGCCCTGCTCGACCGGCTCGTCGACACCGGCAACACGGTCATCGTCATCGAGCACCACATGGCGGTGATGGCCCACGCCGACTGGATCATCGACCTGGGACCCGGAGCCGGCCACGACGGCGGAAAAATCATCTTCACCGGTACGCCCGGCGAACTCGTCGCCACGTCCGACACCCTGACCGCCCGGCACCTGCGCGAATACGTCTCCTGAAGCCCGCCGCTCCAGCCGGCGTGGTGACCCGTGGTGCGCATCGGGCCGCGGGTCACCACGCCGGACGAGCGGAAGCGGTGGCGTGGTGATGTGCGGTGCGGACCGGGCCGCGGGTCACCACGCAGCGCAACGGCCGCGGTCAGTCCCGGTTCCGCAGGAAGTCGAGGGCGATCGTGGCGAACAGCGGCGAGTCGATGATGTCGTAGTGGGTGGTGCCGGGCACGATCGCCAGGGCGTGGCCACCCTTCGGCCGTCCCTCGCCGGTCCAGCCGCCGTCGCGCAGGCCACCGTCGAGCAGGTTGAAGATCTCCACGAAGTGGCTGGGCGGCACCATGTCCGCGTCCGCGCCCATGACCAGCGTCGGCACCCGCAGGCCCCGCACCTCGTCGGTGAGGTCGTAGTCCTGCTGCATCGCCTCGCCGATCTTGTCGAGCAGCCGCGGGAAGTCCTCCGGGCGCGGGGCGACCCGCTGGTACAGCTCGTACATCGGGGTCTCCTTCATGAACTCGGCGGCGGCTGCGGTCACCTGGCCCTGCTGCTCCAGGATCTCCGGATAGGTGGCACTGCGCCGGATCCCGGCCGACGCCGACACCAGCTTGCCGATCTTCTCCGGGTGCCGGATCGCCAGGCGCAGACCGACGCCGCCCCCGAGGGAGAAGCCGACCACGTCCGGCTTGTCCAGTCCCAAGTGGTCGATCAGGGCCGCCACGTCGTCAGCCATCGCGGCGAAGTCGAACGGACGGTCGATGTCCGCGGTACGCCCGTGACCCTGCAGGTCGGGCAGGATCACCTGGTACTGCCCGGTGAAGGCGGACAGCGACGTGCCGAACATCTCGCCCGAACCCAGGCCACCGTGCAGCAGGACCAGCGGCCGGCCGGAACCCTGGATCTCGTAGTAGAGGTTGATGCCGTTCACGTCGACGTAGCTCATGGTCGCTCCCTCATCGTTGCGGTCTACGTGGGGTAGACACACGGCGTCCCGGAAACTCATCGGTGCCGCCGGGAAAAATTCCGCGATAGGTTTCGGCGTGTGAGCGAAGCCGTCACCAATCCACCGATCGAGGCCGAGCTGGAGCGTTTCCGCCCCGAGCTGGTCGGCTACTGCTACCGGATGATGGGTTCGGCCTTCGAGGCCGAGGACGCCGTCCAGGAGACGATGATCCGCGCCTGGCGCGGGCACGACACCTTCGAGGGACGATCGTCGCTGCGGTCCTGGCTCTACCGGATCGCCACCAACGTGTGCCTCAACATGGCCGGCAGCGCCCAGCGCCGGGTCCGCCCGATGGACCTCGGACCGGCCGGCTCCGGCCACGCGACCGACCCCGGCGCCATCCACCCCGAGCAGATCTGGGTGGGCCCGGTCCCCGACGAGCGAATCCTGCCGGAGGGCTCCGACCCGGCGAACCTGATCGCCGAACGCGAGTCGATCCGCCTGGCGTTCGTGGCGGCGCTGCAGCACCTGCCGGCCCGGCAGCGGGCCGTGCTGATTCTGCGGGAGGTGCTGGCCTGGTCGGCGCAGGAGACCGCCGACCTGCTCGACACCTCGGTGGCCAGCGTCAACAGTGCCCTGCAGCGGGCCCGTGCCACGCTTGCGGCCGCCACGCCTTCGGCGGGCGACGCCTTCCATCCTCTCGATGCGGACCAGCGCGAGCTTCTCGGCCGCTACGTCAAAGCCTTCGAGGCGTACGACCTGAGCGCGCTCACCACACTCCTGCACGAGGACGCCACCCTGTCGATGCCGCCGCTGGCCCTGTGGATGCGCGGCCACGACGACATCACGGCATGGATGGCCGGCACCGGCAGCGGCTGCCGCGGGTCCCGTCTCGTCCCGGTGATCGCCAACGGCATGCCGGCGTTCGGCCAGTACCGGTCCAGCCCGACCGGCACCGGCCACGACCCGTGGGCGCTGATCGTCCTGGAGATCTCAGACGGGCGGATCGCGGCCGTCAACAACTTCCTGGACACCGCCCGCCTGTTCCCGCTGTTCGGGCTCCCGCCCCACCTGCCGCCGGCCGACCTGCCCTGACCCTCCGGCCGCCTGCCCCGACCCTCCGGCCGCCTGCTCTGATTCGTCGGTCGCCGGCCCGGCCAGGTCGAGCAGGTCGGTGAGCCCGAGCAATCCGAACAGCAGCAGCAGGCCGGGGGCGGCGCCGGTGACGACCAGCCGGCGGCCGTGCCGGCGCGCGGTCAGCCGTAGCCTGGCCAGCGCCTCGACGGTGACCACATCCGGCCGGTGGATCCCGGCGACGTCACACATCACGACGTCGCCGGGCCGCCCGCGCAGCAGGTCGGCCAGACATGCGCACAGCGCGGGAATGTCAGAGCGTGTGATCGTCGCTCGCACCACGAACCGGACCGCGGAAACCCCCATGGTGGTAGGACCACGGCCGCGGCCGGAACTAATCGGCCGGTCGCCGTCCCCGGATCAGACGCAGTTCCAGGAGAAGCGGCCCTGAGGGATTAACCGGACCGCGTCCCGATCTGGATCGTTTCCGGAAGGGTCGGCCGATCATGCTGTTCCGGGCGGGAACCGGGGCGGGGAGTCCCTTCATGACCGGCCGGGGAGGCGAACGGCGGGCGGGCCCGGCCCGGTGGCGGCCGGGCCGGGCGATCAGGGTGCCGGGCAGCCAAGGTGCCGGGCAGCCAAGCGTCGGATATTCAGGGCGTCGGATTCAGGGCGCCGGGCAGCCAAGCGTCGGATAGTCGGGGTGCCGGATAGGCGGGGCGCCGGGTGACTACGGCGGGCCCTTCACAGGCCGATCGAGGACAGGCCCTCCTGGCGGGGCGTCGGCAACCGGTGGGGGAGCGGCTCGTCGACGACGATCGAGCGTTCCACGGCGATGGCGTGCCACAGGCAGAACATCGCGACGGTCCACACCTTGCGGGACCGGTCGGCGCCGCCCGCACGGTGCTCGGCCAGCAGGCCCCGCACGTACTCGAGGTCGATCAGGTGGCCGGCCTGCGACGTGGACAGCAGGTGGTCGACCCAGTCGCCGATCGGGCCGCGCAGCCACAGCCGGGTCGGCGTCGGGAAGCCGAGCTTCTTGGCCGAGCGCACCGACTCGGGCACGATGCCTTTCATCGCCTCACGCAGCGCGTGTTTCGTGGTCACGGTGCCGGGCGGCAGCTTCAGGTCGGTGGGCAGACCGGCGGCGGCCGCGTAGACCTGCTGGTCCAGGAACGGCACGCGCAGTTCCAGGCTGTGGGCCATCGACATCCGGTCGGCCTTGACCAGGATGTCGCCGGGCAGCCAGGTGTGCAGGTCGACGTACTGCATGGAGGCGACGTGGTCGACGTCGGCGGTCTCGGCGTACAGATGCGCGGTGATCGCCGTGTGGGGCTGGGACGTGAAGCGCATCACCCGCGCCTTCTCGTCCGGGTCGAAGATCCGGGCGTTGCCGTAGTAGCGCTGCTCGATCGGGGTGGTGCCACGTTCCAGGAACGACCGGCCCCTGACGCCCTCGGGCAGCACCTCGGCCAGATGCCGCAGGCCCCGCTTCATGCCGGGTGGCAGCCGGTCGACCCGGTCCAGCGACAGCGGCTCGCGGTAGATGGTGTAGCCGCCGAACAGCTCGTCGGAGCCCTCGCCGGACAGCACCACGGTGACGAACCGGGACGCGGTGCGGGCCAGGAAGAACAGCGGGATCAGCGACGGGTCGGCCACCGGGTCGTCGAGCAGCTGGATGATCCGCGGCAGATGGCTCAGCACGTCCTCGTCGGTGACGACGGTCGGCGTGAGGCGGATGCCGAGCTGGTCGGCGGTGTCCTGGGCGATCTCGATCTCCGAGTAGCCCTGGGCGGCGAAACCGGCGGTGAACGCGTGCAGGTCCGGCTTCTCCCGGGCGGCCAGCGCGGCGATCGCCGACGAGTCGACACCGCTGGACAGGAACGTCCCGACCGGCACGTCGGCGTGCAGGTGCTTGCGGACGCTGGCGGTGAGGGCGTCCTGGATCGCCTGGTACGCCGCCTCCGGCTGCACCCGCAGCGGGCGCAGCGACGGCCGGAACCAGCGGTGCATGCGGATCCCGCCGCCGGGCGTCCAGATGATGCGATGACCCGGCGGCAGCCGCCGGATGTGCCGGTGCAGCGTCATCGGGTCGGGCACGAACTGGAACGTCAGGTAATGGGCGAGAGCCTCGGTCTCCAGGGCCGCGCCGGCCGGAGCGGCGAACGGGTCGAGGACCTTGCGCTCGCTGCCGAGGAACAACCCGTCCGCGGTCTCCAGCATGTAGAGCGGCTTGATCCCGAAGGCGTCGCGGGCCGCGTGCAGCGTGCCGGTGCGGTGGTCGTACGCCACGAAGGCGAACATGCCGCGCAGCCGGGGCAGGGCGGCCTCGCCCCAGTAGTGAAACGCCGCGGCGAGCACCTCGCTGTCGCCGTCGGTGGCGAACGTCGCCTGGTGCTCGCGGATCAGCTCGGCCCGCAGCTCCCGATAGTTGTAGATCTCGCCGTTGAACACCACGGTCCACCGGTCGGCGTAGTGCAGCGGCTGGACCGAGTGCTCCCGGTCGATGATCGCGAGGCGCTTGAAGCCGAACGCGAACCCGTCACCGAACTCGATCTGGGTGTCGTCGGGCCCGCGGTGGTGAATGCTCGTCAGCGAGGTCGCGAAGGCCTCACGGAACGAGGCGTCCAGCGGGCCGGCGTCAGAACGGCTGCTGACGAATGCGCTCAGGCCACACATCGAAGTACCTCCTCAATATTGCAAGGAGGCGACGGTAGGCAGCGACCTGTGAAGAACCTGTGCGGAATGTGCTGTGATTGTGCGCGGCACGAATCCGGGACCTGATCCTCACGGGTTCCTCATATTTCTTGGGCCGCTGGACAGGCTGGGACAGAATGCGAGCCGTGACCGCCCGCATCCTGGTAGCCGACGACGACCCCAAGCACGCGCAGCTGATCCGCCTGTACCTGGAACGGGAAGGGCACCAGGTGCTGACCGTCGGTGACGGGCGGGCCGCTCTCGAGCAGGCCCGCGCCCGCCGTCCCGACCTGGTCGTGCTGGACTGGATGATGCCCGAGGTCGACGGCCTGGACGTCTGCCGGATCCTGCGCGCCGACCCCGACGCGGGCATCGCGAACGTGGCGATCCTGCTGGTCACGGCCCGGTCCGCGGAGAACGACATGCTCCTCGGGCTGGACATCGGCGCCGACGACTACCTGAGCAAGCCGGTCAGCCCGCGCGAGCTCACCGCCCGCATCCGCGCTCTCCTGCGCCGCACCCGCGGCGGCGAGGCCTCCGAGGTGCTGCGGGTCGGCGGGCTCGAGGTCGACGCGCCCCGGTTCGAGGTACGGGTCGACGGCGAGCCCGTCCGGCTGACCGCCAAGGAGTTCGGCATCCTGGAACTGCTCGCCCGGGAACCCGGCCGTGTGTTCACCCGCGGCCAGATCCTGGACAAGACGTTCGGCTTCGAGAACGAGGTGTCCGAGCGGACCGTCGACGCGCACGTCGTCAACCTGCGCCGCAAGATCGAGGTGAACCCGGCCGAACCCCGGTACGTGCAGACCGTCTACGGCCGCGGCTACCGGATCGCCGAGCCGTGAGCTTCCGGCTGCGGATCTTCCTGCTGGTGCTGTTCGTCGCCGGGTCGGCGATCGGCGCCACGGCCTGGCTCACCCTCAGCCTGGCCGCCCGCGAGGTCGCCCGTGCCGAAGAGGCCCGTGACCAGCACGAGGCGGAGATCGTCGACGCCATCCGTGCCTACGGCGTGACCACGGGTCACTGGCTGGGGATCGACGCCGTGGTCGCCGATCTGTCCGACCGGACCGGCCTGCACATCCGGGTGGAGACCCGCGACGGTGACGTGGTCACCGACTCCGACCACATCGAGCAGCGGGCGTCCGGGCCGGTGCAGCGGCTGCCCAGCACCGTCGAGCCGGTGCCGGAACTGGACCAGGACATCCTCACGGCGGCCCGGAGCGCCGGAATGTCACCCGAGGCCCGGCTCGCCCAGCGGCTGAAGGACCCGGCCGGGCGGTTCGAGCCACCGGTGCCACGACGGCCGCAGCTGCCGGTGAACCTGTTCAGCCCGGAGCGGGCCGATCGTGAGCCGACCGAACGGGCGCTGATCCAGGCGGCGCAGTACCGTGCGGCTCTGGCCGCGGTCCAGTGCATGTCCCACGGCGGCGCGGGGTCCTCGACGCTGACCCTGACCCGCCCGCCCTACCTCGACGAGCCGCGCCGCCTGGCCGACCCGGAGTGCGCCACGAAGGCCGTCACCCAGGTCCGGAACGATCTCCCGTGGCTGAGCGACGCGTGGGCGGGGCTCGCCGCCTGCCCCTACACCGGCCAGGGGTACGACAAGTGCCTGCTGCTCGGGTTCCAGACGGCGGTGCAGAGTCCGGCGGTCGTGCCGGTGCAGGTGTACTTCGGCGCCCGGCAGGACCAGGGCCTGGAGGTGATCCGGCAACCGGCCACGATCGGCGCCGCCGCCCTGCTGCTGATCGCCGCCGCCGGCACCGCCGCGATCGCCCGGCGGGTGAGCCGCCCGGTCCGGCTGCTCACCGGTGCCTCCCTGCAGCTGGCCGCCGGTCGCCTGGACGTACGGGTGCCGACCCGCGGCCAGGACGAGCTGGCCCGGCTGTCCGGCGCGTTCAACGCGATGGCGGAGGCACTGCAACGCAGCGAGGAACGTCAGCGGCGGCTCGTCGCGGACGTCGCCCACGAGTTGCGTACCCCGCTGTCGAACCTGCGCGGCTATCTGGAGGGCCTCGCCGACGGGGTGATCGAACCCAGTCCGGAGCTGTTCGCGTCCCTGCACGAGGAGACCCTGCTGCAACGGCGGATCCTCGACGACCTGCAGGTGCTGGCCCTGGCCGAGGCCGGGGAGCTGGGTTACGACCCGATCCCGCTGGACCTGTCCGACCTGACCGAGGCCGCTGCCACCGCGCACCGCGTCGTCGCCGGCAACGCCGGTATCGAGGTGATCGTGGACGCGCCCGAACCGGTCGAGGTGTGTGTCGACCCGGACCGGCTGCGGCAGGTGCTGGGCAACCTGATGAGCAACGCGATCCGCTACACCGACGCCGGCGGGCGGGTCGAGCTGCGGGTCGCCCGGGACGGCCCGGACGCGATCCTGACCGTACGCGACACCGGCGTGGGCATGAACGCCGACGAGGTGTCCCGCGTGTTCGACCGGTTCTGGCGTGCCGACCCGGCCCGGCAGCGGGCCACCGGCGGCTCCGGCCTCGGCCTGACCATCGTCCGCCGGATCGTCGCCGACCAGGGCGGCGACGTGAGCGCCACCAGCGAGCCGGGCCTCGGTACCACCTTCAAGGTCCGGCTCCCGGCGGTGACCGACATAAGCCGCATCCTCGATCCCCGCTGACCGCACGCCGGCCCGGCCCGCGAGGTGACCTGGGAACGGAATGAACGTGCCGGCCCCCGGGACGGAGCGAGGCACAGGTCACCACGCGGGGGTGGTCAGCCGAGGGAGGCGGCGATCTCGAGGGCGGCTCGGCGGGGGTCGCCGTTCCAGCGGGTGGGGAACGCGTCGATCAGGCGCCAACCGGCGCGGTGCAGGGCCGCCTGCCGGGCCAGGTGGGCGGCCGGGCCGTCCGGGTGGACGCCGCAGAGCACGCCGACCGCTGACGACGCCGGGCCGGCGCACAGGTCGAGCCGCCACGACCCGACCGCGTATCCGGGGCGGACCGGCACCTCGAGCCGTTCCAGTTCGGTGGCCAGCCGGGCCGCCCAGCCGTCCGGCGGGGCCGGAGCAGGTCCGGGACGCGGCGGGCCGGCGGCGTAGCGCAGAAAGTCGCCGAGCAGCCCGTCCGCGGCGGTCAGCGAGCTGAGCACGACGAGCCGCCGCCGGGCCCGGGTGATCATGACGTTGAACAACTGCGGGTCGGTGACGAACCGCCGCCGCCCGGCCGCGTCGCCGTCGACCAGGCCGAGCGAGACGATCACCGCGTCGGCCTCGCTGCCCTGGAACGCGTGCACCGTGCCGACCCGCAGCCCCAGCTCCTCGATCCGTTCCACCGGGAACGCCGCGACCAGCGCGGACTCCAGAGCGTCGGCCTGGGCCCGGAACGGCGTGATCACCCCGATGCCACGGAATCCGGCCGCGGCCAGCTTCTCGACCGTCTCCGGGCAGGCGGCCACCTCGGCCGCGTTGACGCCGTCGGCAAGCGACGCGCCCGTGACCGCGACCACGTCGATGGCGTCGGTCCCGTCGGCGGCCGGCGTACGCGTCATCGTCGCGATCCGGCCCTCGTAGAACCGCTGCGCCGAGAACCCGATCAGGTGCGGGACGCTGCGGAAATGTTCGGTCAGCCAGGTCGTCGGCGCGGCCGAGGCGGCCATGTCGAACGTGCTGACGCGCCGTACGTCGAGCCGGTCGTCGGCGCCGTGCCGCTCCAGCACCGCGCTCACCCCGGCGTCGCTGACGAACGACACGAACCGCAGCTGCCGCGGATCACCCACGATCAGTGCCCGTCGCGCGCGGGCCAGCACCGGAGCGGCCCGGATCTGGTCGACGTGCGACGCCTCGTCGATCACCACGAGGTCGAACAGCCCGGGCGCGGCCGGCAGCAGGTCCTCCACGTCGGCGACCGTGCCGATCCACAGCGGCAGAGCGCGCACCAGCGGAGGCGCGTCCAGGCGAGCGAGTAGCTCCCGGCGCCGGTTGCGTCCCGCGCGCAGGGCCGTGGCCAGCGCCGACGCGGCCCGGCGGGCGGCGGTGTCCCAGCGCTCGGCACTGCGCGCGGCATGCCGGATCGCGGTTCCGGCGGACACCCGCAGCGCGGCCTCGGCCTCGTGCACCGCGGCCCACAGCCGATCAAGATCACCACCGCCGGTCACGGCGAGACGTGCGGCGGCCCGCTGCGCGTTCGCCGCGGCGAGCGCTTGCCCAACCCGATCCATCGGTACGTCCGGACGCGCGCGCAGCATCCGCAGACCACGACCCCGGGCCGCCGCCGCCCGCCGCCGAGCCCACCAGCCGAGCCGCCGCCCGCCGCCGTCGCCGCGCCCGGCCATATCGGCCCCGCGGAGGGCGCCCGAGGTGTCGGTGTGGGAGGTGGGGAGGGTGCCGAAGGAGCCGCTCTCGGCCACATCGGCCCCGCGGAAGGCGTCCGGGGAGGGGAGGGGGCCGAAGGAACCGCGGTGGGTGGACGGGGGAGTGCCGTGGAAGTCGGCGTCGGCGGGGATGCCGACCAGGCGGGCGGCCTCGTCCAGGTCCACGTCGTCGTCGAAGGCGCCCGGCACGTCGGCGGCCAGTCCCGCCAGCAGCGGCTCCAAGTCGGGCAGCCCGGCCGCCAGCCGTTCGGCGCGCAGGACCGTGGTGATCGCGGCGCGCGCCGACCGTACCCGCGAAAGGTCTTGAAGGATCGCCTGCCGGTCGGCGCGCAGCTGCCGTGACCCGGTGCCCTCGTCCGCGCCCGCCGCGAGGGCAGCCGCCAGCCCGGACCGGCCGGCCGCGTCGCCGAACAGCACCGACTCCGGCCCCGGATAGCGCGCCAGCAGGGCGGCGAGCACTTCGGCGGCGTGCGGCGACTGTGTCGCGATCAGCACCGAGCCGCCGCGCAGCACCACCTCGAGGGCGGCCGCGACGACGGTGTGGCTCTTGCCGTTGCCGGGCGGCCCGGACACCACGGTGACCGGCGCGGTCCGGGCACGCGCCACCACCCGTGCCTGCGCTCCGCTCAGCGGCAGCGGCGAGACGACGTCGTCGTCCGCCGGGAAATCCGGATCCGCCGGGGGGCCGGGCACCGCCGCCGGGCCGCACCCGTAGACGGCGGACAGCGCCGTCCCCGACAGGTCACGTCCCGCCCAGCTGCGCAGACTGTCCCGCAGTCCGCCACCGAACACGTCCCGGGCCACGAACAGCGCCGCCCCGGCCACCAGCACCAGCCGGTCGGCCGGCAGCCGCCCGCCCGGGTCGGTGACCGCGTCGAACTCGAGGCCCGTCGCCTCGGCCGCGGCCGTGAGCCAGGCCCGCGCGCCGACCACGTCCAGCCAGCCGGCGGTGCCCAGACCCGGCGCGTTCTCCAGCGACGCCGCCAGTTCCCGGTCCGCGATCAGCGGGGTGACCTCGACGTCACCGGCCGGCGCCACCCGGTACCCGGTGAGCGTGCGGTCCAGGTGCACCGGCTGGCTGAGCAGCGGCACCCGGACCTTGCGCTGCTTGCCGTCGATCTCGGCGCGGCCGGCGAGGAAACCCCAGCCCCGGTGCAGGATCCGCTCCTCCCGGTGCAGGGCGTCGACGGCGGCGAGCCGGTCGCCCGCCTTGCGGGAGACGCGATCGGAATCGGTCAGCCATACCAGCGGCTGGGAGCCCTGCGTGACGTCGAGGATCCGGTCGGCGCCGGCCGGGGCCAGCTCCGCCAGAACAGCCAGGACGCTGCTCTCAGTGAGGGCCAACGGCTGTGACCGTGATCGCCGCGGTGCCGGCCTCGTCGGACTCGGCCAGGTCGACGACGGCGTCGATGCCCCAGTCGTGGTCGCCCTCCGGGTCCTCGAACACCTGCCGGACCGTCCACTGGGTGGCGCCCTGCTCGATGTGCAGGAACGCCGGCCCGCGCGCCGCCGGGCCGGTGCCCAGCGAGTCGTACTCCTCGAAGTACTCCTGGATCGCCTTCTGCCAGCGTTCCGACGTCCATCCGTGCTCGGCGTCCATCTCGCCGAGCAGGTCCCAGCGGCGCAGCGCCGCCAGTTCCACCCGCCGGAACATGGCGTTACGCACCAGCACCCGGAAGGCGCGGGCGTTGCGGGTGACCGCGGGCGGCTTGTCGTCGATGCGGACCTCGGTGATCTCGGCGCCCGGGTTCTGCAGCCGTGCCCACTCGTCCAGCAGGCTCGAGTCGACCTGGCGCACCAGCTCACCGAGCCACTCGATCAGGTCGGTGAGTTCCTCGGTACGGGCGTCCTCGGGCACCGTCTGACGCAGCGCGCGGTACGCGTCGGCGAGATAGCGCAGCACCAGGCCCTCGGAACGGGACAGGCCGTAGAACGACACGTACTCGGTGAACGTCATGGCCCGCTCATACATGTCGCGGACCACCGACTTCGGCTTCAGCTCGTAGTCGGCGACCCACGGGTGGCCCCGGCGGTACGTCTCGTACGCCGCCTCCAGCAGCTCCTTCAGCGGCTGCGGCCAGGTCACGTCCTCCAGGAGCTGCATGCGCTCCTCGTACTCGATGCCCTCGGACTTCATGGCGTTGACCGCCTCGCCGCGGGCCTTCTTGCGCTGCTCGGAGACGATCTGCCGGGGGTCCTCCAGCGTCGACTCGATCACCGAGACGACGTCCAGCGGATACTCCGGCGACTCCCGGTCGAGCAGTTCCAGGCAGGCCAGGGCGAACGGCGACAGCGCCTGGTTCAGCGCGAAGTCGAGCTGCAGGTCCTCGACAAGGCGATAGACCCCCTCATCGGTACGTTCGATGACGCCACCCGCGAGCAGGGCGCGTGCGATCCCGACCGCCCGGCGGATGTGCCGGCGCTGGGCCGGCCGCTCCTCGTGGTTCTCGGTCAGCAGATGCTTCAGGGCCTGGTACGGGTCGCCGCCCCGGTTCATCACGTTGAGCAACATCGCGTGGCTGACCTGGAACGACGACGTCAACGGCTCCGGCTCGGCGTCGACCAGCCGGTCGAACGTGGGACGGCCCCAGCCGATCTGCCCCTCCGGCGGCTTCTTGCGGACCACCTTGCGGCGCTTCTTCGGATCGTCGCCGGCTTTCGCGAGCGCCCGCTCGTTGTCGATCACGTGCTCCGGCGCCTGGATGATCACGGTGCCCATGGTGTCGAAGCCGGCACGCCCGGCCCGGCCCGCGATCTGGTGGAACTCGCGTGCCTTGAGCAGCCGGGTCTTCACGCCGTCGTACTTCGACAGGCCGGTGAACAGCACCGTGCGGATCGGCACGTTGATGCCCACGCCGAGGGTGTCCGTACCGCAGATGACCTTGAGAAGACCGGCCTGGGCGAGAGTCTCCACGAGCCGGCGGTACTTCGGCAGCATGCCCGCGTGGTGCACACCGATCCCGTGCCGGACCAGGCGCGACAGCGTACGCCCGAAGCCGGACGTGAACCGGAAGTTGCCGATCGCGGCGGCGATCGCGTCCTTCTCGGCCCGCGTGCACATGTTGATGCTCATCAGCGACTGCGCCCGCTCCAGCGCCGCGGCCTGCGTGAAGTGCACGATGTAGACCGGCGACTGCTTGGTGGTCAGCAGCTCCTCGATCGTCTCGTGCAGCGGCGTCATCGCGTACTCGAAGGTCAGCGGGACGGGCCGCTCCGCGTTGCTGACCACCGCCGTCTCGCGGCCGGTGCGCCTGCTCAGGTCGTCGACGAACCGGGTCACGTCACCGAGCGTCGCCGACATCAGGATGAACTGCGCCTGCGGCAGCTCGATCAGCGGCACCTGCCACGCCCAGCCCCGGTCGGGCTCGGCGTAGAAATGGAACTCGTCCATCACGACCTGGCCGACGTCGGCGTCCGCGCCCTCCCGCAACGCCAGGTTCGCCAGGATCTCCGCGGTGCAGCAGATGATCGGGGCGTCCGCGTTCACGCTCGCGTCACCGGTCAGCATGCCCACGTTGTGCGCGCCGAACGTCGCGCACAGGGCGAAGAACTTCTCGCTCACCAGCGCCTTGATCGGGGCGGTGTAGAAGGTGGTGCGGCCGTCGGCCAGCGCCGCGAAGTGCGCCCCCGTCGCGACCAGGCTCTTGCCCGAGCCGGTCGGCGTGTTCAGGATGACGTTCGCGCCGGTCGCGATCTCGATCAGCGCCTCCTCCTGATGCGGGTACAGCGTCAGGCCCTGCTCGGTCACCCACGTCTGGAAGGCGTCGAAGACAGCGTCAGGTTCAGGGGCGCCCGGGATGCGATCGGTCAGCGTCATGATCGGTCAAGTGTGTCAGCTCGCGCCGAACGCGGCGTACAGGGGACCGGCGATACCTCCGGCCACACCGAGGATGGACGCGACGACCGCGACGGCTGCTCCAAGTTTCCGCATGGGGCGCACTCTGCCCGGTCACGGTTGCCGGCACGGTTGCCGCCGGGTTGTAGCGTCACCGGCGTGGAGCTTCAGGTGCCGGCGCCGATCTCCGACGGCGACCGGGAACGGGTGGCGGAACAGCTGCAGCAGGCCTGCGGCGACGGGCGAATCACCCTGGAGGAGTTCAGCGTACGCGTCGGGGCGGCCTGGGCAGCGAGCACCGACGTCGAACTGGCCCGCGCCACCGACGGCGTCGCGGCAACCCCGGTGGTCGGCTCCAGCCGTACCGTCGAGAAGGTCGTCACCGTCCTCAGCCAGCGCAAACGCCAGGGTCAATGGCGGTTGCGCTCCGGCCGCCTGGAATCGGTGACCGTCCTCGGGTCCACCCATCTCGACCTGCGTGCCGTCGCCACGGCGGAGGACGTCATCGAGATCGAGGCCCGGGTGTGGTTCGGTGAATTCAAGATCACCGTGCCGGAGGGGGTCGAGGTCGAACTGATCGGCACCGGTGCCCTCAGCTCGGAGGAGATGAGACTCGCGGCTGTCCCGCGGCTGCCGGGCACCCCGGTCATCCGGGTCCGGGTGAGCGCCTGGTTCAGCAGCGTCGAGGTGCGGTCGAAAGGCCCGGGCAGCAACATCCGCAGCTGGCTGGCCGAGACCCTGGGCCTCTGACCGCACACGTCTACCGGTCGGCACCCTTCTACCGGTCGGCACCCTTCTACCGGTCGGCTCCGCTGCGCTGCTGAACGATGTGGGCCCGCTCGTGCGCCGGCAGGTTCTGTCCGGCGGTCTTGTCGGCTGGTTTCTCGGCTTCCGCGCCGGGCCGCTCGGCGGTCTTGTCAGCCGGTTTCTCGGCCTCGGTGCCCGGTCGCGCGGCTGGCTCGTTGCCCGGTTTCTCGACCGGGGTGGTGCCGTTGCGGTTCTCGGTGAGGCGCGCGGTCTGTCCCGCCGCGCCACCAACCACGTCGGTGGGCCCGATCGGCGGAACGGCCTGCGAGGCGGCCTGGCGGGCCCGGGCCAGCGCCTGGGCCGAGGCCATCATCGTACGGACCCCGGTGACCTGCTGAAGTGCCAGCATGTAGGCGGTCCGCTGCTGCGCGTGGACGAGCGGGTCCGGAGCGATCGGGTCGTAGATCGTGGTGCCCGCCACGACCAGCCCCTGCCCGGCGGCCAGCGACCGGGCGGCCTGCATGAGTCCCTGCGCGGTCGCCAGGGTCCGGCCGTACTCGGTGAACGTCGTGGCCGCCGCCTCCGCCTCGGTGCGCAGCCCGTCGGCAAGGACCGCGGCGGCGGCCATCCGCTCACTGAAGGCGGCGCCCGCCGCGCCCACCCAGCTGTGCCGGGCCTCGTCACCGGCCAGCCGCAGGGCGGTCGCGCAGCCGTCGGCCTCGGCGCCGAGCCGCCCCCTCAGCCAATGCGCACCGGAGAACAACGACGCGGGATCCCCGTCGAGGCGCGTGTCGATCGGCATCACCGGCCCCCGTTGATGCTCTGCGCGTTGCCGGCGTCCTCGGCGGCGTACGCCTGACCCGCCTCGGTCACCCGGGACGCGGCCGCGCCCAGCCCTTCGGCCAGACCGGTGGCGCTCCGCGTCAGACGGACGAGCAGGTCGTTGAAGATCGGCGTGTCCATCCCGGCGTCCGGTGTTCCCGGCAGGCCGGCGGCCGTGGTCCCCAGGCTCTGCCCGGCCCGCAGCAACTGATCGGCGATCCCCTCGAGCGACACCGGGTCGACATGCAGTCGGTCGGTCATGGCCTTCTCCTCCCCAAGCCGGATGCCGGGGTGTACCAGCCACCACTTGGATCGGTTCAATGACACACAGAAATTTATTCACGACGGTACGTCACCGTCGGTAGTGGAAGAGTCGCCCCTGTCCGATCCGGTCGGGAGCCGTCGATCCGCCGAGTTCCGCCCGGTGGGCGGGGTTGAGCAGGTAGTGCTGCAGCGTCCTCTCGACGAGTTCCGGGTCGGCGGCCGGCCACAGGTCGCGCACCGTGATCGTGGGCCGCGCCAGCTTGTCCTCGGCCCCGAGCAGCCACCGCGGCGCGTGGCGCTCGAACCGGTCGGCGGATGACGGGGCGATCAGCACCCGGACGGCCGGCACCGAACCGTCCAGGATGCGCCGCACGTCGACGACCCCGGACCACGGCGACCATCGGGTGCCAGGATGCCCCGGTGATACAGGCCGGACGGGGTGAGGATCAGACGGCCCGGCCCTGATCGCACCATCGCGACGGCCCGCCGACAACGCGCCGCCCAGAAACAGGACCGCGAACACCGCGAAGAGAACCAGCCCGGCGACCGCGGCCTTCGGAGTCCGGGCCGTGACCGGCCGGCGACGATGAGCCTCGTCGAGCCACAGTCTGTCCCCGCCGATGGTCATGATCGGGCTCCTCTCCGTTACGGACACAGGGGCATACACCCGCCGGCCCGCGACAGTTCGACGCCCGCTCAGGCGGTGAGGTGGGACTGGAGGACCAGCGCGGCCGCTCCGGTGGCCGCGGCGATGGTGGCGGCGGGCGAGACGGTGACCGTTACGGATCTCTTCCAGGTACGGGCGTCGGCGACCCGGATCCGGCGAGCGATGGCCGGGCCGTAGACGAACGACGCCGCAGCGAAGCCCGGGCCGGTCAGTACCAGCAGGTCCACCCCGAACAGGTTCACCGTGGTTTCGGCGGCCGCCGCGGCGTACTCGGCGGAAGTCTCCAGCAGCTCCCGGCTGGGACCGGGACCGGATCGCGCCTGCCGGGCCACCGCGGCGAAGGCGGCGGGCACGTCGCGGGCGTCACCTTCGGCGCCGGCGGCCGCCACGACGGTCCGCGGCCCGGCCATCGCCTCCAGGCAGCCGCGTGCCCCGCACCAGCATTCGGGCCCGTCCACCCGCACACACACGTGACCGAATCCGGCCGGCCGGGCGCGTCCGTCGAGGACGACGCCCGCACCGAAGGCCGTGCCGAGGTAGAGGGCGGCGAACGGGCGTTCCGGTTCGACGCGTTCCACCCAGTAGGCGCCGACCGCCGCCGCGGTGGCCTGGTCCTCGCTCAGCACCGGGAGGCCGGCGATCTCGTCGGGCGGCGGTGCACCGGGTGAGGCGAGACCGACGCCCAGGCAGCGGCCGCGGTCGACGCCCGCGACCTGCAGCAGTCGCTCGACGCCGGCGGTCAGTGTCCCGGTGGCGGGGGTGGCGAGCCGGGCCAGGACGCCGCCGGTCTGCCCGGTGAGCACATAGATGATCCGGTTGCCGTCGTGGTGGATGCCGACGGCGACGCGGGCGGCCGGGTCCAGTCGTAGCAGGGTGCGCGGTTTGCCGCCGCTCGGGCTGCGGCCGGTCTCCAGCACGAGTCCCTCGTCGAGGAGTTTGCGTACGGTCGTGGAGACGGCGGCCTCGGTGAGGCCGGTGCGGCCGGCCAGTTCGACGCGGCTCAGTGGCTCGCCGGCGCGGATCGCGTCCAGGATGCGTGCCCGAGCACTCATGGTCACGCTCCCATTTTGTTGACGGGGTTACTTCACTGGCTTAAGAATCATCGTATGCTGCTGCGACACGACTTGAACACCGGCTGGACCCTGCGCGCCACCGGCGGCCCCGTACCGCCCGCGATCGCCGCCGCCACGCTGCCCGCCACCGTTCCCGGGACCGTTCACGTCGACCTGCTCGCGGCCGGGCTCATCCCCGACCCGTACACCGGCACGAACGAGGCCGGCCTCGTCTGGTTCCACCGGTCCGCCTGGCGCTACGAGACCACCCTCACCGCGGAACCGGCCGCCGACGGCGAACGCGTCGACCTGGTCTTCGACGGTCTGGACACGGTCGCCGCCGTCGAACTCGACGGCCACGAGATCGGACGGACCGCGAACATGCACCGCGGCTACCGCTTCGACGTCGGACGTCTGCTGCGCGCCGGCGCGATCCCGCTGACCGTCGACTTCGCGTCCGCCCTGGAGTACGCCGAAGAGATCGAGCGCCGGATCGGGCGGCGACCCCGGGCGTACGCACATCCCTTCAACGCCGTACGCAAGATGGCCTGCTCGTTCGGCTGGGACTGGGGCCCCGACCTGCAGACCGCCGGCATCTGGAAGAACGTCCGCCTGGAACGCTGGCGCACCGCGCGGCTGGCCGCCGTCCGCCCGCTGGCGACCCGCGACCATCTCACCGTGCACGTCGACGTGGAACGCGCCGCCGACGTCCCGCTGTCCGTCGAGGTGACCGTGGGCGCCCACCGCGCCACCTTCGCACTGCCGGCCGGCACCGACAGCGGCAGAGTCGGCATCGCCGTACCCGACGCCCCGCTCTGGTGGCCGGCCGGTTACGGTGACCAGCCGCTGGTCCCGGTCACCGTCACCCTGCTCGCCGCCGGTGAGACCCTCGACGAGTACCACACCCGGGTCGGGTTCCGCGACGTGCGCCTCGACGAGACGCCGGACGAGCACGGCACCGGGTTCACCCTGCTGGTCAACGACCGGGAGATCTTCGTCCTCGGCCTGAACTGGATCCCCGAGGACCATCTGCTCACCCGTCCGACCCACGCCGACCTCGAGGCCGCCGTCGACCGGGCCGTCGCCGCGAACGCCAACCTGCTGCGCGTCTGGGGCGGCGGCGTCTGGGAGAGCGACGACTTCTACGACGTCTGCGACGAGCGAGGCGTCCTGGTCTGGCAGGACTTCCCGCTCGCGTGCGCCGCCTACGCCGAGGAGGAGCCGCTGCGCTCGGAGATCCTCGCCGAGGCCCGGGAGAACATCACCCGTCTCGCCCCGCACCCGTCGCTGATCCTCCTGAACGGTGGCAACGAGAACATCTGGGGCCACGAGGACTGGGGCTGGAAGGCGGAACTCGACGGCGCGACCTGGGGCGCCGGCTACTACTACCGCGACTTCCCGGCGCTGGTGGCCGCCCTCGACCCGACCCGCCCGTACCACGCGGGCAGCCCGTCCAGCCCCGGCTTCGACCCGGCCGACGTCCACCCCAACGACGACCGGCACGGCACCCGCCACGAGTGGGAGGCATGGAACCGGCAGGACTACACGTTCCACGACAACTTCGTGCCCCGGTTCTGCTCCGAGTTCGGCTGGCAGGCGCCACCCGCGTGGTCCACTCTCACCGAGGCGCTGGACCCGGCCGACCTGCACCAGGAGTCGCCGGCGTTCCTGCTGCACCAGAAGGCCGAGGACGGCAACGGCAAACTCAACCGCGGTCTCGCCCACCACATGCGGGTCCCGTCCGATTTCGCCGACTGGCACTGGGCCACCCAGCTCAACCAGGCACGCGCCACCGCGTACGCCGTCGAACATCTGCGGGCCAACGCGCCGCGCACCATGGGCAGCATCATCTGGCAGCTCAACGACTGCTGGCCGGTCACCTCATGGGCGATGGTCGACGGTGCCGGCCGGCGCAAACCGGCCTGGTACGCACTGCGCCGCGCGTACGCCCCGAGGCTTCTGGCGTTCCGGCAGCGCGACGGTGTCCCGGTGCTGGCCGTCGTCAACGACACCGACGAGTCGTGGGACTCACCGGTCCGGCTCCGCCGGACCACCTTCGACGGGACCGTCCTGGCCTCCGCGGAACTCGAGCTCCGCGTGCCCGCCCGCTCCGTGCAGATCAAGACCCTGACCCCCGAGTTGTACGCCGTGACGGCCGCGATCGGTGAACTCCTGGTGGCCGACGCCGTGCCCGTCCCCGGCGCGGACCGCACGTCACCCGCCGCCACGCGTACCGCCGGAGCCCTGCGCGCCGTTCACCTGTTCGCTGAGGACAAGGACCTGGCCTACGACGCGGACGCCCTGTCGGCCGAGGTGACCGCAGTCCCGCACGGCTTCGAGGTGACCGTGACGGCGCGGTCGTTCGCCCGCGACGTCGCCGTCCTCGCCGATCGCCTGGCCCCGTCCGCCGAGGTCGACGACATGTTGATCGACCTGCTCGCCGGCGAGTCGCACACCTTCACCGTCACCACCACTGCGGCGGCCACCGCGGGCGCCACCGGCACCACGGGCAGTGCCGATGCGATCGGGCGGGTGCTGTACTCGGCGAACCGGCTGTGCTGATCGGGCTCGTCCTCACCGCCGGCGACGCCCGCGTCGGTGTGGAACCGTTCTTCCTCGAGCTGACCGCGGGGCTCGACGAGGTGCTGTCCGAACGGACGGCGAGCGTGTTCCTGCTCGTCGTCCCGGACGCGGCGGCCGAGCGGGACACGTATCGCCGCTGGGCCGCGCAACGTTCGGTCGCCGCGGTGGTGCTGGTCAACCTGGTGCACGGCGACGACCGGCCGGCGCTGCTGGCGGAGCTGGGACTTCCGGCCGTCCTGGCCGGCCGGCACGGTGGGACGTACCCCGCCGTGGTCACCGACGACGGGCGTGCCGTGACCGCCGCGCTGGACGTGTTGCGGGATCTGGGACATCGGGTGGCCGGCCGCGTGAGCGGGCCGGTCTCCCTGGCGCACACCACCGAGCGCGGCGCGGCGGCCGAAGCGCACCCGCTCACCGTGCTCGTCATCGAAGGCGACTACAGCGCCGCCTCCGGGATCCGCGGCTTGCGGACGCTTCTCGCCGCCGAGCCACCGCCGACCGCCGTCGTCTTCGACAACGACGTGATGGCGGTGGCCGCCGCCCGGTACCTGGCGAGCGAGGGCATTCCGGTCCCCGGGCGGCTCAGCCTGATCGCCGGGAACGACTCTGCGCTCTGCGAACTCGCCGTACCACCGCTGTCGGCCCTCGGCACCGACGCCCACGAACACGGCCGTGTCCTGGGCCGTGCCGTGCTGGCGGTACTCGACGGCGAGCCGCCGTCGGTACGTGCCGCCCCCTCGGCGAAGGTCCGCCTCCGGGAGAGCACCGCGCCACCACCGGCGAGTCCGGCGTCGCCGCTCGCCGGCCGGCTGCGGAACGGCTGAGACACGTCCGCCGCGCGAATGTGTCGCCGGCACCCGGTCATGCCGGCGCCGGGACAGGGTGAAGCCCGGCCGGGGCGCCCCGGCCGGGCTGTGGGGAGGGGTCGTTCAGATCAGCCAGCGGTTCTTCTGGACCAGCGGGAGCTTCGCCCACCGGCGGCCCAGGCCCCAGGTGTGTCCGGCGTAGGTGAGTGCCAGCACCGCGGCAGCGAGACCGTAGACGACGTGGTAGTCCATCAGCGGGTTGCTCGACCGGGTCGGCTCGCCGCTGCTGGTCTGCTGGGCGAGCGGCCATTCGGCGGCCCACATGAAGGCCATCATCAGACCGGCGGCGACGGCGGCGATCCGCAGGCCGATGCCCAGGATCAGCGCGACGCCGACGCCGAGCAGGCCCAGCATGAACAGCCAGTCCGCCCAGACGGCTCCGGCGATGCTGTGGAAGAAGTTCTCGAACGGGCCGACCTCGACTCCGGAGAGAAACCCTTTGGTCGGCGATCCGCCGTTGATCCAGGCGCGTTCGGCAGCCGTCGCGTACCCGAGCCCGAAGGTCTTGTCCAGGAACGCCCAGAGAAAGACAGAGCCGGTGGCGATCCGCAGCACCGCCAGCAGCCGGGCGGCAGTGTGAGTGAGCATCGAGCCGGGTGCCTCGACCTGCTCCAGCTGGGTGATGTTGTGGCGTGCGGTGGTGGCCATCTGGTCCTCCTCCATACCTCGTTCGTCACCTATGACTCTCCGCTTCCGGGCCGGTGACCGCCGGTGCCGCACTGCCCCTCCCGGCGCGGCCGAGGTCCCGTCCGTTTCGGGACCAACGGCTCTGCGGGTACCCGCGCCCCCCGCCGCGCGTTGCCGGGCGGCATCGGCCGAGCCGGCGCCACGGACGCCGGCGAGGGACGCGCCGTTGACGCGTCCCTCGCCGGATCCGGGCTCAGCCGTACGCCGGCCACCGGTGAGACCGCGGCCCGGTGATTCAGCGGTCCAGCAGGACCGGGCAGTCCGCGTGATGCAGCAGCTGAAGGCCGGTCGAGCCGAGCAGTGTCCCGGTGACGGTGCCGTGCCCCCGGCTGCCGACGACGATCAGTTGTGCGTCGTGTGAGACGCCGTTGAGCACGGCGGCCGCGCTGTCGTAGGAGAGCAGGGCCTTCACGGCGACGTCCGGATATTTTTCGCGCCACGGGGCCAGCTGCTCCTCCAGGCGGGTACGTTCGGCGGCCTCCTGTCCGGGTTCGACGACACCGACCGCCGCGGCGCCGGCCAGGTAGAGAGGCAGCGCGGGCAGATAGGTGCGGACCACGGTGAGCCCGGTGCCGCGGACGGCGGCCTGGTCGAACGCGGTGCGGAGCACCCGCTCGGCGTGCGGGGAGTCGTCGAACCCGACGGCGACCGGGCCGTCGGTGACGTCGCCCCGGCCGCGGACCACCGCGACCGGGCAGCGGGCGTGCACGGCGATCCGCTGGCTCACGGAACCGAGCAGCAGGCTGGCGAACCCGCCGCGGCCACGGCTGCCGAGAACCAGCAGGCCGGCGTCCTCGGTCTCGGCGAGCAACCGGGCGGCGGGGTTGCCGGCCAGGATGTCGATCTCGCACGACAGGCCGGGACTGATCTCATGTGCCAGGGCTACGCCGCCGCGGGCGATGCCTTCGGCGACCTGGCGGGCGGCGCCGAACCGGCTGTCGGTGAATTCGTAACGCGACTCCGCCCATTCCCCGTCGAGGACGTGGGCGACGCGCAAAGTGGTTCCGCGCCGATCCGCCTCACGGGCCGCCCAGCGGACGGCCGCCCGGCTCGATCCGGTCCCATCGGTGGCTACGACGAGCGTTCCGCTCCGCATGGCTCCTCCTCGGTCCGGTTCCACCTCGATTCCACGTGTGTCGATGCCGGTGGGGGAGGGCGGTTGGTCACGTCCCCGCGGGACCATCGCCGGACCGGGCGGATGCCAGGGGCGGCGGCGGAGGCGGTCAGGGTCCGGGCCGGCCGGGCGCCCCCATCGCGGGCCCGGTCGAGCCCGGGCGGATCGGCCCCCGCATGCCGGTGACCGGCTCGGGCATCAAGGGCCGGCATTCATTCCTTCGTGGGCCCCTACCGGGTGTGTCAAAAGGGATCTTTCGTGCTTCGCCTGCCGATGATCTCGGTTGGTACCGAAGATGTCACGGGAAGGGTGGTGGCGCTGGTGGTGATTCTGCTCGTCGCGATGTTGGGCCTGTTGGCCGCTGCGGTGCTCGCGTTCTGGCCGTCGGAGGAGGAACGGGCGGCCGGTACCGGGCCGGACCGTACCGCCGGGCACGCCGAGCCGTCCGCCCCGAGCAGTCTCGAGGGCGTCCTCACCGCTCAGCTCGTCGCCGGCGAGATCACCCGGGGACAGTATCTGCGCGCCCTGGAGCAGATCGCCGCCCGCGACGAGGAACGGCATCCGATGGCCGTGCCGTGGGACGCCCGTCCGTGACCCTGGTTCCTCCGCCCCGCGCGGGGTAGACATCAGGGGGACGGGGAGGGCGCATGGCGGAGATTGTTCTGATCCGGCACGGGCAGACCGAGTGGAGTGCCAACGGCCGGCACACCTCGTACACGGATCTGCCGTTGACCTCGGAAGGGGAGCGGCAGGCCCGCGCCGCCGGCGAGCGGGTCGCCGGGCGGGAGTTCGCGGCCGTGCTGTCCAGTCCGCGCACGCGGGCGCTGCGCACCGCCGAGCTGGCCGGGCTCAGGGTGACCGAGGTGACCGAGGACCTGGCCGAGTGGAACTACGGCGAGTATGAGGGCATCACCACGCCGGAGATCCGGTCCGGACGGCCGGGCTGGTCGCTGTGGACCGACGGCTGTCCCGGTGGCGAGTCGCCGGAGCAGGTCGGCGAACGCCTGGACCGGATCCTGGGCCGGGCCCGTGAGCTGCTGTCCGCCGGCGACGTGGCGCTGATCGGGCACGGACACTGCCTGCGGGTCGCCGGGGCCCGCTGGATCGGGTTGCCGCCGGCCGCCGGCGGGTTGCTCCGGCTCGACACCGCCACCTACTCGGCGCTGGGCTTCGAACACGGCGACGACCCCGTGCTGGCCAGCTGGAACGCCCGCTGCTGACCGTCGGCGGCTGACACCGAACGCACAGCATGCACCCATGGTGACGCACAGCCCCGAGGCGAATCGTGGAGGTCACACGAGGGATCCAGTGAGGGGAAATCACCATGCTCGGACAGATCGACCACGACGTGACCACCATCGCGCCCGCGGCTCAGCCCGTGGTCGCCGTACTCGGCCCACAGAGCCGGGTCGCCGGCCTGCCACAGCATCTGCCGTCCGGCTGGCTGATGCGGATGCTGCCCGGCCTCGACGACGTCCGGTTCGGGGAACTGGTGGTGCTCAGCGGCGCGACGACGGACGGCGTCCGGACGGCCCGGTCGGTGCTGGCGCCGGCCACCCGGATCATCGCGCTGATCGACGACTGGGCACCTCCCGAACTGGTCTCCGGTGCCCTCGACGCGGGCGCCGACGTGTGCGTGCGCGGTGGCCACCCGGGCATCCTGGCCGGCCACCTGGTCGCTTGCCGCCGCCGTCAGCTCGCCGAACGCTGGGCGGCCCTCGAGATCTAGCTCGTCAGCATCCGGGCCATCTCGGTGCGTGAGCGGACCCCCAGCCGGGCGAACACGTTGCGCAGATGATGGTCGACGGTGCGTGGGCTCAGGTGCAGTTCCTGGGCCACCTCACGATTGGTGGCCCCACCCGCGACCAGGGACGCGATCCGTTCCTGCTGGGCGGTGAGGGCCGGGCCGGACGGCTGTGGCGTCTCCACCCGTTCACCGGCGGCCCGCAGCTCACGCACGCTCTGCTCGGCCCACGGCGCCGCGTCCAGCAGCTGGAACGTCTCGGCGGCACGCCGCAGGTGGGTGCGGGCCTCCATGTTGCGGCGGCGCCGGCGCAGCATCCGGCCGTACAGCAGCTCGGTGTGCGCCCGGGGGAAGCCGCCTTCGCCCTCGTGCGCGAGCGCCGCGTCGAAGTGCCGGGCCGCGGTTTCCCCGTCGTCGGCGCGCAGCGCGCGGCAGCGGTCCCGCAGCGCCAGCCAGGCCGGCTGACCGGTGCGGCCGGCCCACCGGTCGAAGGCGGACGCCACCGGTTCCACCGCTGCCCGCGCCCCGGACTGTGCGGCCGTCTCCAGCAGGTGCGGGACCACGGCCACCCGCAGCAGCGCCGATCCCGGGCCGGGCGGGCCGCTGACCACCGCGAGCAGACGTTCGGCGGCGGCCGGGCAGCGCCCGTCGACCAGGTCGAGCAGGGCCAGAGCCCACTCGCAGAGCGGACGGGACGGCCCGTCACCGACCGACGCGATCCGGTGCAACGCGGTGTCCCGGTCGCCGACCAGCGCGGCCAGCACGGCGAGCACCGCGAGGTGAGCGGCGGCCAGGACCGGCTGGCCGGTGCCGCGGGCGACCGCCGCCCCGTCCATGGCGGCCTCGTTGGCCGCGGTGTAGTCGCCGGAGGCCATCCCGGCCAGCGCGGCGAGCTCCAGCGCCTGTGGCACCAGCACCGAGGCGCCGGCCTCCCGGGCCAGGACGGCGGCCCGCCCGGCCAGCGCGGCGGCCCGGCGGGCGTCGCCGATCAGGATGCCCGAGGTGGCGGCGCGCAGCAGTGGCCCCGGTTCGGCCACCCGGTCGGCCAGCGCCACGGCCTGCCGCAACGGGGCGAACGAGGCGTACTCGTCGCCCTCGGCGATCCGGGCCAGCCCGGCCACGTGCCGGAAGGCGAGCGTGACGGCCGGTGGCTCGTCACCGTGCTCCCCGGCGGCCACCCGGCGGGCCAGCGCAGCGTAGCGGTCTTGCTCACCGGACCGGCACGCCGACTCCCCGGCCAGGGCGAGGGCCTCCAGCGCGGTGCCGGGATCGGTCTCGGCCAGTTCGGCGGCCACGTCGAGCAGCACGTCGCGGGCGCCGGGGCGGCTCTCCGGCAGGCTCATCTCGGCGGTCAGGGCGCGGGCGCGTACCCGGGCCGTGCCGCCCGCTGCCGGAATCCGGCGGATCAGCATCCCGGCCTGGTGCGGGCGTCCGGCGAGCCACGCCGAGCGGGCCGCGTCCAGCAGCAGCCCGGCCCGCTCGGCGGCGGTGGGGCACAGGCCGGCCGCGTACCGCCGTGCCTCCGCCGCGACCGCCGGATCGGCCGACCGCGCGGCACCGGCGAGGTCCCGGGACAGGGCCGCGTCCGGGCCGGTGGTCGCGGCGGCACGATGCAGCAGCGCGGGCAGGCGTGCGCCGCGTGACTCCAGGACCTCGGCCAGCGCGGCGTGGGCGGTCCGGCGGCGGGCCACCGGCATTTCGGCGTACGCGACCGCCCGCATCAGCGGCCCGCGGAAGTGCACCCCGGCCGCCGTGACGGTGACGAGTCCCCGCCGTTCGGCAGGCGCGAAGTCGGCGAGTTCCGGTGTGCCCGGCGCCGCCGCGAGGATGCTGTCCGGGGCGGCGCCGGGTGCCGCGGCAGCGAACAGCAGCAGTTCACGGGTGGTGGCGGGCAGGGCGTCGAGTTCGGCGGCCAGCCGCCGGCGCAGCGGGCTGTCCGGCGGCAGCGACTCCGGCGGTGGCGCATAGCCGCGGCGCTGTTCCGGCGTGAGTCCGCGAACCAGGTCGGTCAGAGCTCCCGGGTGTCCGGCGGCGATCTCGATGAGCGTGCCGGCGACGTCCTCGGCCAGGTCGGGGGCGTGGGCGGCGAGGATCCGGCGGGCGGCGACCGGGCCGAGCGGCGTCAGCCGGTGCACGGGGAATCCGGGTGGTTCGGCCCCGGCGGGCACGGACAGCACGATCGCGACGCGGTCCGTACCGATCCGGCGGGCGGCGAAGAGGACCGCCCGCCAGGAGTCCGGGTCGAACAGGTGGGCGTCGTCGAGCAGGCACAGGACGGGGCGGCTGCGCGCGGCCGTACGCAAGGAGGTCAGCGCATCGCCGGCGTGCCGCGGTTCCTCGTCACGGAGGGGAGTGAGCAGTTCCCGCAGGCTCGCGTACGGCAGGCCGCGCTCGTCCTCCCAGCCGGTGGCGGTCAGCACCGTCCAGTCCCGGGCATGGTCGCCCGCGACGGCTCGCAGCAGTGTGGTGCGGCCCTCGCCCGGCCCGGCGGAGAGCACCAGGACGCCGCCGTGGCCGCCGGCGGCCGTGGCGGTGAGCAGGCCGATCTCTGTGACGGCGTCCGGCCGAAGTTTATGCACTGTCGGTGCATCAATCATGCGGCGAGTCTGCCCTGCTCCCGGGCGGAACGGAACACTGTTGCGGCAAATGAAATTTCCGGGATGTTGCCACCCGATGACAGAACGCCGGTGATTTCGCCGATGCGCGGGGGCCCGGATGCCCCCAAAACTGACGCTCGTCGATCCGATCCCCCACGGTAAGGAGAGTCGACGTGACATCTGTCCCCAAGCGGGCACTCCGCTGGCTGGCCGTCGCGGCCACTGCGGTCACCCTCGTCACCAGCGCCGGTGTGACCAGCGCGCAGGCCGCGGACAACCCCTACGAGCGGGGCCCCGCGCCCACGCTGTCCGCCCTGCAGGCCTCCCGCGGTCCGTACGCGGTCAGCCAGACCTCGGTCTCCAGTCTCAGCGTCACCGGCTTCGGCGGCGGGGAGATCTACTACCCGACCACCACCAGCGACGGCACCTTCGGTGCGATCGCCATCTCACCCGGATTCACCGCCTACTGGTCGAGCATCTCGTGGCTCGGGCCGCGGCTGGCCTCGCACGGTTTCGTGGTCATCGGCATCGAGACCAACACCACCGGAGACCAGCCGGCGTCCCGCGGCCGGCAACTGCTCGCCGCGCTGGACTACCTCACCCAGCGCAGTTCGGTGCGCGGCCGGGTCGACGCCACCCGGCTCGCGGTCGGCGGGCACTCGATGGGCGGCGGCGGAAGCCTCGAAGCCGCCAGCGACCGGCCGTCCCTCCAGGCCGCGGTGCCGCTGGCCCCGTGGAACACGGACAAGTCCTGGAGTGAACTGCGGGTGCCGACCCTGATCATCGGTGGGGAGAACGACAGCATCGCCTCCGTCACCTCGCACTCCATCCCCTTCTACAACAGCATCCCGGCGTCGGCGGAGAAGGCGTACCTCGAGCTCAACAACGCCAGCCACTTCTTCCCGCAGAGCACCAACACGCCGACCGCCGTCCAGTCCGTCGCCTGGCTGAAGCGGTTCGTCGACAACGACACCCGCTACGACCAGTTCATCTGCCCCGGACCGAGCAGCACGTCGATCTCCGACTACCGCAGCACCTGCCCCATCGCCTGAGGCGTCACCCCGTTCGCCCGGCGCATCCGTCCAGGGATGGATGCGCCGGGCCGCGGCCCGTATTCTTCGTGCTCGTGCCCAACCCCCTGGCGGCCCTGCACGGCCTGGCCCGCAACCCGGCGCTCCCGGTCACCCTCCTGCTGCGGCTCGCCGCCGACGACCGGATCACCCCATGGGACCTGACCGCCCGGCGCACCTGGACCGACGAGGCCTTCGACGCCCTTGCCGCACACCCCGACCCCGAGGTACGCGAAGCGCTCGCCCGCAGCCCCGGAGCCACCGGCGGCCAGCGCGCCCGGCTCGCCGGCGACCTCAGCATCCGGGTCCTGCAGGCGCTCCTCGAAGGCCCGCCCGCCCGCTGGTCCGACCCGCTGCCCGGCTGGGTCCACCACCGTCTCGCCGGACACCCCGAGCCCCTGGTCCGTGACCTGCTCACCTACCTGCCCGGCACACCCCGCGACGTGGTCGCCACGCTCGCCCGCGACCCCCACCCCGGCATCGCCGACGCGGCCCGCGCCCTGCTCGACCGCAAACCCTACGAACCCACCTCCCTCGGCACCGGGCAGGCAGTCCTGTTCGCCGCCAGCGACTCCGAGTGGAACCGGGAACGCGCCGCCGCCGATCCGGCCCTGCCCGCCGCATGGGTCACCACGCTCGCCGCCGACCCGTCACCCCGCGTCCGGCTCGCCGTCTCGCAGCGCCCCGAACTCACCGAGGAACAGCGCGCCGCCATCGACTACCCCGCCTGTCAGGACACCCCGTTGCTCGACTGGGTGCTCGCCGCCGGACCCGCCGAACTGCGCCGATGCGCCCGCTCCGCCCACCCCGGCCTGCGGCGCAGCGCGGCCTGCCATCCCGGCCTGCCATCCGACCTGGTCGGCGCGCTCGCCGCCGACAGCGACCCGGCGGTGCGGGCGCTGCTCTGCGCGTACCGGGCCGACGTCCCCGGCGACCTGGTGCTGCACACCTACCTCGACTGCCTCCCGGGCTCCGCCGATGTCACCGGTTCCTCCGGGTTCGCGGGCCTCTCCAGCGACGATCTGGTCCGGCATCCGGCCTTTCCGCGTACGGGACTCGCACGCCTGTCGTCCAGCCCGGACGAACGCGCGCGGGCCCTCGTGCCCCTCGACCCCGCCGCGCCGGCCGCCCTGATCGAGCAGCTCAGCCACGACCCGTCCGCCGTGGTCCGGGCGGCGGCCGCATCCGATCCCCGGATCCCGTCGGCCCGGCTGCTTGAACTTCTCGAAGACCCGGCGACGACCGCGGCGGCCGCCGCCAACCCGAGCCTCCCGCTTCCGGTCATCGAACGCCTGATGGCCGCCGCCGAACCCTGAACCCACCCTTCACCGGCCATGCTCCCCGGGGCAGCCGACGCCGGCGCCCGACCTGCCCTCCTGCTCGTCCCGCGTGGTGATGTGCGGCCTGCGTGGACCGCGGATCGGCACGTTCGCGGCCGCTCCGCGTCTCAGGCCGGGACGTGTTCGGGCAGCGTGCGGGCGGGCTCGACGGCGCGGTCGAGGCGGAAACTGATCAGAGCAAGGCCCAGACCGGCGACCGAAAGTGCCACGCCCAGCCAGGCGGAGGCCAAGTAACCCCAGCCCGCGGCGATGACCACGCCACCGAGTGCCGCCCCGATGCTGTTGGCGATGTTGAGCGACGACTGGTTGACGGCCGCGCCCATCAGCTGCGCGCCGGGGGCGACCGCGATCAGCCGGGACTGCAGAGCCGGGACGATGAACAGGCTGGCCGCACCCACCAGGAACGCGCCGACGACGAGCCCGGCCGGGTTTCCGGCGGCAACCGCGAAGAACGCCGTCGTGACGATCAGTCCGAGGAAGCCGAACAGTACGCTGCGCCGCAGGTCGCGGTCGGCGGCGACACCACCGAGGCCGATGCCGACGGTCATGCCGAGGCCCATCGCCGCGAGCACCCAGGGGACGGTCGGCTCGGACAGGCCGGTCACATGCGTGGTGATCGGCGCGATGTAGCTGTTCACGGCGAAGAACCCGCTGGTGCCGACGGCGACGGCCAAGGCCACGAGCCAGACCTGCGGGGAGCGGAAGGCGCGCAGTTCGGCACGTGGCGATCCGCCGGGAGCGGCGGACATGGCCGGTACGGTCGTGAGCACCGCCACCAGACTGAACGCGAAGACGGCGGCCACGGCCAGGTAGGCGGCCCGCCATCCGTGCGCCTGCCCGAGCACCGTGATCAGCGGAACACCGATCAGGTTCGCCGCGGTGAGCCCGCCGATCACGATCGACACGCCCCGCCCCTGGCTGCCCGGCCCGAGGAGCGCGGCGGCGAGCAGTCCGGCCGCTCCGAAGTAGGCGCCGTGTGCCAGGGCCGCGACGAACCGGGCGGCGAGCACCAGCTCGAAGGTCGGTGCGAGCGCGGACGCCGTGGTACCGGCGACGAACACCGCGAGCAGCCCGAGGACGAGCCGCCGTCGCGGTACCCGGGTGGTCAGCACCGCGATCGTCGGCGCCCCGGCGACGACACCGAGCGCGTAGATCGTGATCATCCAGCCGGCCCGGGCGAGTGCGTCCGGTACCGATGCCGCATAGGCCCCGGGCAGCAGGTTGCGGGCGATGTCCGGCAGCAGCCCCATGGCGACGAACTCGGTGAGCCCGAGTCCGAAGCCGCCCAGCGACAGGGCGATCAGTGCCGCCCACCGGCGACCCGCGGTCAGTGAATCCACCGGGGCACTCTAGAACGTTCTAGTCGACCCGTGAATGGAACGTTCTAGTAATCACACGGGCTCAGCCGGCCGTACCCGCACGCCTTTCGCCCTTCCGATTGCCTGTCCTGCCACGGACGGCGGGGTGGCTCTGCGTCAGGGATGGGCCGGGACCGCGGAGCGCGCCGGTGTGCGGAAGCTGAGCACGGCCAGGAGCAGGCCGCCGGTGGCCAGGACGGCGCCGATCCACACCGAGGACAGATAGCCCCAGCCGGCGGCGATCGCGGCGCCGCCCAGGGCCGCGCCGAGGCTGTTGGCCACGTTGGCGGCGGACTGGTTGACTGCGGCGCCCATCAGCTGGGTTCCGGGGGCCGCCTCGATCAGATGGCTCTGCAGCGCGGGCCCGATGAACGCGCTGGTCGCGCCGACCAGGAACGCGCCCGGGAACAGGGCGGCCGCGTGTCCGGCTCCGAGACCGAACAGGATCACCGCGGCGACCACGGCGGCGAACCCGTAGAGGACGGTGCGGCGTACGTCGCGGTCGGCGGCGGCGCCTCCGACCGCGATGCCGACGGTCATGCCGAGGCCCATCAATGCCATCACCCACGGTACGGCGGTCGCGGACAGCCCGGTGACGTGCGTGGTCAGCGGCGCGATGTAGCTGTTGACGGCGAAGAACCCGGCGGTGCCGACGGCGACCAGGGCGGCGGCCAGCCAGACGCGCGGGGAGCGGAAGGCGCGCAACTCGGCGCGTGGTGAACCGCCGGGAGCGGCCGCCACGGCGGGAACGGTGCTCAGGACGGCGATCAGGCTCAGCGCGAATACCGCGGCGACCAGCAGATATGCCGTACGCCATCCGTGGCTCTGCCCGATTCCGGTGACGAGCGGGACGCCGAGGAGGTTGGACGCGGTCAGCCCGCCGAGCACGATGGCGAAGCCCTTGCCCTGATTGCCGGGCCCGAGGATGCGACCGGCGAGGATGGCCGCGGCGCCGAAGTACGCGCCGTGGGCCAGGGCGCCGGTGAAGCGTCCGGCCAGCACGAGTTCGAAGGTCGGCGCGGCGATCGACGCGAGGGTTCCGGCGAGGAACAGCCCGAGCAGTCCGAGCACGAGCTGTTTGCGCGGGAGCCGTGCGGTCAGCGCCGCGATCGTGGGCGCTCCGACGACGACCCCCAGGGCGTAGCTGGTGATCATCCAGCCGGCTTTGGCGACGGCGTCCGGTGCGGAGGCCGCGTACTCGGCGGGCAGCAGGTCGCGGGCCATCTCGGGCAGCAGGCCCATGGCGGAGAACTCGGTCAGGCCGAGCCCGAAGCCGCCGAGCGAGAGCGCGAGCAGGGCGGCCCAGCGGCGGCGCGGGGTGAGGGTGTCCACTGCCGGAATCCTAGAACGTTCTAGTTGCCGTGCCGATAGAACGTTCTAGTTGTCACACCCCGTACCATCGCGGGATGCGGTCAGGGGAGCGGCGGATCACACTCGCCGACGTGGCGGCCGAGGCCGGGGTGTCGGTGGCGCTGGCGTCGATCGTGATGCGGGGCGCGCCGGGCGCCGGTGCCGTCACCCGCGAGCGGGTCACGAAGGTGGCGGAGGAGCTCGGCTACCGGCCGGACAGCCGCGCCCGGCTGTTGCGCAGCGGACGCAGCCGCCTGCTCGGGGTGGTCTTCGACGTGCGGCACCCGTTCCACCACGATCTGCTCACCGGGCTGTACGACGCGGCGGGCGCGGCCGGCTACCAGCTCACCCTCAGCGCGGTGACACCGCGGCGCGGCGAGCGGACGGCCATCGGTGACCTGCTCCAGGACCGGTGCGAGGCGATCGTCCTGTTCGGCGGTCAGATGCGCACCTCGGAACTGGCGTCCATCGCGGCCCGGCTACCGGTGGTGGCGATGATGCGCAGTGCCCGGCGCCGCGACATCGACGTGGTGCACAACGACGACGCCCTCGGCTCCCACCAGGCCGTCGACCATCTCGTGTCGCTCGGGCACCGCCGGATCACGCACGTCGACGGTGGCACCCTGCACGGGTCGGCCGAGCGCCGCACCGGTTACCAGGAGGCGATGCGCCGTCACGGCCTGGCCGACCACGTCCGGGTGGTACCGGGCGGGCCGGGTGAGGAGGACGGTGCCCGGGCCGCGGAGAAGCTGCTGGCCGACCCGCCGACCGCGGTGACCGTCTTCAACGACCTGAGCGCGACCGGCCTGCTCGACGTGCTGCGCCGCAACGGGCTCACCGTGCCCGGGGACATCAGCGTGGTGGGCTACGACGACACCAGCCTGAGCCGGCTTGCCCACATCGATCTGACCACGATCGCCCAGGACATCGACGCCCTGGCGGCCGGTGCCATCGACCGCGCCGTCGAGCGCATCGAAGGCGTCCCGGCCGGGCCGCGGGCGGTGGTCATCCCGCCGAGGCTGGTGGTCCGCAGCACCACGGGACCCACGCTCCGATGACCCGGTGACGGAACCGGCTCCGGGCCGCGGCAGTCCAAGGGCCATGACCTTCAAGACCGGATCCGGTACGGCCCGGTTCGTCCTGCTGGCCGCCGCCTGCGTGCTGCTCGCTCTCGTCGCGTCCTGTTCCGGGCCGGCCGGGTCCGGCGCGACGACGCAGCCGGCCGCCGCCGAAGTGGGAGCCGGGGCGTCCACCGTCCCTGAGGGGCGGGCGAGCCACAAGACCGTCCCCGTGCCCGAGGGGCGGGAGGGCTGGAAGACCATCGAGAACCGGGGTGTCCACGTCGACGTCCCCGCCGACTGGGAACGGACCGACATGAGCGGCTGCGAGTTCGACTTCGCGCAGTGGGCGCCCGGCCCCTCGTCCTGCCGGTTGACCACGGGTCTCGCCTTCTACGGCGCCGCCACCTTCGACCCGTTCCGGGGTCCCGAGATCCAGCAGACCGCTGGCGCCGCCTGGTCCGGCTATGTGTACGCCGGCAGCTTCGCCGTCTACGTCATGGGCACCGACCGTAACCTCGTGCAGGAGGTCCTCGACTCGGTGCGCCCGCGAGCGAGCAAAGGGCCGTGACCGGGCGGAGCGGCGAGCGGCTTGATCACTGTCGGAGGCGCCGCCCGGGTCATCGCTACCAGATGAGCGAGATGTGACGTACCCGAGAACTTATTGATGGGTGTGCGCCTCACTTCCTAGGCTGACCTCCGGAGATCCAGGGGGGTGAGGCCGCGTGCCCGCTCTGCTCGGCCGCGAGGCACTGCTCGCCACCATCGACGCCCGGCTCGCCGCCGGCGGTGGGGTGGCCCTGCAGGGACCGCCCGGCATCGGCCGGAGCGCGCTGCTCGACACCGTCGCCGACCAGGCCGCGGCGCGGGGAGAACTGGTGCTGCGCCTCCGTCCGGCCCGCGGCGAACGCGTTCTGGCGTACGCCGGGATCGCCGATCTTCTCCGTCAGTTCCCGGCCGAGGCGATCGCCGCCCTGGCGCCCGCGCCCCGGCACTCGCTCGCCGCGCTGCGCCAGGGCCGCCCGTCCCGCACCGGGGTGCCGGCCCTGGCCCGGCGCCTGGTCCTGCCGGAACTGCTGGCCCACTGCGCGCGTACCGGCCCGGTGCTGCTCGTCCTCGACGACGTCCAGTGGCTCGACCCGGAATCGTCCGAACTGATCGCTTTCGCGATGCGCCGCCGCCCCGGCCCGCGGGTCCGGATGCTCGCCGCCGAACGTCGTCCCGGCCCGGCCCGCGCGGCCCGCCTCTGCCCGGCCCCCGCCATCGAACTGGCCGTGCCGCCACTGTCCCCGGACGATCTGACCGCCCTGCTGGAGAGCCGCGGCCTGCCGTGCCGGACGGCCAGTCAGCTGCACCGGGCCAGCGGCGGCAACCCGTTCCTGGCACTGGCCCTCGGCGGTGCCGTCGTCAGCGGGCCGGCCTGGCGCCCGGCGCCGCTGCCCGGAGCGGTCCGCGACATGGCCCGCGAACGGCTCGGCCTGCTCCCCGCCGAGGTGCAGGCCACTCTGCTCACCGCGGCCCTGGCGACCGAGCCGACACTCACCCTGATGCTGCGGGCCGGGCGTGACGACGCGGCCAACGAGCTGCGCCTCGCCGATGCGGCCGGGGTCATCGAGATGTCCGGTGAGCGAATCCGGTTCACACCGCCACTGCTCGCCCAGGTTCTCGCGGAGGAGACTCCGGCCGCCGACCGGAGCCGGGTGCACGCCGATCTTGCCGCCGCGGCGTACGACCCGGTGGAAGCCCTGCGCCAGCAGGCACTGCGGACCGCGCGCCCGGACCCGCAGGTAGCCGCCGACCTGGCCGCCGCGGCCGGCCGATGCGCGCAGCGCGGCGCCGAACGCACCGCCGCCGAGCTGTACCTGCTGGCCGCCGACCGCTGCCCGCCGGAGCGGTCCGCCGACCGGCTCGACTGGCTGGTCACCGCCGCCCGGACCGCGATAACCGGGGGAGCGCCCGCCCTGGCCGGGAGAGCCGCCGAGGGCGTCCTCGCCGCCGACGCCCCACCCGGGCACCGCGTCCGGGCCCGCCTCGTGCTGATCGACCTGGCCGGCCAGGCACTCGCCGAGATGGGTGAGACCTTCGCGGCCGCGCTCGCCGAGGCCGGCGACGACCCCGCCCTCGCAGCCCCGATCCGGCTGCGGCTGACCTGGGCCGGCTTCCTCACCGGCGATCTGGAGGCGGCCGCCGCCGAGGCGGGACGGGCCCGGGACGCGGCCCGGCTCGCCGGCGATCCGACCACCGAGGCGATGGCCCTCACCATCCTCGCCCAGATCCAGCGGGTACAGGGTGAAGCCGGGTGGCGGGGCACGCTCGAGGCGGCCCGTGCGCTGCCCGCGGAGCCCGCCCCCGACTGGCTGCACTACGGGCCGCACTACATGGCCGCCCGGATGGCGCTCTTCGACGACCGGCTCGACGAGGCGCGTGCCGAGCTGCTCAGCCTGCTCGCGGTCGCCGAACACGACCGGATCGGCGAGGCCCGGGTCGAGGTGCTGCGCAGCCTCTCCGAGGTGTCCACCAGGGCGGGCCGGTGCCAGGAGGCCCTGCGGTACGCCCACCGCGCGGTCCGGGCGGCCCAGGACGCGGGTCTGAGTCCCGGCCCGACCTGGTACACCGCCGCGGTCGCCGAACTGGCCGGCGGCAGCCTGGAGGCGGCGGCCGGATTCGCCCGCCGCGGAATCCGCTCGTCCCGCCAGGAAGGCGACGGCCTCTACCTGCGCCGCCTGCTGCACGCGCTCGGCCAGGCCCAGGTCCGCTCCGGCGACGCCCGCGCCGGGGTCGCCACCCTGCGGCAGTTGCGCGACCTGGAGGCCGAGGCGGGCAGCGCCGACCCGATGATCGTGCGCTGGCGGGCCGATCTGGCCGCCGCCCTGGCCGCGCTCGGCGAGCACGCCGAAGCCGCCGCCACCCTCACCCTCGCCCGGCAGGCGGCCGAACGACTCGGCACCACACCGGCGCTCACCGGTTACCTGGACCGGGCGGCCGCGATCGTCAGCTCCGAATCCGGTCTGCTGGACCTCGCCGCCGACCAGGCGACCGCCGCGGCCCGGCACTTCGAACTGCTGCGCCAGCCGGTCGAGCAGGCCCACGCCCTGCTGGTGGTGGCCGGTGCCGAACGCCGGCGGCGTCGCTACGCGGCCGCGCGGCAGGCGATCGCCGAGGCCTCCGCACTCTTTCGCGCGGCCGAGGCGTACCCGTGGCTGCGCGAGGCGGAACTCTCGCCCGCCCGCACCGAGGGCGCGGCCGACCAGGGGCTCACCTCGACCGAGCTGCGGATCGCCGGCATGGTCCGGGACGGCGCCAGCAACCGGGAGATCGCCAGCCGGCTCTACCTCAGCGTGAAGACCGTGGAGGCGACCCTCACGAGGGTCTACCGCAAGCTGGGCGTGCGCTCGCGTACCCAGTTGCTCTCGGCACTGCCCGCGGTGGGCGAGATCACCGGCTCGTCCTGACCTGCAGCGCAGCGACGCAGAGTGACGTGAGTTACCGGAATTCCGTGGCGGCGGTCACTTTTCTCGTCAGAGTTTTACCTGGTGGATTTGGGGATGAAGCCCGGCCGAGAGAGGGTTGAACCCGTCAGAGTTTCCGTCACTATCCGTCGAGGAGCTCGTCGTGAAGTTCATCCGTGACACCCGTACCGCCATCTCCCACCGCCTGGCCGAACGCCGTGCCCACCGTCGCCTGAGCGACGAACTCGCCGCCTTCCGCACCGCCGCGGAGCGCAGCGAGCTTGACCTCATGCTCGGCCGCCACAGCGCCGAGGAGACCCGCGAGATCCACGCCATCCTCAACCGTCAGGACGCCTCCCGCCGTTACCGGACGGCGCTGGACCCGGCCCGCCGCGGCTGACCCCGCTCGAGGGCCGCCCGGACCGTCCCCGGGTGGTCCCGCTTCGCCAAACCCCGGTGCGCGGTTCGCGCACCGGGGTTTCGGCGTCTTCCAGCCGTCCAGCCGCTGCGCCCCGTATCCAGCGCGGGCCCCTGCCCCCGGTGTGATCTTGCGCAACTGCGCAGCATGGCCCCGCCGCCCCGCACTCGACATCCCGGCGCCGAACTGCCGGCGGATCCGCGCCCCGGAACCCCAGCTGGCCTCACCGTTGTCTCAGCCGTCCGAAGACAGCGGTGCGGTCCAGCTTGGAGTCGGGGCTGGCTTGCATGGCTGTGTCAGCCGCTCCGAGACAGCGGTGAGAGCCAGCTGGGGGTGAGGGCGGCGGGGTGGGGCGGGTTGGGCGGTGGGGGGAACTCGGTGGGCGGAGCGGACAGTAACGGGCGTGACAGCAATCTTGCGGGCCCGGATCCGGGCCGGCGACACCGAAGCGTTCGCCGAGTTGTTCGACGAGCATGCACAGGCCGTGTACCGGCACGCCGCCTGGACGGATGGTGATCACGCGGGCGCCGACGACGTGGTCTCGCTGACGTTCCTCGAAGCGTGGCGGATCCGGGAGACTCTGCGGCCGGACGGCGACGGTCTGCGGCCCTGGCTGCTCGGCATCGCCACCAACGTGCTCCGCAACCGCCGGCGGGCGGCGCGCCGGCATCGGGCGGCGCTGACCCGGGTGCCGGCCGCCGGAACGGTGCCCGACTTCGCCGACGAGGTCGTCGGCCGCATGTACGACAGTGCCCAGCTGGCCGCCGCGGCTGCCGCGCTGCGGGCGTTGCGCCGGGCCGACCGTGAGGTCTTCCTGCTCTGCGTCTGGCAGGAGCTCGACTATGCCTCCGCCGCCGAGGCGCTCGGCGTGCCGATCGGGACGGTCCGGTCGCGGCTGTCCCGCGCCCGGGTCCGGTTGCGGGCACTCGCCGAGGCCAAGCTGAAGCCCGAGACGGAGCTGAAGCCCGAGGCGAAGCTGAACGACGACGCGGCGTTGAACCGCGAGGCAGAGCTGAAGCGCGAGGCGGGGTTGAAGGACGAGGCGGAGCTGAAGCAGGTGTCGAAGGGTCAGGGGCTCAATCCAGTGCGGGGAGACTATCGATGAACGACACCGAACTGCGGGCCGAACTCGCCGCGCTGCTGCCCAAGCCGGCCGGACCCCGGATGCCGCGTGACACTCTGCTGCGCCGTCGGGCGCGACTGCTGGCCGAGATCGATCGGGGGACCGGCTCACCCGTACGACGAAAAGGTCTGCTTCTGATCCTCGCCCCCGTGGCGGCCGTCGTCGTGACAGCCCTCGCCGCCACCGTGGTGGCCGCGCCGTGGGATCGTGGCTCCGCGCCGCCGATCGTCCAGGTGCTGCCCGGTGATCACGACGCGGCGGTGGAGTTCCTGAACGGGCTGGCGCTGTCGGGTGCCAGGTCCGCGCCGGAACGCGCCGAGGGCCGCTACCTGTACGTGCGCAGCCGCGTCGCGTTCGTCGCCTTCAGCGGCGGTGCGGACGGTGAACCGGTCGAGGCGAAGCTGCAGGAACCGCACGACCGGGAGATCTGGAAGCCCCTGTTCGTCGGCGGGAACGGCCTGGTCAGGGAGGACGGCGAGAGCATCGACACCGGTGCCGCGCGGCCCGTGGACCTGCAGCCGGAGCTGCCGGACGACCCGGAGGCGCTGCTCACGAAGATCTACGCCGAGTCGAAGGGGCAGGGCCACAGCTCGGACGGGCAGGCTTTCACCGTGATCGGCGACCTGCTGAGCGAGTCGCTGCTGTCGCCGGAACAGACCGCCGTGCTCTATCGGGCGGCGGCGAGGATCCCCGGGGTCGAGCTGGTGCCGGACGCGGTCGACGCGATCGGGCGGCACGGTGTCGCGGTGGCCCGGACCGAGCAGAGCCGGCGCCGGGAGTGGATCTTCGACCGGGCGACGGGCCAGTACCTCGGCGAGCGGTCCTACCTGGTTGAGGACACCGAATACGGCAGGACCGGGATGCTGCTCTCCACCACCGCGGAGACGACGAGGGCGGTGGTCGGCAGGATCGGGACCAGGCCTTGATCGTACGGGCGAACGAGCGCACCCGCCGGCGCCGCGAGCCAGGGTCGTGAGCCGCACGACGTAACGGGTGAGATTCGGGTGTTGCGTACCCGAACCTCACCCGAACGCTAGGAGGTCAGCCCCGGCGCCACTTCTGGTTGACGCCGCCCACGCAGGTCCACAGGTGCAGGACCGCGTTGTTGTTCGGGTTCACCTCGGCGATGTCGACACACTTGTTGGCCTGCGGGTTCACCAGATCACCCGCGGCGTTGAGGACGAACTGCTGTGCCGGGTTGCCGCTGCAGGTCGCGATCTGGACGGGTGTGCCGTCGGCGGTACCGCCCCAGGCGACGTCCATGCATTTGTTGTTCTGGGTGCGCAGCGTGCCGCCGACGAACTCCCAGCGCTGGTTGGTGCCGCCGGTGCAGTCCCACATGACCAGGCGCTGGCCGTCGTTGTAGTTCGCGTTCGGCACGTCGATGCACTTGTTGTTCCAGGTGCTGATGATCGCGTTACCGGTCGCGGGCGGCGGGTTGGTCGGCGGCGGGCTGCCGCCGGTGAACGGGGACAGGATGATCGCCGCCGAGCGCGGGTCGCCGCTGTGCACGAGCGACTCGAAGCCGCCGACGTCGTCGTACGCGAAGCCGTACGCCTTCCCGTCGGCCATGTTGTTGTGGATGATCCGCGAGTAGTGGTTGGGCGCGCTGTTGCGGTAGAACTGCCCGGCGTCGAGGACCGGCTCCTGCGTGGAGGTGCCGAGGGTGCCCCGGTTCAGGGCGGTGCACAGCGTCCGTTTGATCTCCGGCTCGATGAACGGCGGGGTGTTCGGCGCGTTGAACACGCCGTCGCAGCCCCAGACGTTGTTGCCGGTCGGCTTGCCCACCACGGCCACCTGGGCGCCGCTCGCGTCGGTGAAGACCATGTTGTTCCCGGACGTACGCCCGAAGAAGCGCCGGTTCGGCTCGTTGACCCGTGGCACGACCGTCAGGGTGCGGCTGGTGTACGAGTTCCATGCCGAGTTGATGTAAGCGTCGAGGTAGTTCGCGTTCATGAGTCCCGCACCGACCGCCTTGCCGGGCGCGAGCACCCGCAGCACGGTGCCGTCCGAGCGGGTCATGATCGAGCGGCTGAAGTCGCCGTTGGCCCGGATCTGGTCGATGACGTTCTGCCGGCCGTTCGCGACCGGGTCACCGGTGCGGACGGTGCGGCCGTCGGCGCCGGTGACGCTGACGCCGTGCGGGATCGCGAACATGTCGACCTGGGAGCTGTTGAGCCACAGCCCGGCGTCGTTGTAGGTGAACTCGGACCAGTCGAACAGGGTGTCCCGGTTGGGGTCGCCGCCGGCCCACGGTGCGGGCTGCACCAGGCCGTCCGGGGTCAGCCGGAAGTCGATCTTCTTTCCGAGCGAGAAGTAGATGCGGGCGGAGATGAACCGCGGGAACCGGACGGTCATGCTGCCGCCGTTGGCCGGGCCGGCGATGGAGACGTCCGGTGCCGGGGTGGGCGGGTTGCCTCCGGCCGGCCAGTTGAAGAACTGGCCGGCCGCGTTGACGTAGCCGAGCCGTCCGCCGGGGCGGATGTCCTGACCGAGGATGTACAGGTGGACGGCTTCGCCGCGGCCGGTGTTGTTGGTGATGGTGACCGGCAGCAGGTCCGGGCCGATCGCCGCGGCGGGGATCTGGGCGACCGTGACAGCGATGGGGACGGCCATGACGGCGGCCGCCAGGGCACGGAGTGCCGTGGATAGGACCTTCATCGGCGGGCTCCTCTGGGGGTGATGTGAGAGCGCTCTCACAGCGTTATGCCGCGCAATGTCCGTGTCAATATCTTCAGTTAACTTTCTTGAAATATCGCCGTTCATCTTTGCCTGGCGGTGCGCCGGGCCGGTTCCGTGATCGCTCACGCCGCTCATCGGGGCCAGAGCGGCTCCTCGGCGTACTCCTCCGCGTCGCGTAGTGCGCGCAGGATGTTCCGGTTGGCGAGCCGGTCCAGATCGGCCTGGGACCAGCCGCGCGTGTGCAACTCCTCGAACAGCCGCGGATAGCACGACACGTCGGCCAGCCCGTCCGGCACCTCCGGGGTGCCGTCGAAATCACCGCCGATCCCGACATGGTCGATGCCGGCCACCTCACGGGCATGCTCGACATGATCGGCGACCTGGGCGAGGGTCGCCGACGGCTTCGGGTGCGCGGCCAGCCACGGGGCGAACGCCGGCTCCGCCGCGAAATCGTGGAAGGGGACCACCGGCACGTGCGCCGGCTCCTCGCCGGGAAGCGGGCCACGCGGCCAGTCCGCCCCGTACGCGGGAAGCCCCAGCCTGGCCCACTCGGCGTCGGCCGCCCGCATCCAGTCGCGGACCGCCGGCGAGACGAAGAAGGAGACGAACGTCAACTGGATCACGCCGCCGTTCCCGGCCAGCCGGACCAGCACGTCGTCCGGCACGTTGCGGGGATGGTCCGTCACCGCCCGGGCGCCGGAGTGGCTGAAGATCACCGGCGCGACGGCCTCGTCCAGGGCGGCGTGCATCGTCGCGGCCGAGACGTGCGACAGGTCCACCAGTACGCCCAGGCGCTGCATCTCCCGTACGATCGCCCGCCCCTGCTCGGTCAGGCCACCGTGCACCGCATCCTGCGTCGCCGAATCCGCCCACCCGGTGTGGTGGTTGTGGGTGAGCGTCACGTAGCGCACGCCCAGCCGGGCCAGCGACCGCAGCACTCCCAGCGAACTGCCCAGGCAGTGGCCGCCCTCCACGCCGATCAGCGACGCGATCCGGCCCCCGGCCACCGCCCGCTCCACATCAGCCGAGGTGTACGCGATCGCCAGGTCCTCCGGGTAGGCGGCCACCAGCCGGTGCACCAGGTCGATTTGCTCCAGGGTGCTCGTCACCGCGGCCGTCTCCGGCAGGTCCGACGGCACGTACACCGACCAGAACTGGCCGCCCACCCCGCCGGTCCGCAACCGCGGCAGATCCGTGTGCAACGGTGGCCGCTCGTTCTCCAGCCCCGACACGGCCGAGCCGTACCACTCGCGCAGCCGCATCGGCAGGTCGTTGTGGCCGTCGATGATCACATCCATTCCCTTTGGCTACCGGGCGCCGCCCGCCGGTGCAAGCGGATCACCCTTTCCGGTGCCGGAACACCGCAACCGGGTGGCACCGGCACGGGCACTCGGCCCGCACCCGCCGCCCTGGAATCTCTTTCACATGCCCGGCCGACAACGAGCCGGACAACTGGGGGAGTTACTGAATGCGACTGGCCAAGCTGCCGAAGTTCCTGACAGCTCTGACCGCCGTCTTCGCGGGGACTACTGCCGTCATGGCGCCGACCACTGCCGCGACCGCGGCCCCGGCTGCCAAGACCTGCGTCACCGACAACAAGCTCGTCCCGTCCTGCGGCGTCCTCTGGGGCGGCGCGGCCGGCGGATTCACCAGCACACCGCGTGACCAGGCCCTCAAGACCTGGGAGAAGGCCAGCGGCCGCACCGCGACGCTGTTCCACCAGTACCACAAGGGCGACGAGGTCTTCCCGACCAAGGCCGAGATCGCCATGACCCAGGACCCCGCCAACCCGCGCGTCCTGCTGCAGAACTGGAAGATCGCGTACGGCTCCTCCTGGGCCAAGGTTGCCAAGGGTGAGCAGGACAAGCGCATCGACGCCTTCGCCAAGCGCGCCAAGGCGTACGACAAGAAGTTCTTCCTCGTCCTCAACCACGAGCCGGAGAACGACGTCGTCGCGAAGAAGGGCTCCGGCTGGGAGGCCAAGGACTTCGCCGCCATGTACCGCCACACCATCGAGCGCCTGCGCAAGCAGGGCGTGACCAACGTGGTCAACGTGATGGCCTACATGGGCAACGAGAAGTGGATGTCGCAGTCGTGGTGGGCCGACCTCTACCCCGGCGACAAGTACGTGGACTGGATCGGCCTGGACTCCTACGTCTCGGTCGAGAAGGGCTACTACCACTACGGCACCTTCGCCGACCTGCTCGACCGTAAGCCCAAGAAGGGCGGCCTCGGCTTCTACGACTGGGCCGCCACCAAGCACAAGAGCAAGCCGATCATGGTCGCCGAGTGGGGCGCCTACCACCGCGTGGGCAAGATCACCGACAAGTCGTTCGTCTACAACAGCGTCGTCAACGAGCTGAAGAAGCGCCCCGCCATCAAGGCGATCGTGCACTTCGACACCAAGAAGGACGACCAGGGCGACCGCGACATCAGCATCGACAGCACCAAGGCGAGCCTCGCCGCGTTCAAGAAGCTCGCCGCCAACCCGATCTTCCAGGTCAAGATCGGCTGACTGCACTCCCCCTGAAAGAGAGACGCCGTCCGGTCCCCCGCCGGGCGGCGTCTCTCTTTCTGTGGTACGCGGCCTTTGCCGCCTTTTGCGGTGCGTGGCCTTTGCGGTGCGTGGCCTTTTGCGGTACGTGGCCTTTTGCGGTGCGCGGCCGGCTGCGTCTCACCGCGTCAGCAGGTCGTGGAGCCGGCGGGCTTCGGTGATCAGCCGGGACGAGCCCCGCCGGTTCGCGACCTCGGTCAGGCCGGGAATCTCACCGCGCGCGCCGGCCGCGTGTGCCACCTCCGCCGCGAGCGCCAGCATGTCCGGAAGGCCGCGTGGCGCCACCGGCAGCAGATGCGGAAGAGCCGTGCCGAGCAACTCCCACACGTGTCCGGTGACGCCCGCCCGGTGCGCGTCGGCCAGCGCCGGGACCGATCGGGCCACCTTGACCAGATCACCCAGGCCACCGAGCCGCCCCAGCTCGATGCCGGCCGCCGCCGCGAACGACCGGCCTCCGGCCGCGCGCGTCCCGGTCATCACGGTGGCTGACCCGCTCTTCGCCGCGGCCGGCCCGGTTCCCGCGGTGGCTGGCCCGGTTCCCGCGGTGGCTGGCCCGGCTCCCGCAGTGGCTGGCCCGGTCCCCGCAGTGGCCGGTCCGCCTCGCGCCGGACGTTGTGCGTCTTCGGCGGCGAGGGCCAGGAAGAGGTCCACGGCCGCCGCCCGGTCCGCTTCGTGCCGGGCGGTCAGGCCGTACACCAGCGCCAGGACGGTCGCCGCCCCGGCCGGACCGGTGCAGTCGGCGAGCAGGGACAGGCGCGACCCGCTGCCCCGTTCGTCCGTGGCGCCGGCCTGCGCGAGCTCGGACAACAGCCACGCGGCCACCGCGTCGCGGTGATGCGGCAGCACCATCGCGAGACCGACGATGTCGCCGGACGGCTCCCGGGAGACCCGGAACGGCAGCGGATCCCTGGTGACGGTGACCAGCTGCGTCTCCAGTGACAGCACACCGCCCCGGGCCGGCCGGAGATCGGCCACCACCCGCTCGACGGGTGTCGCGGCAAGGTCCACCCTGGTCGGATGGTAGCCACCCGGTCGCTGTTCGACCCGTACGCTGACCGGGTCGGGAAGGCCACCCTCCGCCAGCCACCCGGCGAACAGCCGCCCCGCCGGTGACGTCAGCCGCCCGGCGGCCGTCACCACCGCGGGGTCCACCCGGCGCGGCACCCGCAGCAGAGCCTGCTCCAGATCCAGGCGCCACGGCTGCCACCCTTCGGTCTCCGCCCGCAACAGCCGGGCCAGCAGAACCTCGGCGTCCAGACTGCCGTTGAGGTGCGTCGGCGTTGCCATCAGCAGCGGCACCGGCCGGTCGGTGAACCGGATCGCCGCCTCGGCGATCCGCGCCGCGAGAACACCGTCCGGCGTCCTCGCCAGCGCCGAATCGGGACCACCGCGCTGCCCGGTGTCCTCAGCGGTCCGGACCGCCTCGACCATCCGGTCCCACGCGGGTCCCGGATCGTCCGGATCGGACAGCCGCCGGATCGCCACCCCCAGGAACACCGTGGGCCGCTGCGCGATCCAGATCAGATGCTCGAAGTGATGGGGGTACCGCTCGAGGAACGGTGTCAACAACTCGGCTAGCTCCCGCCGGTGCCCGGCCGCGTGCAGGCTCACCAGGCCGGCGAGCACCCGCTCCCAGCCCGCCGCCGTCTCGGTGACGAGCAGGGAGGCGACCTCACCGGCCAGTTCGGCGGGGCAGGCGATCGGTTCAGGCATCGCCGCGGCTGTGCCGGTGGCGTCGGAGGACGGGTTCCCGTAGGGCGTGAATCCATCGGTGGGGTCCCCGGCCGGGTCCTCGCGGCGCGCACCTTCGCCGGTGACTTCGGTGGGCGGCGTGCTGGCGAGGGCTTCGTCCGGTGTGGCTGCGCCGGGTGCGGGTTCGTCCGGGTCGGTGAAAAGGTCGGCGGCCCGTTCGGCGAGGTCGCCGGTGAGCTGGGCGGCCGCCTCCCTCAGCCGGGCGACGCCGGTCGGTGACAGGGCGCCGATGTGATTGGTGACCAGGCCGAGCGCCCGCTGCCGAATCTCGGAGTGGGGGTTGCCGAACGCGGCGGCAACCGTGTCCACGATCTCGCCGATCCGGTCCGGATGCCGGGCCGCGACCCGGGACAACCAGATCAACTGCGCTTTCACCAGGGACTTCTCCGGGCGTACGAGGACCGGCCCGCTCGCCTCGAGGAGAACGTCAAGTTCAAGGCCACCAGCCTCGTCGACCGCGCGCACGGCACGCTGGGCGAGACCCGCGACGGTGGACGGCCCGTCCGGCAGCATCCGGGCATAGTCGGTGACCCGGACGGCCAGCTCCCCGATCGTGGGCGCGAGCGCGTCGTGCAGCAGGACGAAGGCGCGCAGACCGGCCGGGCGGCCGCCGTGCCCCAGCCGGCTGACCGTCGCGTCGAGGACCGTGGCACGGTCGAACCGGCCCCGATCAAGCAGCACCGGAACGACCGCCGGGAACCACGGCTCGCGGTCCTCGTGCTCCACCCCGGGATCACGGAACGTGACCGCCGCGTCCGTGCCGAGGCCTTCGATCTCGAAGAACGCGGGCAGCAGCCGGTCGAGGAACCGATCCTCGCCGAGCCGGTCGGCCAGCGATGCCGCTCCCCGTCCGGGCCGCTCCGGGCTCATGAGGTGCCGGATCCACCCGCGGGCGAACGCCTCGGTGACCGGCGGGCCGGCATCCGCCTCGTGCAGCAGAGCGGCGGCGAGGCTCCAGTCCTCGGGGCGGGCGTTCCGGACGGGCAGCCGCCGCGCCAGGCGGGTGCCGACGTCGGCGAGCCAGGACGTCTCCCGGCTCCGGCCGACCTTACGTAGCTGCTCCAGCCAGGAGTGATGCGACGTCCGGGCCGACAGCCTCGCCAGCAGCGCGGCGGCCTGCGCGGCACCGCGGACGCAGGCGACGACGGCCAAGGCGTGACCGGGCGCCGGGTTCACCGGGGCGCGCCCGCCGGACGGCCCGGCCTCCCACCAGTGGGCCGTTGTCGCGGACCGGATGCCGGCCTCGATCCCGGCCGCGGCGGCGAACCGGTCCGTCCCGGTCACGCCCGTCAGCAGGACGGTGATGCCGTCGAGGTCGCCCGCCACGGCGAGCCGGTTCACGGTCGCCCAGGTGAGCGCATTCCCGTCCATGCGGCTGTCCCTTTCTTCCGTCCATCTCCTCCGGACGGCGCCGGCCCTCCAGCGGTGGCTCCGGTCGCTTCGTCTCTTCCGTGCGACGGTCAGGTCCGATTCCAGCCAGACCGCCTTACCCGATGCTCCGGATACTGCTTCCGTGCGGTTGACGTCGGCCGGGCCGGGTGGCACCGACGGCGTGACGGCCCACCGGCATCCCAGCGCCGAACGTAACAATCCGTAACGAAGGGGCAGTATGACTGACGCCGTTCTGAACGCGAAGGCCCGTCGATTCCGGGAGCTGTGCAACGGACCGATCCTGGTGCTGCCGAACGTCTGGGACGCGGCTGGCGCTGCCCTCGCGGTGCGGGCCGGTGCCACCGCCGTGGCGACCACGAGCGGGGGCGTCGCCTGGTCACTCGGTCGTCCGGACGGCCAGGGCACCGGCCGGGAGGAGATGGCGCAGGCCGTACGCCGCATCGCGGCAGCGGTCGACGTACCGGTGACCGCGGACATGGAGGGCGGCTACGGGCCCGGCCCGGAGGATGTCGCGGCGACGGTCCGGGCCGCGATCGACGCCGGCGCGGCCGGTATCAACCTGGAGGACTCGCAGGCTGACGGGACGCTCGTGACACCCGAGCGGCAGGCGGAGCGGATCCGTGCCGGGCGCGAGGCCGCCGACGCGGCGGGGGTGCCCGACTTCTTCATCAACGCGCGGACCGACGTCTTCCTGTTCCGGGTCGGTGCCGAGGCCGGTCGGACCGACGACGTGGCGGCGCGGGCCGGGAGCTACGCCAAGGCGGGGGCTGACGGCCTCTTCGTGCCCGGCGTGCTGGATCTGGACGTACTGACCCGGCTGGTTGCCGCGGTGGCCCTGCCGGTCAACGTGATGGCCGGTAAGGGCGGCCCGAGCGTGACGGAACTCGCCGCGGTGGGCGTGCGCCGGGTGACCGTCGGCACGGCGATCGCCCAGGCCGCATACGGGTTGGCCGAGCGCGCCATGCGGGAACTGCTCGGCGCGGGAACGTGCGACTCGCTGGAGCCCGAGCTGACGTACTCGGAGCTGAACGCGTTGTTCGCCGCCGACCGGAAGCGGGCTTGATGCCCGCCATATGGCCGTTCCGTGTTGTCGGAGAGCTGCGGCCCGCCCTGCAACAGCAAGGAACGGGTCACCGACGTCAGACCGGCTGTCCGGTCGCGTGTGCTCATCCGCCCTCCGCGCCCAGCGCTACCGGCGGGCGAACCGCATCGATCCGATGAGCCACGTTCCCGGCGGCGGAGCGACCTCCAGCGCGGATCCGGCCGGCACCTCATCGGTCTCTTGGTGATCGACCGGCTGGGAGGCGCCGGGCCGGGTGGATGCCGGGCCGCCGAGGCGACCGGGTTGCCGCGGGAGTGGACGCCGGGGGAGCGGCGCCCACCGGGGCAGCGGTCAGGGGGCCAGCGTGGACTGGAGCCGCCTGGCCTCCTGAACCGTGCGGGACGACCCGGGCCGGGCGGCCACGTCGGCCAGGCCGGGTATCTCGGTGCGCGCGCCGAGGGCGACGGCGACCTGGGTGGCGAGTTCGAGCAGGTCGGGCACGCCACGGACCGTTGTCGGCAGCAGTGGTGGCAGTGCGGCGGCGAGCAGTTCCCAGACGGCGGCGGACGCACCGGCGCGGTGGGCGTCGGTCAGGGCCGGCAGCGCTCTGCTGAGTTTTGCCGTGCTGTCGGAGCACACGTCGCCCAGAACGGCGCCGACCGCCGTGGCGAACGGTTCGGGGCGGGCCGCCAGGGTGAGGAAGGCGTCGACGGCTGCGGCGCGGTCGGGCTCCTGCCTGGCGCAGAAGGCGTACGCGATCTCGGCCGACAGGGCCGGGCCGACCGGACCGGTGCACTCGGCGAGCAGGGGCAGCAGACACGCGGCGCCCTGCTGATCCTGGTCGGCCAGGGCCGCCACCTCGGGGAGAGCCCACGCCGCGGCCACCTCCCGGTGATGCGGCAGCACCATGGCCACCATCTCCTCGGCGCCCTTGAGTTCCCCGGGCATGTATCGCGGGGCGTCCGGCGGATCGAGGGTGAGCAGCTGCCGTTCCAGTCGCAGGCCGCCGTCGCGGGCCCGGCGCAGTCGAGCGGTCAGCCGGCGCGCCACCGGCTTGTCCCACGCGTGGCCGCCGCCGAGGCCGGTCGGGCGCTGCTGGACGAATCGCTCACTGATCGGATCGGGAAGCCCGCCGGAGGCCAGCCACTGCGCGAACTGCCGCCCGGCCGGGGACGTGAGAGCCGCCGCACCGGCCGTCACCTCGGCATCGACGGGACCACGCGGCAGGCGTAGCAGGGCCTGTTCCAGATCGAACGGCCACGGCTGCCAGCCCTCCGCCTCGGCTCGCGACAGCCGGTCCAGCAGGGCGGTGTGTTCGAGGCTGCCGCTCACGTGGGTGGGCGTGGCCACCAGCATCGGCATCATCGAGCCGTTGATGTGCACCGCGATCTCGGCCACGCGCAGTGCCAGGACACCGTCGGGCAGCGGGGACAGGCTCGACCTGCCCTCACCGCGCCGGCCCTCCTGGCGGGCGATCCGGACCGTCTCGTGGAGCCGCCGGTGGATGCCGTTCCGGCGCCCGGGATCGGTCGCCATCGTGATGGCGGCGCCCAGGCAGGTCAGGGCCTCGCCCTCGTTCCACGGTTGTTCGCCGAGGACGTCCGGGTAGCGGCCGAGCAGCGGGGAGAGATGCTCGGTCAGCGCCTCCCGGCCGCCGTCGGCGTGCAGGGCGACGAACGCGGCCAGAACCCGCTCCCACCGGACGCCGCTCTGCTCGTGGACGAGGACGGCGATCTCCTCCGCGAGCTCGGCGGCACTTCTGATCGGTGGCGGCATCGGGGCCGGACCGGTGTGCGGCGGCAGGTCGGGCACGGTCCTGGTGAGCACGGTCGTGCCGAACAGGGCCGCCGCCCGGGCCGGCAGGTCACCGGCGAGGACGACGGACGCCTCGGCCAGCCGGGCCACGGTTTCCGGTGGCAGGCCGGGCAGATGTTTGGCGACCAGGGTGAGGGCGCGTTCCTGGACGTCGAGTGCGGGGTGACCGAACGCGGCAGCGACCGTCGTGAACACGTCACCGGCCCGCCCGGGGTCGCGCCGGGCAGCCTTGTCCAGCCAGGAGATCTGGGCCTTCACCAGGGTCTTCTCCTTGCGGAGCAGGACCGGGAAGCTGGTCTCGAGCAGGGTGTCCAGGTCGAGCCGGCCGGTGTCGTCGAGGACGCGCAGGCACCGCTGGGCCACCGTGGCGACCGCACCCGGGCCCTCGGCGAGCAGCCGGGCGTAGTCGAGGGCATGGGCCGCGATCTCGTCGACGGTCGGTTCCAGCTCGTTGTGCAGCAGGACGAACGGGCGCAGCGCGTTGGGTTTGTCGCCGCGGGTCAGCCGGTCGACGGTGGCGGTCAGGATCGCCTTGCGTTCCAGCCGGCCCTCGGCGACCAGCGTGGCGACCGCCTGGTGGAACCGGATCGCCGATTTCGGCGGCACCGAGTCCTCACCCCAGGTGGCGTTGAAGATGTCCGAGCCCATGCCGTCGATCTCGAAGACGCCGGGCAGCAGCATGTCGAGATCGGGATCCTCGCGCATCCGGAGGCTCAGCGGTGGCATCCGCTCGCGCCGCGGCCGGATCAGCCTCGCCAGCCAGCCTCGCACCACGCCCTCGGTGACCGGCGGCGGTGTGCCGCCCGCTCGCAGGAACCGGGCGGTGAACGCCCAGTCGCCGCCGTCCCACACGTCGCGGGTGGGCAGCCGGGCGGCCAGCCGCAGACCCAGATCACCCAGCCAGTCCAGCTCGCGGGCCTCGGCCACCTGCAGCAGCCGGTCGAACTGGATCTGCTGCCACGAGTCGCGGATGCCGCGCCGCAGCAACAGGGTCGCGGCACGGGCGGCGTTCGGCGCGGTACCGATGGCGGCGATCGCGTAGCCGGGAGCGGGGTCGACCCGGGCCTGCCAGTAGACATCCGGGTCGACGGCCTTGAGACCCGCCTCGAACCGCTTGGTGAACGCGCGGCGCTCCGCCTCGGTGGCCTCGATGAACAGCCGTGCCACGCCGGGCTGGTCGCCGGACCGGGCCCGCCGGTCGACGGCCTCCCAGTCGAGACTCATGCCGGCACCTCCTCACCGGCGTCCTCGGTCACCACGCCGCTGAGAACCATGCGCACTGCCAGGGCGTGCTTGCACGGCCCCCGCTCGCCGCGGTGTTTCGCCCACCACGGGCAGGTGCACGAGGTGGCCTCGCGGACGTGGTAGGTCTCGCCGCCGCTGCGCACCACGGACACCTCGGGCCCGGCGGTGACCGCACCCGCGGCGGCCAGGGCCCGCGCGCCGGCCAGCCGCGGGTTCATCCGCTCGACCACGTCGGCGGAATACGGCAGGGTGCGGTGGAAGTAGCCCGCCTCGGCCACGTCGTAACCCACCCGGCCGGCCGTGCCGAGCTGGGTCAGCGCGTCGCGGACCCGATGCGCCGGCAGCCCGGAGGAGGCGGCGAGCGCGTCGACGTCGATGGTCGGGTCCCAGGACAGCAGGGCACTGATCAGGTCGGCGTCGTCGGCGGCCTCGTCGCTGGCCAGAGCGTCCAGCACGGCACCCTCGCCGGAGAAGCCGCGGTACGGCTCCGGCGACAGGGTCAGCGACAGCCGCAGCGACGGCATGCTCAGCTCCCAGGTGCTGGCCACCGGACCGCTGCCGGCGGCCACGGCCGGGCCGTGGACGCGCAGACTCTTCGCGTACCGCAGGAACGGTTTGAGGGCCGTGAGGCGCCCGGCGCCGGGCAGGCACACCGCACCCGGCACCGGCCGGGAGGTGAAGCGCACCGAGCGTCCCGCCGGGACCGCCCAGAGGATCGACTTGTCGCCTGCCGGCAGCCGGTTGAGCAGGATGCGCGCCTCGGCGACGCCGATCTCGGCGCGCGCGTCGAAGCGGGAGGTGAGCACCTGCGCCTCGGCGAAGCCGCGCAGCCAGCGTGACGGCAGCGGAACCTTGCGTTCGACCAGCTCACCGTCGAACGTGGTGACGGTGAGGTCGTCGGGGCCGACCGCGACGTGCATCGGATCGGTGCGGCCGACCCGGGTGAGGGCCCGCTGGAGCGGCACGTTGACGTCGACGTTGGTGGTGCCGTGCGCGACGATGTCGCCGTCGAGGCCCTCGGGCAGCACGTCCATCCGCGCGTAGACGCCGCAGCAGCCGGAGAACGACTCGAACCGCAGCCGGTCGGAGCCGGCGGTGACCACCGGGTCGAGGCTGGCCGGCGGCAGCGGCCGGAAGTATCGGGTCCGGGCGACCTCGGCGACCGCCAGCAGGCCGGTGGCGGCGGCGCCGGGGTCGGTCAGGAAACCGGTGAAGAAGCGGGGGTGCGCTGCGGGACCGCCGGAGGTCTGCAGGGTGAGGCCGTCGTCGAGGGCCGACGAGCCGAGGTACGAGTACGCCGCGGAAACCATGCGCAGAACCTAGAGTCCGGGTACGACATTTTCGACCGCCCGTCCTGTTCCCGCCTGCCCTGATCGGGCGGAACGGCCACGGGAGTGAGAAGCCGGACACCAAGGCGGCGAGGGTCGGTCCAGGGGACTAACCTCGCGGACAGGACACGACTGTGCGGCCGGTTCCTCCGGTGCCGGGCAGCGGATCGTGCCACGATTTGAGCGTCGTCCAGGTTCGGAGTGGGAGAGATGAGCGAACACGTTTCCGACAGCGCCGAGTGGCAGGCTCTTCAGGGACTGGCCGAGAAGTTCGCCGCGGTGCACCTGCGCGACCTGTTCGGCAGTGACCCCCAGCGTGGCGAGCGTTATGCCGCCGAGGTCGCCGGGCTGTATGTGGACTACAGCAAGAACCTCGTCACCGACGAGGTGCTGACCGCCCTGTTCGCGCTGGCGCAGCGGGCGAGGCTGAGCGAGAAGATCACCGGAATGTTCGCCGGCGAGCACATCAACATCACCGAGGACCGGGCCGTCCTGCACACCGCGCTGCGGCTGCCGCGGGACGCGTCGCTTGTCGTCGACGGCCAGGACGTGGTCGCTGACGTGCACGAGGTCCTGGACCGGATGGGCGCCTTCGCCGACAAGGTCCGCTCGGGCGAGTGGACCGGCCACACCGGCGAGCGCATCCGGACGATCGTCAACATCGGCATCGGCGGCTCCGACCTGGGCCCGGTCATGGCCTACGAGGCACTCAAGGACTTCAGCCAGCGCGACATCGAGTGCCGGTTCGTGTCGAACATCGACCCGACCGACCTCTACGAGAAGACCCGCGACCTGGACCCGGCGACCACCCTGTTCATCGTGGTCTCCAAGACGTTCACCACGCAGGAGACGCTGACCAACGCCAAGGAGGCCCGTTCCTGGCTCCTGGCGAAGCTGAACGACGACGCCGCGGTCGCCAAACACTTCGTCGCGGTCAGCACGAACGCCGCGAAGGTCGCCGACTTCGGCATCGACACGGCGAACATGTTCGGCTTCTGGGACTGGGTGGGCGGCCGTTACTCGCTGCCGTCGGCGGTCGGCCTGTCCGTCATGATCGCGATCGGCAAGGAGCGGTTCGCCGAGATGCTCGCCGGTTACCACGCCGTCGACGAGCATTTCCGCAGTACGCCGATCGAGCGCAACGTGCCGGCGCTGCTCGGCCTGATCAACGTCTGGTACGACACGTTCCTCGGCGCGCAGTCGCACGCCGTCCTGCCGTACGCGCAGTACCTGCACCGCTTCGCCGCGTACCTGCAGCAGCTCACCATGGAGAGCAACGGCAAGTCGGTGCGCCTGTCCGGTGAGCCGGTCACCTTCCAGACCGGCGAGGTGTTCTGGGGTGAGCCCGGGACCAACGGCCAGCACGCCTTCTACCAGCTCATCCACCAGGGCACGAAACTGATCCCGGCGGACTTCATCGGCTTCAGTGTGCCCAACCACGACATCGGCGAGATGCACGACCTGTTCATGTCGAACTTCCTGGCGCAGACCGGCGCGCTCGCGTTCGGCCGGACGCTGGAGCAGGTGCAGGCCGAGGGCACCGATGCGAAGGTGGCCCACCACCGGGTGATGCAGGGGAACCACCCGACCACCACGATCCTGGCCCACTCGCTGACGCCGCAGACGTTCGGGCAGCTGGTGGCCCTCTACGAGCACATCACCTTCACCCAGGGCGTCATCTGGGAGATCAACTCCTTCGACCAGTGGGGTGTGGAGCTGGGCAAGGTGATGGCCAACCAGCTCGCGCCGAAACTGACCGCACGGGAGACCCCGGCCGACGACGCCGACTCGTCGACCAACAACCTGATCAAGCGGTATCGGGCCCAGCGCGGCCGGTGATTTCTGTCGTACCAGTTCCCTAGGCTCGGGGCCGTGGACACCAACACGGCCCTGAGCCTTCGGATGACCAGCCTGCTGCTCGGTTCGCGGGGTCGGAGCAGCGTCGCGAGCGTCGTGGAGTGGTTCGGCGCCATGCAGGCGCAGGATCTCAACAGCGTGCTCTGGTCGCTGGGCGTGCGCCTGCCGGGGATGACGCTGCCGGAGGTGGTCGCCGCCACCGAACGGCGCGACGTGATCCGCACGTGGCCCATGCGCGGCACCGTTCATCTCATCCCGTCCGCCGACGCGTACTGGATGCTGGAGCTGGCCGGCGTGCGCTCGCTCAGCGGCGTGGCCAAGCGCTGGGAATATCTCGGTCTCGACGAGAAGACCGCACGTCAGGCGATGGACATCCTCGGCGCTGCGGTGGCGGCCGGCGGCGGCCGCCTGACCCGGTCGGAGTGCATGACCGCGCTGACCGAGGGCGGGATCTCGGTCGACGGCCAACGGGGCTACCACCTGCTCTGGTACGTGAGTCAGCGCGGCGTCACGGCGATCGCACCCAACCGGGGCAGTGAGCAGACCTTCGTGCTGCTGGACGAGTGGGCGGCCGAGCGCAACAGCCCGTCCCGCGAGGAGGGCCTGGCGATCCTTGCGAGGCGTTACTTCCGGTCGCACGGCCCGACCACGGTCAAGGACTTCGCCGGGTGGACCGGTTTGACCGTCACCGACTGCCGCAAGGGCGTGGCGGCGGCCGGCTTGGCGCGGGTCGAGGTCGACGGTGTGGAGATGTGGGCCGACCCGGAGGTGCTCGACGCCGGACCGGTGACGGGGTGGTGGGCGCTGCCCGGCTTCGACGAGTACATGCTGGGTTACAAGGATCGCTCCATGATGGCCGGGCCCGAGCAGATCGCGAAGATCATCCCGGGTGGCAACGGGATCTTCCAGTCGACCCTGGTCCGTGACGGCCGGGTGATGGCGACCTGGAAACGGGCGATCGGCAAGAAGGCGGTGACGGTCACGGTGCTGCCGCTCGCTGATTTCGACCCGGCGGAGGCGGTGAAAGCTTTCGAGCCGTACGCCGCCTATGTGGGCCTTCCGTTAATAGTTAAGAACCCTTGATATTTACTGATGTGAACGCCACTATGTGGTCACGCGCATCCGTACGTGTCAGGGAGACGGCATGAGAGTTCGACGCGGGTTGATGGCACTCGCCGCCGGCGTGGTGGTGGCGGCCGGTTCCGTGCTGGCGTTCCAGCCCACCGGGGCGGCGGCCGTCGCCTGCTCCTCGACGATCTGGGCCGAGGGAATCGCCTACACCGCCGGTCAGCAGGTCACCTACCAGTCGACGCTGTACCAGGCCCTGGTCACGCACACCGCGTGGGCCGGCACGAACTGGAATCCGGCGGCCACGCCGACGCTCTGGAAGAGCCTGGGCGCCTGCAGCGGCGGTACCACCTCGCCGTCGGTGTCGTCGAGTCCGAGCCGGAGCGCCGGCGCGAGCCCGAGCGTCAGTGTGAGCCCGAGCGTCAGTGTGAGCCCGAGCGCCAGTGTGAGCCCCAGCGCCAGTCCGTCGACGAGTCCGTCCACCCCCGCGGGTTGCGGCGTCCGGGGCCGTCCCGCCGGGAAGGTGCTCCAGGGTTACTGGGAGAACTGGGACGGCGCGGCCAACGGCGTGCACCCCGGCATGGGCTGGATCCCGATCAACGACAGCCGGATCACCCAGCACGGCTACAACGTCCTGATGGCGGCCTTCCCGGTGATCCGCTCGGACGGCACCGTGCTCTGGGAGAACGGCATGGACGCCGGCGTGAAGGTGCCCACCGCCGCCGAGATCTGCGCGGCCAAGGCGCAGGGCGCGACGATCCTGATGTCGATCGGTGGCGCGACCGCCGGCATCGACCTCAGCTCCAGCGCCGTCGCCGACCGGTTCGTGGCGACCATCGTGCCGATCCTCAAGCAGTACCACTTCGACGGCATCGACATCGACATCGAGACCGGCCTGACCGGCAGCGGCAACATCAACACCCTGTCGACCTCGCAGGCCAACCTGATCCGCATCATCGACGGGGTCCTCGCGGCCATGCCGTCGAACTTCGGCCTCACCATGGCTCCCGAGACGGCGTACGTGACCGGGGGATCGGTCGTCTACGGCTCGATCTGGGGGTCGTACCTGCCGATCATCAAGAAGTACCTGGACAACGGCCGCCTGTGGTGGCTCAACATGCAGTACTACAACGGCAGCATGTACGGCTGCGCCGGTGACTCGTACGGCGCCGGGACCGTTCAGGGCTTCACCGTGCAGACCCAGTGCCTGGCGAACGGCCTCACCATCCAGGGCACGACCATCCGCATCCCGTACGACAAGCAGGTCCCGGGCCTGCCCGCGCAGCCCGGCGCCGGTGGCGGCCACATGACGCCGGCCCTGGTCGCCCAGGCCTGGAACAGCGTCCCCGGCATCAAGGGCCTGATGACCTGGTCGATCAACTGGGACGGCTCGAAGAACTGGACCTTCGGTGACAACGTGAAGGCCCTGCAGGGTCGCTGACCGAACCTGGCGCCGCCCGCCCCGGACCGCCCCCGGGGCGGGCGGCGCTGTTTGCGGACAGGGATTGACATGCGGGAAAGGGCTTTCTAGCGTCGAGAGTCCATCGATGAAAAGGAATCGCATGAAGCGACGTTCCGTCATCTCGCTCCCCGCCGTGGCCCTCGCCGCCCCGCACCTGGCCGACGCCCGTGCGGCCGCCGGCTTCGAGAGCCCGTCCGTGATCGACGGCAACCTCCCGGTCTTCCACGAGAGCCTCAAGCGGGAGCTCACCTTCCCGCTGGCCTGGCCGAACGCGCGCATCCGTGACTTCCGGGACTGGAAACGCCGGGCCCGCGCCCAGTTCGAGACCCACCTCGTCGAACCCGCCGACCGCACCCCGTTCCGGCTCGAGGTCGTCGACGACCGGGCCGGGCCCGGATACCGCCGCCGTCAGCTGATCTTCAACGTCACCCGGCACAGCCGCGTCCGCGCCACCATGCTGGTACCCGACGGCCCCGGCCCGTTCCCGGCCGCGCTGCTCCTGCACGATCACGGCTCCAGGTTCGACATCGGCAAGGAGAAGCTGATCGAACCCTGGTACGACGAGAGCCGCCTGACCTCGGCCCGTGCCTGGTCGGCGAAGTATTTCAGCGGCCGGTTCGTCGGCGACCAGCTCGCGGCCCGCGGCTGTGCGGTGCTCGCCGTCGACGCACTCGGCTGGGGTGACCGTGGCGGCCTCACCTACGAGGGTCAGCAGGCCCTGGCGAGCAACCTGTTCAACCTCGGCTCCTCACCGGCCGGTCTGATGGCACGCGAGGACGCCCGCGCCGCGGCACTGCTCGCGACCCTGCCCGAGGTCGACCCGCGCCGGATCGCCGCCGTCGGGTTCTCCATGGGCGGCTACCGCGCGTGGCAGGTGGCCGCCCTCTCCGGCCATATCGCGGCGACCGTCTCCGTCTGCTGGATGACGGGTCTCAAGGAGATGATGGTTCCCGGGAACAACACTCTGCGTGGTCAGTCGGCCTTCTACATGCTGCACCCGGGTCTGTACCGTCACCTCGACATCCCCGACGTCGCCAGCCTCGCCGCACCCCGCCCCATGTTCGTGATGGGCGGTGAGCTGGACCCGCTCTTCACCGCCGAGGGCGTCGCGGCCGCCTACGCCCGGCTCACCCGCGTCTGGTCCGGCCAGCGCGCGGCGCACCGGCTGCGGACGCAGACCTGGCCGGGCCTCGGCCACCTCTTCACCGCCGAGATGCAGGACGAGGCGTTCACCTGGCTCGACCGCAACCTGTGACGCCCGAACGATGTCATCGCCGGCTTTCCGCCAGGGGGGTGTGCTGTCCGGCAGGCCGGGAACCCAGCCGCTGGCCGGGCACCTCGATGTACCGGTGGGTGAGCCACGAGACACCGAGGACGACGGCCAGATAGCCGGCCGCGAGCAGCGGATCGGGCACGGCCGAGCGCATGACCGGCCCCGCCAGTTCGATCACCGCGTAGTGCACCAGGTAGACGGAGTAGCTGAGCACGCCGATCCGGGCCAGCCAGAACGGTGTGCGGCGGTGGCGCAGCAGCATGCCGGCGGCGAACGAACCGCCGAAGACCAGCAGGGTGAGCACCGACCGGGTGATGTAGCGCGGGGTCAGCGCGTGCAGAGCGGCCAGCTCGCCGAGCCAGACGGCCAGCAGCGCGGCAGCGACCACGGCGATCACCGCTCCGGCCCGCGGCCACGACGTCTGTCCGTGGTCGGCCCGGTGGATCACCGTGCCGGTGAACATCACCGCCACGATCAGCAGCCCGTCGCGGGCGTGCGCCGGGTCCATGCCGAACAGCAGCAGGGTCAGTGCCAGCACGCCGAGCAGCAGACCACCGGCGACCTCGGCCCATCGGCGCCGGGACACCACCCCGGCCAGTCCGGCGGTCAGGACGACGGCCGTAACCCACGGGACGGTGCCGAGCCGGAGCGGGACGAGCGGCGCGGTGACCGCACCGGTGAGCGCGAAGAGGACCGGCGGGAGGAGGGAACGCTCCGCCCGTACCGCGAAAAGGGTCGTGACCAGAAGGTAGAAGACCATCTCGAAGGAGAGCGTCCAGAACACCGCCGTGACCAGCGGCACACCGGTCAGGAAGGGCAGCATCGTCGCGTGGCCCACCGCGGCGGTCAGCGGATCGGCCGGCGGGCGGGCGGTCGCGAGGACCGCGATCACCGCCAGGTAGAGCGGGAACAGCCGTCGCGCCCGGCCGATCCAGAACCGCCGCAGGTCGCCGTGCCGTTCCAGCGACGCCGGAATGATGTAGCCGCTGACCAGGAAGAACAGCATCACCCCGGCCGTGCCGGCGTGCAACCATTCCCCGGTCACGGCCCGCAGACCGGTGAAGGCGTACCGGGTCAGATGGGCATAGACCACCAGCAGGACGGCGACGGCGCGGAGCCCGTCGAGCCACGCCAACCTGGGTGCGGTCATCGCAGAAACATAGTTGACTCGGCTGCATGTCGATATGGACCAGTGAACTCGCCGGTACCCTGCACCACGACACGATCGATTCGCGGGCGCTGCGCGGCAATGTGCTCGGCGACCCGCACGTGCGGCCGCTGTGGGTCTACACACCGCCCGGCTACGAGCAGGGCGACCAGCGGTACCCGAGCATCTACGTGATCCAGGGCTACTCCGGCCAGGTCACCATGTGGAGCAACCGCACGCCGTTCCGGCAGCCGTTCGTCGAGACCGCCGACCAGGTTTTCGCCCAGGGGAAGGCGCCGGGCTGCATCCTCGTCTACGTGGACGCGTGGACCGCCTACGGTGGTTCGCAGTTCGTCGACTCACCGGGTACCGGCAACTACCACACCTACCTCTGCGACGAGGTGGTGCCGTACGTGGACGCCGCATACCGGACCATCCCGAACCGGGACTCGCGGGCCATCACCGGCAAGTCGTCCGGCGGGTTCGGCGCGATGATCACGCCGATGCTGCGGCCCGACCTGTTCGGCGCGCTCGCCACCCACGCCGGCGACGCCCTCTACGAGTACTGCTACCTCGGCGAGTTCGCCAAGGCCGCGCGGGCGCTGCGCGACTACGACCACGACATCCAGGCGTACTGGAAGGACTTCCAGTCGCGGGTCGCCTTCACCAAGGAGGACGACATGCTGCTCGTCCTCGTCCTCGGCTGCACCGCGGCGTTCTCCGCCGACCCGGACGGCACCCCGCGGCTGCCGTTCGATCCCCGGTCCGGGCGGATCCGGGAGGAGGTGTGGCAGCGCTGGCTGCACTGGGATCCGATCCGGATGATCGATCGGTACGCCGACGAGCTGCGCTCCCTGAACGCGGTGTGGATCGACGCCGGAACCCGCGACGAGTGGTTCTTGGACCTGGGTGCCGAGGCGTTCAAGGACGGCCTGCTGCGGATCGGCGTGCCCGCGGAGAAGATCGCGTTCGAGCTGTTCCCGGCCAAGCACGGCGGCATCGACTGGCGATACCCGCTGGCCGTGGAGTGGCTGGCGAACCGCCTTCGGCGCGACTGAACGCCTCAACGCTCCGGGACCCGGAACGGCTGCGGACGGCCGATACCGCAGTTGAGGATGCCGTGCTCGCGCAGCGCCCCCAGGCAGTCCCGGAGGGCGTTCTGGCCGCCCACCGCGATCGGGGTGGCGCCCGACCAGCCCGCATGCAGGGTCAGCAGCACGGCGCGGCGTGGCTCGACGCCGGGCAGCGCGTGCCACAGCGCGGTGACGGTCGAGTCGAGGGTGTGGTTGCGGTCCGGGCCCAGCAGGACGGCCCGTCCGAGGTCGCCGGAGTCCAGGCGGAACGGTCCGGGGTCGGGTGGCGGGCCCTGGACCAGCGGCCACACCTCGTCGGCAAGCGCTGTCACGTCGAAGAGCGGGCGGAAGTCGATGCCCGGCGGTCGTGGTGAGCTCGGCGGCGGATCCGTGCCGTCGCCGGAACGGCCGAGCAGGTGGTCGCGTTGCCGGTCCAGTTCGGCCCGCCGTTCGGCCGCGTGCACCACGTTGGCGAACGGGCCGTCCGCGTGCCGGGCGCGGATCTCCCGCTTGAGCCGGCGGGCCGCCTCGAACGCGTCCGGGCCGCTGAGGAGCAGCACCTCGGACGGTCCGGTGGTCAGATAGCGGTCCAGGAACGCCAGGGTCAGGCTGTGGCCGGCCTCGTCGTACTCCGACCACAGGTGACGCACGTCCGCGGGGGAGAGGGTGACCGGTTGCCGCCCGTCGATGCGCAACCCGGCGTCCCGGGCGAGCCGCTCGGCCTCCCCGGTCAGCCCGCGCCGCAGACAGTCCGGTTTGAGCAGGAGAAACGCGTGCTCGCTGATGCCGTCCTCCGGGCGAAACGATCGTGGCGACCGGCGGCGCGTTGTCGCACCGCAGGCCACCACGCTAGCCGGGGCCGGCGTCGGTGTGGTGACCGGCGGCACGGAGCGCACCGCCGGTCACCACGCGGACCGGGTGGGTCAGCCGGCCAGGTGACCCCAGCGTTCGGCCAGTTCGGACCACGGGCCCTGGTCCTCGGCCCGGCCGCCGATCAGCACCACCACCCTGTCGGCCTGGGCCAGGGCGGCCCGCTTGGACGTCGAGCCGACCACGGTCACCCCGTGCGCGCGCAGCGCCTCCCACAGCGCCAGCTCCGTCGTCACGTCCAGCGCGGACGAGACGTCGTCGGCGATCAGTAGCTCGGTACGCGGGGCCAGCGCCCGCGCCAGTGCCAGCCGCTGCAGCTGGCCACCGGAGAGCCGGGTCCCCTTGTGCCCGATCAGCAGCTGCAACCCGCCCCCGGCCGTGGCCAGGTCGTGTTCCAGCTGCGCGACCGACACCGCGCCGGCCGCGTCCACCTCGTGCCCGAGCTGGATGTTCTCGGCCACCGTGCCGGACAGCACCCGGGGCAGCTGGGCGACGTAACCCACCTGGTTCGGCCGCAGGAACAGTTCCGGCTCGTCGACCGGCTCGCCGTTCCAGCGCAGCTCACCGGTGTGGTGCACGATGCCGGCCAGGGCGCGCAGCAGCGACGACTTGCCGGAGCCGACCGGGCCGACCACCAGGACCAGTTCGCCGCGTTCGACGGTGAGGTCGACGTCGCGTACCCCCACGGCACCGTTCTCGTGCACCGCGGTGAACCCGGACAACTGCAGCGTTCGCAGCGGACTGCGCGGCGCGATCGGGGGCGCCGGGGCCGTACCCGCCGAGATGTCCACGCCCGGGATGTCCGCCGAGTACTCCGACGTGCCGGTCATCGCCGCCGTGCGACGGGTCCACACCTTCGCCGACGGATAGTGCGACACCAGCGACGCCGTCGTCCACGCGAACCAGCGGGCCGCGCCGAGCACCGACACCGCGATCAGCGTCGCCGCGGTCGTGAGGTGACCGCCCAGATAGAGGGCCCACGCCGCGATGGGCAGCAACCCGCTCGCGATCGACGGTGTGGAGCGGGCCCACACCTGGATCGAGATCTCCCGGCGCTGCAGCTCGCTGCGTGTCGCGTCGAGGGCGGCGAGGTGCGTCAGCACCGGACCGGTCGCGCCGGCCAGCTTCACCGTGCGCGCCGCGGACAGGGAGGAGACCAGCGACGTCGCGAACGCCGCCCGCGCCGCCACGGTCCGCCGGGCCGCCCGCTCCAGGCGTGGCCCGAACAGGGTCGCCGCCAGACCGGACAGCACCATGGTGCCGGCGAAGAACAGGCCCGGCACGATCGACTGGGAGAACAGCGTCATCGACGCCAGCGCGAAGATGGCGACGGTGTTGTCGATCAGGTTGTCGGCAAGCTGAACCACGCGTTCGGTGTCGCCGCCCTGCGCCACCACCTCGGCCGGGGTGTGCTTGCTGACCCGGCGCGGGCCGATCTGGCCGTGTGTCAGGCGCAGGCTGATCCGCAACATCTGCCGCACCCACCACTCCGGGAACCACGCCCCGGTGTAGTAGAGAGACGGGATCAGCACCAGCAGCCCGGCCGCGATGCCGAGTGCCGGCAGCATCGGGTCGCCCATGCCGTCGACCACGTGGGTCCAGAGCAGCGGCAGGATCGCCCCGTCGAAGCCGAGCAGCACCAGCATCAGGAAGAACCCGCACGCGGCCAGGCCGTACCGCTTGTCGTTCAGCGCGAGCCGCAGGATCTCCCGCATGGTGCGGGCCGGGGGCGGATCCGGCAGGGCCGGGGGCTCCACCGTGGGCAGGGGGTTGGACAGCGCGTCCGGTCCGAGCTCTTCGCGCATCGCGGTGTCCCAGTCGCGCTCGGCCAGCAGCACCCCGCCGCCGGCCGTGCTCGCCGCCGGCACCGACAGGTTGCTGCTCGCCATCAGCTCGGCGAACCGCTGCGACTCGCGCAGCGGGCCCGACTCCAGGACCGCGCCGTCGGCGAGCACGACCACCTCGTCGCAGCGCTGCACCGAGGAGAGCCGGTGCGCCACGATCACGCCGATCCGGCCCCGCAGCAGCCGGTCGGTGGCCCGCTGCACCCAGGACTCGGTGACCGGGTCCATCCGGGCGGTGGCCTCGTCGAGGATCACCACCTGCGGGTCGCGGACCAGGATCCGGGCGAAGGCCACCAGCTGTTCCTGGCCGGCCGAGAGCTTGTAGCCGCCCTCGCCCAGCCTGGTGTCCACACCGTCCGGCAGTCCGGCGACCCAGGCGGTCAGGCCCAGCTCGTCGAGTGCGGCGCCGGCCCGCGGCAGCAGGTCGCGGTCGAACAGCGCGATGTTCTCGGCAAGCGTGCCGGCCAGGATCTCGGTGCGCTGCGGCACGATCGCGGTGCGCCGGCGCAGGCCCTCGACGCCGATGTCGTTGATGTCGACGCCGCCGAGGAACACCGTGCCACGCGGCACGTCCACCGCCCTGGTCAGGATCTTGGCCAGGGTGGACTTGCCGGAGCCGGTACGGCCGATCAGCGCGTACGACCGGCCGCGGGCGAAGGTCACCGACACGTCCCGCAGCGCCGGCGGGCGGCCGCTGTCCGACTCGGTGTAACGGAACGTCAGGTTGCGCACCACCAGGTCACCGTCGATGGCCTCGACGCCGTCGACCGGTTCCTGCGGCACCTCGGCGAGCAGCCGGACCCGGCCCCAGGCGCCGAGCGCGTTCTGCATCTCGGGGACCATGCGGGTCAGGTGCTCGAGAGTGCCGCCGAAGCCGAGCGCCAGCAGCCACACCGCGGTCAGCCGGGCACCGTCGATGTGACCGGCCGTCAGGGCCCAGGCTCCGGCCAGTACCAGTCCGGCGATCAGCGAGCGGGTGATGGCGCCGGCGATCGTCGTCACCTTCGCCGACATCCGCCACACCCGGCGGCCGCGGCGCAGCACCTCGGCCGAACGCTGGGCGTAGAGGCTGCGGACGTACGGCGCGGCCAGGCTGGTCCGCACGTCGTCCTGCCCGTGGATGGCCTCCTCCATCACCGCGGCCAGGTCGGACCAGGCCTCCTCCTCGGCGATGCGGACCGGGCCGATCCGCTGGACGGGCTTGTTCATCACCACGAACAGCAGCGCGCCGACGGCGATCATCGCGAGCGCGGCCGGCCACCAGACGAAGAACGTGGTGACCACCGACAGTGAGGCGACCGCGAGGGACTGGGCCAGGCGCACACCGCTGCCACGCAGCTCGGCGCCGACCTGGTAGACGTCGGAGTCGATACGGTCGAGCAGTTCGCCGACCGGGGTGTTCTCCAGGGTGGGGATGTCCTGGCCGAAGGCGACCCGGTTGAGCTCGCGCCGGGTGCGGGCGGCCCAGTCGGCGGTCAGTCTCGCCACCACGAGACCGACGGTGACGTCGCTGAGGACGGCGGCGACGAGAGCGACGGCCAGCACGGTGAAGAGCGGGACGGAACGATCGACCAGCACCGGACCGGCCAGGGCTAACGCGCCTGCCGAACCGGACGCGCCGATGAATATCAGGAAGGCGACGAGCGCGGTGCGACTCCGGCTGGTGGCCCACAGGTCGCGAAGCAGACGCATGGAGAATCCTCGGCAGCGGTAGGGGAAGGCGGTTCTCTCATCCTGCTCGGCCCTTGGACCACCGCTCAACGGGTTTATTTACGGCATATCGCTCACGCAGTGGTGTCTATCGAGGACTGTCGCCGAGGGTCTGCCGCACCACGGCGTAGACCTGCTCCACGGTGAGGGCGTGTCGTCCGGCGATCAACCGGACGTCGTGTCCCTCGCTGTAGTCGGCCACGATGACCTCCGGGTCGCGGAACCCCGGCGGGGGAGGAGGCGCCGGGTATCCCGGCGCGGGCGGATGGCCGGGGTGTCCGGGCGCGGGCGGATGGCCGGGGTGTCCTGGCTGGGCGTAGGGCGAGTGCCAGCCCGGGCCGGGTGGCGGTCCGTAGTAGACGGGCGGCGGCGGGGCGACCTCATGCGCCACCACCGCGTAGACCTGCTCGACGGTCAAGCCGTACCGCGCGGCGATCTGCTCCACCGGGTATCCGTCGCCGAATTCCGCGACGATCCGGTCCTGCCAGGTCTGATCCGTCACGGGTCCACGCTACCGGCCGGCGTCGACCTCAGCCGTTCGGGCGGTACTCGATCGCCTGGAGCGTCCAGCTGTTGCCGTCCGGGTCACGGAACCCGACGAACCGGCCCCACGGCTGCTCATCGATCTCGCCCGCCTCGACGCCGGCCTCGATCAGCTGCTCCCGGGCGGCGTCCGCGTCGGGCACCACGACCTGGATCTCCTGGGTGCCGGGCGTCTTCTCGGTGAGTCCCCTGCCGATCGCGATGGAGCACGCCGAACCGGGCGGTGTCAGCTGCACGAACCGGAGACCCTCATGGATCGTGTGGTCGTGGTCGGCGATGAACCCGATCCGCTCGTAGAACGCCTTGGCACGGTCGACGTCGGTCACCGGTACCGGGATGAGCTCAATCTTCCATGTTGATGTCATGGGTTCATCCTGTCGCCGATTGCGGTCAGTTCCTGACCGCTGCGCGACATCAGCGCACGATGTCAGGGCACGATGCCGACACCCAGCACCGCGGCGGTCGGGAGCGCGAGCATCCCGTCGGCCGAGCGGTAGGGAGCGGTCCGCGCGTCGTACTCCGCCCGGATCCGGGTGATCGTTTCCGGCGTCTGCCGGCGCAACAGGTGCCCTTTGAGGCCGATGCCGGCGGCCGGCCCGTTCCACCAGGCGTCCGCGGAGATGTGCTGTGTCCAGGCGACCGTGCGGCCGCCGGTGTCCGCCAGCCCGGCCGCGGACATCAGATCCGCAAGACCCGATGGCGTACGTCCGAAGTCGTGCTCCGGGGCCAGGCGGGGCAGGTCGGTGGGCCGGACCACCCCGGCGGCGTCGAAGATCTCGTCCCAGAGCCGCTGCGCCTCGGGCAGCGGCTGCGGCCAGATCGTGACCGCCACCCGCCCGCCCGGCCGGACCACCCGGCGCAGCCCGGACAGCACGGCCGCCGGTGCACCGACATGGTTGAGCACGAAGTTGGCCACCGCCACGTCGAAGGCGTCGTCCGCGAACGGCAGGTCCGGCAGCACCGCCTGCTGGAAAGCAGCCGCCGGCACGCGCCGGGCGGCCAGCTCGACCATGCTCGGTTCGGCGTCGACGCCGGTCACCACGGCGTCGCGCTCGCACGCCAGCCCGGCCACCGTGCCGGACCCGGCGCCCACGTCGAGCACCCGCATCCCGGCGGTGACCCCGGCCGCGTCGAGCAGCGCCGGTGCCGCACCCGCGCAGAGCACCGCGAGGTTGTCCTGGTAGGCGTCGGCCTTCCCGGCCCACATCGCCCGTTCGTAGTCGTCGAACGAGACGGTCACGAGCCGGAGCGCAGGGTCAGCAGGGTGATCTCGCTGGGCGCGAAGATGCGGAACGGCGGGCCCCAGAAACCGGTGCCCCGGCTCGTGTAGAGCTGGGTGCGCTCGGAGTGCCGGGACAGTCCCTGCAGGCTCGGCTGGTCGGTGAGGACCAGGTAGTGGAACGGCCACATCTGGCCGCCGTGGGTGTGCCCGGACAGCTGCAGGTCGATGCCGTGCGCGACGGCGTCCTTGATCTGCTGCGGCTGGTGGGCCAGCAGCAGCACCGGCAGGCCGGGGTCGGCGCCGGCCAGTGCGGCCTCGTGGTCGGTGCGGTGACCGGGCAGGCCGGAGCCGCCCGCGGTGCGGTCGTCGACGCCGGCGACCACCAGCGAGTCGCCGCCGCGGGTCACCACCAGGTGCCGGTTGTGCAGCGTCTCCCAGCCGAGGTGCTCCATGTGTTCGACCCAGCCCTGGGCGCCGCTGTGGTACTCGTGGTTGCCGGTCACGTAGACGCGGGCGAGCCGGGCGCGGATGTCGCCCAGCGGCGCCGCCATCTCCAGGCGCTGCTCGACCAGACCGTCGGCGATGTCGCCGGTGTGCGCCACGATATCCGCGTCGAGGGAGTTGACCACCTCGGTGACGCCGCGCGACCAGCGGGTCCGGTCGATCGGGCCGTAGTGCGTGTCGGTGATCAGCACCACCTTCAGCCCGTCGAGCCCGGGACCGAGCCGGGGGATGGTCACCTCGACCGCGCGCACCCGGGAGACCCGCATCGCCTCGTGGTGACCCCACGCCAGCAGGACCGCCGCGATCAGCACCACACCGGCCGACACCACGCGTGACCGCACCGGGTCCTCGACGCCGAGGACGGCGAGCAGCAGTCCGGCGAGCTGGCCGAGCACCGACCAGGTGAACAGCACCCAGATCACGCCGAGCAGGGTGTCGGCGATCCGGGACTCACGGTCGCGGTGACCGCCGTGGCCGCGGAACATCAGCCAGGGGAAACCGCCGGCGACGGCGGCGAACAGCAGCGTGCCGGCCACGAAGACCGGCAGCGGCCAGTCGTTGCCGGACCAGACGAGGGTTGCCCAGGGCACCCCGAACAGCAGCGACAGCACCGCGACGAGCACCAGACCGAATCGCGCGAACCGTGGCCCGCGCCTGCGCGGCTCGGTCTCGACCGCCTCACCCACCGACATGACGGCAAGCATGCCACCCGGCTCGTTCCGGCGCCCACCGCCGGCCCTCAGCGTGCTCTCAGGCCGGCGGGGTGCCCAGCCGCGCGATCACGTCGGCCGGCACGATCAGATCGGCGCGCGACCGGGTGGCCGCGATCAGCTCGGCGTTGCGCTCGTCGGTGCCGGTGGCCCACGCCACCGCGGCCGCGGGCTCCTTGCCGAACCGGATGTGCCGCTCGATCAGGCGCCGCATCCGCTCGGCGGGTTCCAGTTCGGCGTACCAGACCTCGCTCAGCAGCTCCCGGACCGGTCGCCACCGCGGGTCGTCGAGCAGTAGATAGTTCCCCTCGGTGACGATCAGCCGGGTGGTTCGCGGCACCGCGATGCTCGCGGCGATCGGCTGCTCGAGGTCCCGTTCGAAGCCGGGTGCGTAAATCATCTCGTCGCGGTCCTCGAGGACCCGGCGCAGCAGTGCCGCGTACCCGTAGGCGTCGAACGTGTCCGGGGCGCCCTTGCGGTCGCGGGCGCCGAGCCGGTCCAGTTGCACGTCGGCGAGGTGGAAGCCGTCCATCGGCACGTGCGCCACCCAGCCGGTGTCCCGTCCGGGCGGCGGCCCGGCGGCGAGCGCGGCGACGAGTTCGATGGCGAGGGTGGTCTTGCCGGCCGCGGGCGGTCCGGCGATGCCGAGCACGGCCCGCCGCCCGTCCCCGGCCAGCGCGCGGGCCCGGGCCACGAGATCGGGGAACGTGGCGCTCATGCGGTGACCGTACCGCTCGCTCGACGGGGGTCGGATTCACGACTCCGGAGCTCGAACGTCCGTTCGGGCGATATGGCGCGGCGGAGTGCGGGCAGAGCCTGTTCGAGGACTGTCGACTACACGGGGAATTTACTTGATGACATTCCGTTCATATTTTGCTGCGCTTGTTACGGGCGGCGGCCTGCTGGTGGGTGATCCGGCGCTGCCACCACCGCTGCCGGTGCCCGGCCGCCCGGCCGTGGAGGTGGTCGCACGAGGGCTCGACAACCCGCGTGGCCTGGCCTTCGGTTCGCGCGGGGAGTTGTACGTGGCGGAGGCCGGACGAGGTGGTCCCTGTCATGCCGGCGCGGCGGGCGGCACGGTCTGTGCGGGCCGGTCGGGCGCGATCACCATCGTCGAGTTCGGTCGCCAGTGGCGGGTCACGCCGGGTCTGCCCTCGCTCGCGTCACCGGCCGGCACCGGGGCGTCCGGTCCGTCGGATGTGGTGGCCGGCGCCGGCGGCGAGCCGATCCTGACGGTGGGCGCCGACGGCTCCGCACCGGCACGCCTGTACCGCGGTGGGGACGTCCTGGCCGAGGTGGGGGGCGATCCGGCCGCGATCCTCGACACCGGCCGCGGATGGCTGGTGGTGGACGCGCAGAGCCGCGCGCTGCGCCGGGTCAACCCGCGCGGACGGCTTCAGACGGTCGCGGTCCTGCCCGATCGGGCGCCGCTGGCGCCGGGTTCGGTCACCGGGGGCCCGGACGGCGCCTGGTTCGTCGGTGAGAGGTCCCGGACGGGTGCGGTACGGCCCGGAGCCGCCCGGATCTGGCGCGTCGAATCCGGCCGCCCGCCGGTCGTCTGGGCCACCGGGTTCACGGAAGTCGTCGGCCTGGCCTGGTCATCGGACGGAGGGCTCTACGTACTGGAGCGGGATGCCCTGTTCCGGATCGGCCGCGATCACGTGCGCCGCCCGGTCGCCGGCGGTCTCAAGGACGCGGGTGGCCTGGCGCTGCGGGGCGGGTACGCGTACGTCTCCACCTGCAGCAGGTGCACCGACACCGGAACCGTCCTGCGGATCCGCCAATAGGCCCCGGCTGGCGCACACCGCTGCCTCAGCGCTGCTGAGACAGCGGTAGCGCGCAGCCGGGGAAGGAGCGAGCGGGGGCGGTGGTGCGGGGCAGCCGGTGACCCGGCGCTGCAGCCCGTGAGTCGCCTTGCCGGGCAGGAGCGATGCCCTCGTGGCGTTCCGCGACTCCGGGACTTTCGTGGCCCGTACGAGATCTAGGGGTGCAGGCCCAGGCGCAGACCGGCGACGCCCGCGGGGGAGAGCGGACGGGCGGTGGCCCGGGTGAGGTCGGAGCGGATCGCGTCCGGAAGTTCGTCGCCGAGCGCGCAGAGGGCCGGGAACAGGTCGAGGACCTGGCGATGGCTGAGCGCACCGACACCGATGAGCAGCCCGTTGAGGGCGGTCGGGCTCTGCATCAGGCTCATGCAGAGCTCCTGGCGCCAGGCCGGGTCGTGGACGTGGTCGGGGAACTCCCGGGCGATCCGGTTGCCGGATGGGGCGCGCAGGCCGCCGAGCGTGGTCTGCCGGAAGCGGGCGACACTCGGGGCGAGGCGGCAGGCGATGCCGAGGCGGCGTGCCAGCTGTGGCACGGTGAGCACGTCGAGGCCGGCGGCGCATCGTTCGCAGAGGCGTTCGTAGGTCTTGGCGTGGATCACGGACGCCGGGCGCTGGCAGGCACCGTCGAGCCCGCAGATGGGGTCGAGGATCACCTCGGTGAGGGTGCCCTCGTGGTCGAAGCGGCCGACGGCGAAATAGGTCGCCGGGGCGGTGCGGTAATGGGCCAGCGCCGCGCGTGCGCTGGCGTAGCCGTCGGGGTCGACGCCGATGCGTGGCACGCCGGCTTCGGTGTGCAGCTGGATGAGGCGGAACATGGTGCGCGCTCCCGGGGTTAGAGCGGTTTCGGTGTTGCCCTCCGGTACGTCTCCCATTGCGCTTCGGTTCACTTATCACTTTCAGTAGTGATCGTGTGACGTTATTCGCGCTGGTAGCGGACTTGAGGGACCCCGGACGTTACTCGCTGTAGTGTGAAATGGCCAGAGGTCCAGTCGAACGGATGAGTCGGGCCGACGATCACCGTTGGTAACGTTCGCGACCGGAAAGCGCTGGTCAAGCGCCGGAGAACAAGATCATGGGGAGGACGCGGTGACCGCATCAGTGGCCCGAACCTGGACCACGCTGCCCGCGCTGATGTACCACTCGGTCTCCGCGGTCGGTGGCCCGCTGCGGGACCTCGCGGTGCCGCCGGAGCGTCTGGCCGAGCAGCTCGAGGCACTCAGCGGCGCCGGATACCGCCTGGTCGGGCTGACCGAGGCGCTCGACCTGCTCGGTGCCGGCAGCACGGACAAGATGGTGGCCGTCACCTTCGACGACGGCTACCGCGACTTCCTCACCGACGGCGTGCCGGTCCTGCGCAAGGCCGGCGCCGGCGCCACCCTGTACGCCTCGGTCGGCCACCTCGGCGGCCACGCCGGCTGGCTCGGCGAGTGGTCGCCCGACTTCGGGCCGATGCTCACCTGGTCCGAGCTCGAGGAGGTCGCCGCCTCGGGCGTGGAGATCGGCAACCACAGCCTGATCCACCACCCGCTCGACGTGCTGTCCCCGGCACAGCTGCGCGAGGAGGTGGGGAGCAGCCGCGACCAGCTGGAACAGCGGCTGCAGCGCCGGGTGCGGTCGTTCGCCTACCCGCACGGCTACAACAGCGGCCTGGTACGCCGGACGGTCGAGCGGTCCGGGCACGACAACGCGACCGAGGTCGGCCGGCGGTTGCACACCCCGTCGGAGCGGCGCTTCGCGGTGCCGCGGTTCCAGCCCACCCCCGACCACACCGGCGCCGACCTGGTACGGCTCGTCGAGGGCGGCGGGCCGCAGCTCGCGGCGCGGCTCAAACAGTGCGCCCAGCCGGGGTGGCGGATGGTGCGCCGGCTGGCCCGCAAGGCCGGGCGGAATCTGACATGACGGCCGGGCAGCGCCGCCGCGACGAGAGCGTCAGCCGTCGCGGCCTGCTCGGGCTGACCGGCCTGGGGGTGGCGTCGGCGGCCGGGGCCTTCGGCATGTGGAAGGCGGCCTCGCGGGAGTCGCCGGTCACGGTGAGCGGCACTCCCACCGCGCCGCCCTCCTCGCCGGCGCCCACCCCGCCGCCGTTCGCCGACAGGGGCCCGTGGAAACTCGGCGGCTCGGTGCCGTTCGTCGCCGGCCGGGCCATGCTCGGCTCCTACCTGAGCCTGGACGGCATGAGCTATCGGGACGCCGTGAAGCTGCGCCGCAAACAGCTCGGCCGCGACCAGCGGATCACGCACGTCTTCTACGCCTGGCCGGACCGGCTGCCCACCAGGATCGAGGGCATGCCTAGGAAGTCGGTGCCGCTGGTGTCCTGGCGGGGCCCGCGGTACGACAAGATCCTCAGCGGTGACTCCGACGACCTGATCGCCGCGGCCGCCCGCCGGATCCGCGACCTGGACCGGCCGGTGCTGCTGCGCTGGGGCTGGGAGATGAACGGCCGCTGGTACGAGTGGAGCGGTTTCCAGAACGGCCGGGACCCGGAGGGCTACGTCAACTGCTTCCGGCACCTCCGGAAGATCTTCGACGCCGAGGGTGCCGATCGGGTGTCCTGGGTGTGGAGCCCGAACTGGAACTCCGCGCCGCCCGACGCGTGGAACCGGATGGAGGCCTACTACCCGGGCGACAAGTATGTCGACTGGGTGGGCGTCTCCGGCTACAACCTGAACCAGGAGTCGCCGGCCGTGCTGTTCGACCCGGTCTACCACCGGTACTCGGCCCGCAAGCCCATCATGATCACTGAGGTGGGTGCCAAGGACCACGGCGGGACCAGCAAGGAGGACTGGATCAAAGCCTTCGCGGCGTACGTGGAGCAGCGCCCGGCCATCGGTGGCGTCGTCTGGTTCGACACCGACACCCACGACGCGTACACCGAGCACTGGCGGTTCGACACCCGCGCGGAGTCGGCCGCGGTGTTCCGTCAGATGGCCGCGAGCCAGCGGTTCAGCGGCTGAAGAGCTCCCGGTACACCGCCGAGGAGCCGGTGTTGGGCAGGCACTCGGGGTCGTCCGGCCGCAGGATCGCCGACTGCGAGAAGTCGCCGTCGCAGCGCTGGAACCAGGCCTCGTAGACCAGGTGGGGCGCGTGCTCGGCGAACCATTCGTGCATCCACCGTACGAAATCCGGGTTGTCCTTGCCGGAGTCCCCGGTCGGCATGACCCCCCACTCGCCGACCGAGAACGGCTTGCCGTGGGCGCGGGCGAAGGCGAAGAGCCAGTCCAGGCCCTCCGGCGCCGCCGCGGTCCGGTCGAAGTCGGCTTTCGTCGGTGACCACGGGTGGTGGTCGTAGTTGTCGATGCCGATGATGTCGACGTAGGCGTCGCCCGGATAGCAGTTGGTGCTCAGCCCACCGCACAGGGCGGCCGGCGTGTTGTGCCCGTTGATCGTCCAGTCCAGCACCACCTGCGGGTTCGTCTCCCGGATCGCGTCCGCCGCGGTCCGGTAGCAGGCGATGTAGTCGTCGGTGGAAAGGCCCCGCCAGGCCATCGAGGACTCGTTCATCTCCCAGCCGAGGCGCACGATCGAGTCGCCGCGCCCGTGTTTCACCATGAGCGCGCCGAAGTCGCGCCAGTTCTGGTCGTAGTCGCCGGCCGCGCACCCGGCGACCAGCTTCTCGCCCTTGTCCGGCACCAGCGCCTGCGAGATCACCAGGACGCCGTCGAAGTCGGCGAAGAACTCGAATACCCAATCCGAGTCGCGGGTCATCGAGTCGTAGTTGGTGCGGTCGGTGTAGGTCTGCGCCATCGTGCAGGGCCGGCCCCGGGCGGTGCAGAACGCGGTGACCGAGGCGGTGTTCAGGATCGGGAAGCCGTTGACGCCGGAGAGCCCGTGCTCGCCCGGCCAGACGCCGGCCACCCGGGGTGCGGTCAGATGCGCGCGGGCCGAACGTGACGGTCTCGTGGCGCCGGCTGCGCCCGCGGACGGTCGCGCGATGCCGGTCGCGATCGAGGACGGTTTCGTGGCGCCGGTCGCGCTCGGGGACGGGGCCGCGGCGGGTCTGTCGTCGGCCGGGTTGACGGTGATGGCGACGGCGATGCCGATGGCGAGGACGGCGACCCCGGCGGCGGCCAGCCAGAGGCGGCCGTGCCGGGGCGCGTCCGGGACGTCCGACATGCGGGCGGCTCCAGGTCTGCGGCGCTACTGGCTGGCGATGATCAGCGTACGGAACGCGGTGGCGTCCCCACCTCGGAAAAGGTTCACGGTGACCCGTTCGTCGCCCGGTACGGTGACCTGCCCCGTCCAGACGCCGCCACTGCCCGGCACGATCTCCCGGGTGCCCAGCTGGGCCCCCGCGTCGCCGATCCACACGATCCGCCACGGCCCGTCGGCGGACGCCAGCCCGGTCGCCGACATCTGGACGACCCGGTTGCCCGCGGGGTCGGCCGGTCCCGGCGGCTGGGCCGACAGGCTGCTGACCGCGACGTCGTAGGTGTCCACCGAGTCGGCGTACGACCACACGCCCGCCCCGGCCACCAGCAGCACCGCCAGGGTCAGCGGCAGCACGTCCCGGATCAGGCGTTCCTGGGTGAAGGTCCTCGGTGCCGTCCCGGCCGCCTGCGGCGCGGTGTCCGGATCGCCGGCCCGCAACGTCCGGTAGTAGGCGGTCCCGGTGGCGATCAGTGTGGTTACCGCGCAGACCAGCGTCCAGCTGGCCCGGTTCAGGTGCCCGCCGGCGCTCCACAGGACCAGGCCGCCGAGCACCAGCACGGCCAGGCTCAGCGACGGCACCAGCACGGCCCGTTCGGCGAGGCCGATGTCCCTGCGCCCGGGCCGGAAGACCGCCTCGTTGAGGGCCACCCCCGGCAGCACGAAGGCCAGCAGCAGACCGGCCGGCAGGGACAGCGGGAGCGGGCCGAACTGCGCGGCGACAGCGGCCGCGACCGTCAGGCCGGCGAGCACACCGGCGCGTACCGGGTTCACGGGCGCCCCAATCGGTAGATCCGTACCGTGCCGTTGTCGTAGAGCCGTGACACCGGATCGAGCGTGTCGAACTTGCCCAGCTGCACGTCGCTGAGCGGCTCGGTGATCCGGCCGGCCATCGGGTCGTCCTGGAAGTAGGCGTTGCCCGCCGGCACCCGGTCGCCCAGCCGGTGGTCCACCACCAGGTAGTCGATCGCCAGCTGCCGGACGACCTCGTCCTCGGCCGCCGTCCACGCGGGCGCGTAGAACAGCGGGCCGACCTCACGTACCGGGTCGATCCGCCCGTACGTCGAGGAGAGCGCCACCGCGGTGATGTCACCGCCGACCCGCGCGGCGCGGGGCAGGTTCTCCTCCTGCCAGTGGGCCGCCGCCACGCCGAAGGCGTCCACCGACCGCTCGTAGGAGGCGGGCAGGTAGGGGCCCGGCAGCAGCGCGGAGACCGGCGGCCAGCCGCCGGTACGGGCGCCGACCATCAGCAGGGTGATCAGCGTCGTCCCGATGTACACCTGGCGGGCCAGTCGCCGCCCGGTGGTCACCGCGACCCCCGGCGGTGGCACCGACAGCCACCGGCGGCCGTTCCCGTCCTTGGCCGGGACGATCTGGACCGCGTGCACGATGGCGATCGCCGCGATGATCGAGATGGGGATGTAGGTGAAGGTCGACAGCCGCCCGGCGATCTCCGGGCCGCCCGAACCGAGGAACCGGGCACCGTTGCCGGCGAAGAACGCGGCCCCGCCGACCAGTGCCGCCCAGCGCCAGGTGTCGCGATCCTTGCGGAGGATCATGTCCCGGGCCACCGCCAGGAAGAGGATCAGCAGGCCGAGCAGGCCGAGGCCCTGCACGGCGAGCTGCAGCAGCGGAACCGCGTCGGCAGTGCCCACCGCCCCGTCCCCGGCACCGCCGAACATCTGGTTCAGCGCCGCGGCCAGCCGCTGCACCGGGGCCTCGAGGTACGCGATGACGTCACGGGCCACGAACCCGATCCAGCCGCACACCACGGTCAGCGCGACGGCCGGCGGGATCAGCGTCACCCAGGGACGCGGCCGTTCCAGTGCCAGTTCGGTGACCGACAGCAGCACCAGCGTCGCGACCAGGGCGAACGCGGTGACGTGGTGGCTCACCGTGGTCATCACGATGCCGGTCACGGCCAGCCCCAGGAACCGCTGCCCGCCGCCGGTGCGCCACCTGCGGTGTGCCCAGACCGTGAGCATGAAGTACGGCAGAGCCGCGGTCGCGTACAGGAACATCGAGTTGAAGAACAGGTAGTGCATGGCCGTCGCGTAAGTCACGCACGCCACCCCGGCCATCGCCGGGGAGTTGCTGGCCCGCAGCACGGCAGCGAACAGCCAGCCCACGAACATCAGGTGCGCGATGCCGGCCACGATGACCCCGGCCGCGGTCACCGGCAGCCCGGTGAGCAACGACAGTCCGGCGCCCATCTCGGCCAGGCCGGGGAAGTGCACGGCCGGTGGCAGCGCGTTGTTCTGCCGGAACAGATCGCCGGACTCGACGATCAGCGTGGTGGCCAGCCAGTGCTGCAGCTCGTCGGGGAACCGGAACTGGTCCGGGCTGTACATCCACTTCAGCATGTACTGATTCGCGGCGAGCCCCATCACCAGCACGAACGACTCGGCGACCCCGGCGAGGCGGCTGAGCAGCCGGAACACGACGGGGGAGAAGACGATGACCTGCCCGATCCAGTAGGCGGTCATGGCCCAGCCGGTCTCGTGGCGGCCGCCGGCGTAGGCCAGTGCGACGAGCACCACGCCGAAGCTGGACATCGCAAGCACCCAGGGCGCCCAGCCGAGGCCCGTGGGGTGCCCCGATTCGGACCGGGGTTCGGCGGGCAGCCGGATGACGACGGTCTCGTCGCGGGCCAGCTTCTCGTCGACGGGGACGCGGCCGGCGGCCTTCTTGCCGGTGGCCTGCGGCAGGCGGATCACGACGGTGTCGTCGCCGGCCTGCTTGCGGACCGTGGTGAGCGCGCTGGTGGCCTTCGGCTTCGGGCCCGCCTTCGCCGGGCCGGACTTCGGCGGACTGGGCAGCCGGATGATGACCGTGTCGTCGCCGGCGGTCTTCCTCTTCGTCGCCGGGCCGGATTTCGCCGGTGACCCGGGCAGCCGGATGATGACCGTGTCGTCGCCGGTCTTCTTCGCCGCCGGGATCACCACGGTCTCGTCGGGTTGCGCACCCGCCGGTTCCGCGGTCGCTTCCTCCGGCGTCCCATCCTTGCCGGACGTCGGCTGGTCACCCATGAAAAGACCCTCCACAGGTCGAGGAGCATGCGGCGGCCGCCCGTGTCCCGGTGTGCTCCGGGCACGGGCGGCCGGCGCCTGCGTCAGCGGTTCGGTCAGCGGGAGCCGCGCGGCCGCGTCCGTGCGGCGCGGCGTCCCCGCAGGTAGGCGGCCGGTCCGGCCATCATCCCCCGCCGGTTGGCCGTGAGTAGCCCACGTGGGAAATCGGCCTGCAGAGTCGACACCCGGAGGCTGTCCGAGCCGGTCAGGTCGCGCAGCGCGGTGGGCGCCAGCCGGATCAGCCGCCAGAACAGTCCGGGGCGGCGCAGCAGCAGGCCGGTGTAGGCGGCGGTCAGGCCGGTGCCGTACCCGACCATCTGCTTGTGCAGGCCGGCGAAGTCGCGCCGGTGGTAGTGGTGGGTGACCGCGGTCGGCTGGTAGACGATCGTCCCGCCAGCCAGCAGCACCTGCGTGAAGGCCAGGGTGTCCTCCGAGCCCATGGCGGGGGTGCCGGCACCGAGCGCGGTGTCCCAGCCGCCGATCCGCTCGATCACGCCGGGCCGGAACGTCATGTTCGCGCCGGTGCCGAACGGCGGCAGCGGGTAGAGCGGGCTCTGGAGGTGCGCGGTGTGCGGGCCGAACGTGTCCGGCTTGAACCCGCGTCCCTTGCTGTGCCCGCCGAACTGCTCGAACCAGATCTGTGCCCGGGTCTCCAGCTCGGCCGGCACGATCACGCCGGAGATCACGTCCGCGTCCGGGTTCTCGACCAGCGCGCGGGCCACCTCGGCCAGCCACCAGCGGTCGGCGAGCTCGTCGTCGTCGATCCAGGCCACGATCTCGCCGCGGGTGGCGGCCTCGGCCGCGTTACGGGCGAAGGAGAGACCGGGCCGGGGCTCCTTCAGGTAGTCGACCGGGCCGCGGCGGGCCGCCGACCGGACCACCTCGGCGGTCGCACCGGTCGCCGGGGCGTTGTCCACGACCAGGACGCGGGCCGGCATGTACTCCTGGGCGAGAAGGCTGTCCAGGCAGCGGGCCAGCGCGCCGGGCCGCTCCCGGGTGCAGACGACCACGGTGATGTCCGGGGCGGCGGCCAGCGCGGCCCGGCGACCCGCCAGGAACGCCGGCTCGGCCGCCGGGACGAATCCGTCCGACGGCACCGGGAGCCCGCCGAGGCGGGGCCGCAGCACGTCGCCGAGCGCGGCGTCGATCGCGGCGGCCAGGCCGGCCGGGGTGAGCCCCCGCTCGGGCACGTCGACCAGGAGCGTGCCGAGCGGTTCGGTGAAGAGCCGGACCAGGGCCCAGGCCTGCTGGATCCGCCGGCCGTCGGCCGCCGTCGCGCCGACGGACGGCAGCGGCTCGGAGATCTCCAGGTCGAGCACGACAGCGGGCAGGACGTCGTGCTCCTCGTCGAGCCGCGGAGCGGCCGGGAACGTCGCGGTCACGGGGTGGCCTCCACCGGGGTGCGGCGGCTGGGCCGCCGGGAGCTGACGGTCTCGACGACGCCACCGAACCCGGCGGCGGCGACACCGGCGACCACACCGCCGGCGCGCAGGAAGTTGTCGGCGCCCCGGCCGGCCAGACCGGCCCGCAGGTGGCGGAACATCGCCAGGGGAAGCGACCACAGGTAGTTGCGCTCGGCGCCGAGCGCGTCGTTCTCGTGCAGTCCGGCCATCTGGACCTTGCCGCGCCCTTCGGCGTAGCAGCGGCGCACGAAGAAGCGGAAGCTGGCCCGCTCGGCGGGTACCTCGTGCTGGATCACGGCGCTCGGCACGTACATCCAGCGGCCCCCGCTGACCTGGCTCATCCGCAGGCACAGGTCGGTGTCCTCGGGCCGGTTGCGCGACCCGAGCTTGCCGAATCCGACCCGGAACCCGCCGGCCGCCTCGAAGACGTCCTTGCGGACGATCATGTTGGCGGACCAGACGTTGCGGATCGGCGCGGTCCGGGTGGGCATGCCGGCGTACGAGCCGCCGACCGCCCACAGGAACTCGGCAGGCATCCAGCGCGGCGCCGGGCCCTCCCACGCCGGCCGGATCGCGCCGCCGGTGCCGACCACAGCCGGGTCGGCGAACGGTTCGATCTGGCGGGCCAGCCAGTCCCGGTCGGCGATGATGTCGTCGTCCAGGAAGGCGATCAGCGGTGTCGTGGCGTGGAAGGCACCGGTGTTGCGGTTGCCGGACACGCCCTGGGCGTACGCGTTGCGCAGCACCGTGACGCCGGGCAGCTCACGCTGGATCCGTTCGAACATGGCCGGGTTGTGGTCGACCACGACGACGATCTCGGCCGGGGTGTGGGTCTGGGCCCGGGCCGATGCGAGCGTCCGGGTCAGGTACTCCCAGCGCACTTCCGAGTAGGTCGGGATGACGATGGTCGTGGCGAGGGGGGTGTGGTTCACGGGGGGAGGGCTCCTGTGGGCTCAGTCGTTCCGGTTCAGTCGGCTCGCTCAGTCGTCGAGCGAGGTGCGGCTGCCGGCTTCGTCGAGCACCCGGGACCGGGCGGCGCTGAGGTCCTGGGTGGGCTGCAGGCCGAGGTCGTCCATGGCGCGGGGGCGCGCCCGGTTGATCAGGCCGGCGTCGCGACGCGGGTCGGCCGGGTGCCGGCTGGCCGCCGATGAGGCCGCCGGCTGGGCCGGGGCGGGCTGCACCGGGGCCGCGGGCCGTGGGCCGCGCGGGGTGACGCCGGCGAGGATGATGCGGTCGACGAACGGGCGGATGCCGGCCCGGCGGCGGCGGCGCATCCGGCCGTACTCGCTGAAGATGGTCCGCAGCACCCGGAAGCCGTCGCGGAAGGTGTTGAGGTTGCTCTCGCCGAAGATCCGCTCGTGCTCGGTGCTGCCGACCTCGCCGACCTTCAGCTTCTCGGCGACCGCCCGGATGTTGATCATCGTCTCGATCTCGAAGCCGTCGCCCCACAGCTTGCGGCCGTCGGCGGGGCGGGGCAGCGCGGTGGCGGGCAGGTCGAGGGCCGGCACGACGGAGCGCCAGAAGGCGTTGTAGCCGTAGCACAGGTCGGTGAAGTTCGTCCGGAACAGGATGTTCACGACGAGGTTCAGGCCGTCGTTGCCGGCCTTGCGCAGGCGGGTGATGTCGTGGCTGTGCCCGCCGTGACTGAACCGGGAGCCCTTCACGAAGTGGTCCCCGCGGATCAGCTTGTCGACGAAGAGCGGGATCTCCGCCGGGTCGGTCGAGCCGTCGGCGTCGATCATCACGATGATGTCGCCGGTGCAGGCCGCGAAGCCGCAGGCCAGCGCGTTGCCCTTGCCGATCCGGGTCTGCTGCACGATCACGGCGTCCGGGCGCAACTGGCGGGCCACCTCGACGGTGCGGTCGCGGGAGCCGCCGTCCACGACCACCACTTCAGTGATCATCGGCGGGAGCTTCGCGAACACGTGGGGCAGATTCCGCTCCTCATTGAGGGTCGGAATCACGACGCTCACGGTCGGTGATTTCGGGTAGTTACTGTCAGTGTTCGAGTTCACGTGCGAAAGCTCCATGTCGGTCCCTTCCGGGGGCGGCAATACGACCGGTGCGTGTAACTCCCGGATTCGGGGCTGCACCGCCGCTCGCTTCGAGAGATCAACCTAGCAACGGATTACGCTGCGTCAACAGTTCAAATGGACAGTGCATGTCACACCTCAAGTAAAGCCACTGTTCAGAGCGCTCATAACGCTTAGTTGCGCCGCACGAGCGGGCTCAGATGTGACTCTTAGTAATGGACACCGATGGTCGCCGGGCGCACCAGGGAACGTCTCCGGCGAATGCCTGGAAGGTGTACTCGGTCATGTCAAAATAGGACAAGGTCGACGTGACCCGTTATCGCGGTGTGAGAGGCCGTCGTCACCCTGCGTTCGATCGAGAAACTGCCAGCGTGGTTGCGTAGTTGCGGCGCGTGAGTATCCCGGTCGGCTAACATCGATCTTGTTCACGGTGCGTGGCTCTGCACCGCTCCGAACCGTTGGTGGGGAAGATGGCGACTGAAACCGGACTCTGCGTCTGCGGGCACCCGTACCGGGCGCACGAGCACTACCGTCCCGGCACCGAATGCGTGCTTTGCGAAGCCGGCCGCTGCCGCCGGTTCCGGTCCGTGACGCCCTGGTGGCGCCGCCTCCTGGGCTCCCGGTGACCCTCGGCCGAACGGCCCGTGCCGGATCGTCCGGTGCCCGGCGGATCGGCTGAGCGGCGCTCCGCCTGTCCGTCTTATTCGCCTCGACGGCTACCGGCCGGATCGCCGGATTTGGGCGTACGTGGGGCCGGGGCCGGGCATGATGTTCGCAACAGGGCGGTCCGCCAGGTGGGCGAGCGGCTGCGAAATCCTAGTGGATCTGTAGGCTAAGTCTCACTTCAGCCGAGGGGATCCACATGTCTCTTCCCGACTTCCTGATCGCGGGCGTGCCCAAAGCCGGAACCACCGCGCTGCACGCCGCGCTGACCGGCCACCCGGATCTGTACCTGTCGCCGGTCAAAGAGCCGAAGTTCTTCCTCTCCGACGGCCCGCCACCGGCCGTCGGCGGTCCCGGCGACGTGCAGACCTACCAGGAGCACGTCTGGCGGCGCTCCGATTACGAGAGCCTCTTCGCCGCCGCGCCGCCCGGGGCCCTCAAAGGCGAGGCCACCCCCTTCTATCTGTACGACCTCGCGTCGCACGACCGGATCAGAGCGCTCATCCCGGACGCCAAACTGATCATCCTGCTCCGCGACCCGGTCGACCGGGCGCACTCCAACTGGACGCACCTCTGGGTGGCCGGGCTGGAGCAGGAGGCGGACTTCCTGGCCGCGTGCCGCGCCGAACAGTCGCGCCGGGAACGCGGGTGGGCCGACTTCTGGCACTACATCGGACTGGGGCTGTACGGCCGGCAGCTGCAGCACCTCTACGAGCGTTTCCCCCGCGACCAGGTGCTGCTGATGCGCTACCGCGACCTCAAGGACAGCCCCGCCGAGACGCTGGACCGGGTCTGCTCCTTCCTCGGCGTGCGGACCGGCGTGCTCACCGCGATCCCGAGGGAGAACGTCAACCGGCACTACGTCGAGGACAACGCGGTCAACCGGGTGCTGCGCGGCCTGTTGCGGGCCGGCGGCAACTTCGGGCACCACTTCCCGGTGCCGCTGCGCCTGGCCGCCCGTGGTCCGCTGCTCACCCTGCTCCACCGCAAGCACGGCAACCGTCCGGTGACCACGCCCGGGGAGCGGGAGGCCCTGCTGCCGTACTTCGCCGAGGACATCGCCCTCCTGCAGGAGGTCACCGGCGAGAACTACGACGACTGGCTGAGCCTGGACCGACACGCCCGCACCCGGTAAACCCCATCAGTTCGATAGATGATGCAAACTTGGCGAGGTCCGTTGCCGCCTACCCCCGGGGAGTCGTCTTGACCATCGGAGTTACCACGCTGCCCCTGCCCGGCTGGGAGGACTCCACCGTGGTGGTGGAGCCGCCCGGCACCGAACCCGGCGCCTGGTCCGGCGCCCCGAGCACGATCACCGCCGACGGGTACGTCTACCTCGCGTACCGGCTGCGCCTGCCGATCGGTGCCGGCCGCGGGATCGCCAACGTGGTGGCCCGTTCCGCCGACGGTATCGACTTCACGGTCGTGGCCGAGATCGGCAAGGACCGCTTCGGCGCCGAGTCGCTGGAACGGCCCGCCCTGGTCCGTACCCCGGAGGGCCGGTGGCGGCTCTATGTCAGTGCCGCCACGCCCGGCACCAAGCACTGGCGCGTCGACCTGCTCGAGGCCGCCACCCCGGAGGGTCTGGCCGACGCCCCGGCCCGGACCGTGCTGGCCGGTGACGAGACCGTGGGCGTCAAGGATCCGGTGCTGCACCACGACGAGCACGGCTGGCACCTGTGGGCGTCGGTGCATCCGCTGGAGTCCTGGGACGACGCGGACCGGATGACCACCGAGTACGCCACCAGCCCCGACGGCGTGCACTGGACCTGGGTGCGGACCGCGCTGGCCGGCCGGCCCGGCGCCTGGGACGCCCGCGGGGTCCGGATCTCGTCGGTCGTGGTCGACGGCGATCGGATCACCGCCTCCTACGACGGCCGCGCCACGGCGGGGGAGAACTGGGAGGAACGGACCGGTGTCGCGCACGGTGTGCGCCTGGCTGACGGCACGTTCGGCGAGCTCACCGCCGAGGACCGGGAGCCCGTCGGCAGCCCGCACGAACCGCACGGTCTGCGGTATCTCAGCATCGTCGCACTGCCGGACGGCCGGCAGCGGCTCTACTACGAGGCCACCCGTCACGACGGGGCGCACGACCTGCGTACCGAACTGTTCTGAGATCCGGTCACCCACAGTGTCCGCGTACGGGCGCAGGATGATCAGTTGAGAGCGTAATCACCCCTGCTGGGGGCCGTTTCGAGTCCCCGGCGGCGATGACCTAACGTAGTGCCCGGCGTCAGGCGCGTGCAGAGAAACGGCCGCACTGTCGATATGGCGGAGCCCTTTCCCACAAGGAAACCGGCTCCGCCATTTCCGTACCACGAACGACTGGTTCCGAGCTCCATCGAACGCCGTGCACCGCGGACGGCGTTTGTGCCCGGCCGCTCCGGGTAACGGCAACCCTTGACGCGCGACACAGGGGGTGCGGATGCGGACGCTGGGCGGCCGATATCGGCTGGTCGACCGGATCGGCCTGGGCGGAATGTCGGAGGTGTGGCGCGGGCACGACCGCGTGCTCGACCGCCCCGTCGCCGTGAAGATCATGACCCCGGCGGTCGAGGGCACCCTCGGCGAGACCGGTGTGGCCCTGGTCCGCGCCGAGGCCCGCTCCGCCGCCCGGCTCGCCCACCCGAACGTCGCCGGGGTGCACGACTTCGGCACCTCGCCGGGTGCCGACCGCGAGGTCCCGTACATCGTCATGGAGCTCGTCGAAGGGCAGACCCTGAGCGAGCACCTCGCCGCGGGACCCCTCGACTGGCGCATCGGCGTGCGGATCTGCGCCGAGGTGGCGGCCGCCCTGGCCGCCGCCCACGCCGAGAACGTCGTGCACCGCGACATCAAACCGGCGAACATCATGCTCACCCCCTCCGGCGCCAAGGTCCTCGACTTCGGTATCGCCGCCGTGATCGGCACCCCCGACCCGGACCCGGACGGCCCGGTGATGGGCACCCCCGCCTACATCGCCCCGGAACGCTTCGACGGGCACCCGGCCACCCCGGCCGCCGACATGTTCGCGCTCGGCACCCTGCTCTACCACTGCCTGTCCGGACGGCTGCCATGGTCGGCGCGCACCCACACCGAGATGGTGACGGCACAGCGGTTCGCCGACCCGGAACCGCTGCCGCACCTGGACTTCCTGCCGCCCGAGATCCTCGACCTCTGCTCCCGCTGCCTGGCCCGCGACCCCGCGGAACGGCCCACCGCCCTGGTCGCCGCCCTGCTGCTGGCCGAGGCGGTGGACGCGCGCGTCTTCGTCCCGCTGCGCGACATCTCGCCGCCCACCCGCACGTCCACGGTGTCGCCCTGGAACGAGCGGGCCGCCGAGGCGCCGACCTCCGCGGTGGCCGACGACCACGTCGGCCGGCACCGCGCGAGCTGACCGGGGAACCGCACCTGGGGCCTCCCCGTGACAGGAGGCCCCGTGCGGCTCGTCGCGCTCGGATCAACGCAGGCGGGAGTGGCGGTACCCGTAGAGGAAGTAGATGAGCAGGCCCGCCGCCATCCAGAGCATGAACCGCAGCCAGGTGTCCAGCGGCAGGTCGGTCATCAGGTAGACGGCGAACGCCACGCCGAGCAGCGGCAGCACCGGCGACCACGGGACCCGGTACGGCCGCGGCATGTCCGGACGGGTCCGCCGGAGCACGATCACGCCGATGTTGACCAGGACGAAGGCGAACAGCGTGCCGATGTTGACCAGTTCGACGATGGTGCCGAGCGGGACCAGCGCCGCGAGCACGGCGATCAGCAGACCGAGGACGACGGTCAGGCGCGCCGGCGTCCCGTACCGCTGGTTGACCGCCGCGAGGCGCCGCGGCAGCAGGCCGTCACGGCACATGGCGAAGAAGATCCGGGTCTGGCCGTAGAAGATGACAAGCACCACGCTGGTGATCGCGACGACCGCCCCGAGCGCCAGGATCGCGGCCGCCCAGTTCAGGCCGGCGCCCTGGTCCAGAGCCGCGGCCAGCGGCGCGTCCGAGTCGCTCATCTGCGCCGGGCTCGCGATGCCGATCGCGCCGACCACCGTGAGCACATAGAACACCGTGCAGATGGCCAGCGAGCCGAGAATGGCCACCGGCAGGTCCCGGGCCGGGTTCTTGGCCTCCTCACTGCCGGTGGAGACGGCGTCGAAGCCGATGTACGCGAAGAAGATGATCGCCGCCGCCGAGGTGATGCCGTCCACCCCCTCCGGCGCGAACGGGGTGAAGTTGCCGGTGCCGAAGTTCGCGAACGCCACCACGATGAAGAACACCAGCACGGCCAGCTTGATCACGACCATCACCAGGTTGGCCTTGACGCTTTCGGTGACGCCGCGGACCAGCAGGAACGTGATCGCCAGGACGATCAGGGCGGCCGGCAGATTGACGACGCCGCCCTCCTCGGGAGGGGCCGAGATCGCGTCCGGCAGGGCGAACCCGAACGCCGCGTCGAGGAACGCGTTGAGGTTGCCGCCCCAGCCGACCGCGATGGCCGCGACCGACACCCCGTACTCGAGGATCAGGTCCCAGCCGATGATCCAGGCGACCAGCTCGCCGAGAGTGGCATAGGCGTAGGTGTAGGCGCTGCCGGAGACCGGGATCGATGATGCCAGCTCGGCGTAGGAGAGCGCCGAGAACGCACACGCGACGGCCGCCAGCACGAACGACAGGATGACCGCCGGACCGGCGATCGACGCTCCCTCACCGATCACCACGAAGATGCCGGTGCCGATGATCGCGCCGACGCCCATGGCCGTGAGCTGGGTGGTCCCGACCGCGCGCTTGAGCTGGGTGCCCTCCGTCGCCGTCTCGCCGACCAGCGAGCCGACGTCGCGGATCGCGAAGATTCCGTGTCTCGCCATCGACAGACTCCTCTCCGTAACCTGCCTGCCACCGTCACCCGGCGGCGTCCCGTGTCGCAAGCTGATCGGCGCGATGCGCCGAAATCCGTTGCTCCGGTTGCGGTTTCCGTCGTTCGACCCCCCTGAAACCTTCTCAGGCGTACGCCGTGTGCGCCGTGTCCGTCCGCTTGTGCGGGAGCCTTCGACCCGGACGGGACCGGTGCCGGAGCAAAGGACGCATGATGGGCGAGGCCGTGATGACGACCCGGCGCCAGGCCGATGGCGCGACCGTCGTCGAGCTGCGGGGGAGCCTCGACGCCGCCGGCGTCGAAGGGGTGCGCGCGGCCCTGCTGGACACCCTGCACCGCGATCGGCCGCGCCTGATGATCGTCGATCTGACATTCGTGACGTTCATGGACTCGGTCGGCATCGGCATGCTCGTCGCCGGCCACGACGCGGCGCGGGACGTGGGCGCGGGGTTCGTGCTGCGCAATCCGAGCGAATTCGTGTTCCGGCAGCTGCGGATCACCGGCCTGACCGGCCTGTTCGGCCTGCCCTCGGCTCCGGGCCCGCGAAACTACCGGCTGTGACGGGTCCGGGCGGACCGGCCGGTGGCCCGGTTCGCCGGACGTGGCCGCCGGTGCGGAGCCCGCCGCTGAATCGTGTCGAAATGGTTGCGCTACCTGATGTTGCTCCTGGACCTCGTCGATTGCTTTTCGCCCGAGCCGTGCGCGTGGAAGGACAGCGCCGCCGTCATCCAGTACGCGAAGTCCTTCTCATCAGCGAAGGCCCTCTTGTCGACCGTGATCCACCCCTTGCCCATCGAACGATCCCTGCCCATCTCGGCGCGTGCCGCACCGGGCCTCTCCAGGTGCTGCGCGTCGCTGTCCGGTGATACCCGCACGAGCAGGTCGGAGCCACCCGCCGAGACGCAGACGACCATCCGCTCGTCCACCATGAAGGCCAGCCCGCCGAACATCTTGACCTCGCGGACCTGTCGACCGGCCAGCGCGGCCCGGACGCGCCCGGCGGTTTCCGAGTCGTACGCCACGACCAACCCTCCTCAGTCCAGTTCGCTGTTGTGAGGCAACGTACGTCATCTTCGCCCGCTCGACCCCGCAGGTCCGCCCGGCACCGGCCCTAGGCAGACGCGACCGGGAAGTGGATCGGCCCGCGGATCAGGCCCGAGCTGCGGCGGCGGATCGTTCCGGCACGCCGCAGGCCGGGCATCCGCTCGGCGAGCCGCTGCAACGCGATCGTCGCCTCGAGACGGGCCAGCGGAGCACCGACGCAGTAGTGGATGCCGCTGGAGAAGGCCAGGTGGTCGGCTTCCGGCGGGCGGTGGATGTCGAACCGGGCCGCGTCCGTCCAGACGGCCGGATCACGGTTGGCGCCGCCGATCAGGGTGACGACGAACTGGCCCGGCCGGACCGTACGCCCGGCGATCTCGGCCTCCTCGAGGGCACAGCGGGCGGTCCGCTGCACCGGCGGATCCCAGCGCAGGGTCTCCTCGACCGCCGCGGCGGCCAGGCCCGCCGGGTCGTCGCAGAGCGCCCGCCACTGCTCCGGGTGGCCGAGCAGCGCGTTGACCGCGTTGCCGATCAGATTGACCGTCGTCTCGAACCCGGCGACCAGCAGCAGCCGCAGCATCGGCAGGATCTCCCGCTGCTGGATCTGGTCGCCCTCGCCCGCGAGGATCCGGCCCACCACATCGTCGCCCGGTTGCGGTGCGGCCCGCCGTGCGGCGAGCAGACCGATGAACACGTCGTCGAGCTCGTTGCTGGCCGTCATCAGCCGTGCGGCGTGCCGCAGCGAGCGGACGCCGTCGAGGGCGCTGCCGATGACCGCGCCGTGCTCGGCGAACCGCGCCGTCTCCGCGTCCGGGACACCGAGCAGGTCGCTGATCACCGCGATCGGCAGCGGCGCCGCGAACGCGCTGACCAGGTCGAACGTTCCGGACTCGAGGGCGCGGGCGAGAAGCTTGTCGACCGTCTGCTCGACCTGGGGACGGAACGCGGCGATCTGCTTCGGACCGAACGACGGCTGGGCCAGGCGCCGCAGCCGGGTGTGGTCGGGCGGGTCCCGGTCCAGGAACGACATGTCGACCTGGTTCTCGGTGGGCAGCGTGCCGGTGGTCGCGCTGGCCCGCACCCCGAACCGGCGGTCGCGCAGCACCGCGTTGCAGACGGCGTGGGCCGGGCTCACGAAGTTGCCGAGCCGGGTCGGCACCAGGTCGCCCTCGGCCCGGAGCGATTCATAGATGGTGTACGGGTCGGCGCGACCCGGAGCCAGGCGCATCAGGCTCATCGGGTCGCGCCGGACATATCCGTGGTAGGCGGTGGACAGGCGGTTGACGTACAGATCGGTGGCGAATGTGATCGCTCGCACGGGTCCCTCCCAGCCTCGCTCGTGACTCAGCCTAGGAGGAACCCGCACCGCGTGGTGTGTCAGTCGAGTTCGGACACGTACCCGATCAGGTGGGCCAGGGCCGCGTTCCAGTTGATGGTCAGCTCGTTGGTCGCCCAGGAGCCGATGTCGTCGACGTAGCAGAACTGGCCGGTGCAGCCCTTCAGCAGGCTCTGCGCCACCGGGTCCTGGATGGACGAGTTCGGGCCGCCGGAAAGGGTGCCGGCCGGCGGGTGCGGCAGCGACGGGTCGAGCTGCGCGGCGTACCAGCGGCTGTGCTGGTTCTGCGAGGCGACCTCGCCGTACCCGGTGACGTAGGAGATGTTCAGCGCGTTGCGGCCGAACAGGTAGTCCAGGCCGGTGAGCAGGCCGTCGCGGTACCGCTGCTTGCCGGTGATCCGCTCGGCTGCCGCGACGACGACCAGGTTGTTGGCGATGACGCTGCTGGAGCCCCAGTCCCACACGTTGTTCGCGGGGGCGTAGGCGACGCCGTACGGGTGCTGCCGCTGGATCGCCAGGTACTTGTCGGCGCCCGCGACCACCTGAGCCTTGACCTTGTGCAGGCCGGGCAGCCGGTTCCGCACCAGCGCCAGGTCGATCTTCGCGGCCGCGGCGGTGGACGCCCAGTCGAACGCGACCGGCCCGAACACGTCGGCGGTGTGCTCCGGGCTGGCCAGGATGTCGGCCGCGTACTTCTTCTCGCCGGTGGTCAGGTACAGCTCGGCCGCCGCCCAGTAGAAGTCGTCGGACACCTTGGCGTCGTTGTACGCGCCGCCGCCGACACCGTCGGACTCCGGGGCGAGCCGGTCCGGGTTGGCCTTGGCCGCGTCGTAGGCGGTACGGGCCGCGGCGAGCGCCTCGGCGGCGAACGCCCGGTCGTAGTGCTTGTACAGTCGCGCGGCCTGGGCGCCGGTGGCGGCCAGGTTCAGGGTCGCGGCCGTCGACACCGGGTGCAGCTCACGCGGCTGCGGGTCCAGGTGCGGCAGCAGCGGCAGACCGGTCCACGCCTGGTCGTGGATCTTGTGGTGGGCCATGCCGGCGAACGGCTTGCCGGCCGGGACCTGCATGCTCAGCAGGAACTCCAGCTCCCAGCGGGCCTCGTCGAGGATGTCCGGAACCCGGTTGCCGCTCTCCGGGATGGTCAGACTCACCCTGCGGGAGCCCTTGTTGTGTTCGTACTCGGCCAGCAGCTCCCAGACCGAGATACCGCCGTTGACGACGTACTTGCCGTGGTCGCCGGCGTCGTACCAGCCGCCGCGCACGTCGAGGGTGTAGTCGCAGACGCCCGCCTGGCACGGGACGGCGCCGTCGCCCTGGTTCGGGGCCACGTCGACGTGACCGGCGGGACGGGCGTACCCGGGCCGCAGGTCGTCACGGATCTCGATGCCGCTGCGCTGGGTGTAGTAGAACTTCAGGGCGTCGGTGCGCAGCTGGTCGTACGCCCGCCTGGTGATGTCGAAGGGCCGGCTCGTCTCGCCGTCCGCGGTCAGGGTGAGGCCGGTGGCCTTGTGGCGGTAGCCACTGAAGTCGATCGTGTGGACGTTCTGTCCCGAGGACACATCGACGCCGCGGGGTGTCGACCTGCCGCTCTTCACGACTCGGCCGGACCTGTCCTTGAGCTGCCACGGCAGCGCGGTCGTCGACTCGGTCACCAGGGTGGCGGCCTTCGGTCCGTCCGGCAGGTAGGCGACCTGGTTGACCCGCACCCGCGGGCCGGTGTCCGGCACGTACACCTCCGGCGGCACGCCGCCGACCAGCGAGACGTTGTCCAGGCAGAAGCGCCACGGGTCGGGGCTGCCGCCGACCTGGAACGCGACCTGACCCTGCGCTGTGCTCGAGTTGGCGGTGAACGTGTACTCGTAGTGCGTCCAGTCGCCGAGGACGGGCGACTGCTCGAAATAGGTGTCGTACGGCGAGACCGCGAGCCCGGTGACGGCCCGGACCACGTGGCCGGCGTCGCCGCTCGCGTCGAAGCTGAACCGGTACGTCTCGCCCGCGACCAGATCGATGTCGTTCTGGCCGACGGTGGCGTCCCAGCGGTTGACGGTGCCGCCCGGGACATCGACGCACGCACGTCCGTCGGCCAGGCCGATCGTCATGCCCGCATTGGTCCAGAACGGGTCGGTGCCGCTGTCGAAACCGCCGTTGACGACCTGTTCGACTTCTTCGGCATGGGCCGGGGCCGAAGCGCCGGCGACCATGAGGACGGTGATGGTGGCTATCTTTAGGGAGCGCTCCCATAGAGGCATGGACACATATTGGTTGCGGACATGTTGCGGCGTCAACGCCCTTGGTCACGGATCCACGCATCGGTCAGCCCGCCGAAGTGGGCCAGGAACTTCTCGTGCTCGTGGACCGGGTAGTGCGCCCGCACCGTCTCGCGCAGCAGCGAACGGAACTCCTCCGACGTGACCCAGTCGTAGACGATGTCGTCGACGACGGCCAGATTCTTCTCGCAGAACTCCCGGTACCTCTCGACCTCGAAGTACTCGTCCGCCAGCTCGCGGTAACCCTCCAGCTTCTGCTGATACGTCCGGCCCTCGTCGGCGATCGCGAAATACGCCGTCGTGTCCATGTCCAGCCGGGGCCGGCGCCCGGTCACCACACAGAACACCGTCCAGCGCAGCAGCGCCGACATCGCCCACGGGAAGTAGTAGTGCAGCGACGTCAGGGACACGTCCGGGCAGGCGTTGGCGTAGTCGATCGGGTGCACGTCATCGCCGCGCACCAGCGACTCACAACTGTTGAACTCCCATCGGAAGAACGCGTTCACCAGCCGGGAGATCGTCACCACCTCGTCGCCGGCCTCCGCCGACAGGAAGTTGTGATCCACCTCGTAGCGGGCGTGCAGCGGCTGCTCCGGCCGGAACTTCATCACCATCGTCTCCGGCCCGATGCTCAGGGACCGGGTGAACACGTCGTAGCCCTCGACCGAGGCCTGCAGGTGCATCAGCCGCTCACCCGACGCGTCGTAGGCGGCGTGCAGTTCGGCCGCGTTCCGGATCTTCGACACACCCACCCACGCGCCGCCGTCGTACGGCTTCATCCACAGCGGGTAACCCACTCCCGCGGCCGTCGCCTCCAGATCGAACGGGCGGTTGTACCGGGCCGCCGTGTATGCCCACCGGGAATTCTCCAGCGGGTTCTTGAACGGCACCAGCACCGTCTCCGGCACCTTGAGCCCGAGCCGCATCATGGCGCAGTACGCGGCGTGCTTCTCCATCGACTGGAACGTGAACGGGCTGTTCAACAGGTACACGTCGTCCATCAGCGCGATCTTCTTGAGCCACTCGCGCGGGTGGTAGTACCAGTACGCCAGCCGGTCGATGACCAGGTCGTGCTTCGGCTTGTAGCGCAGATTGAACGGCTCGATCGTCACCCGTACCGGCCGGGCCCGGTGACTGCGCCCGTCCGCATCCGTCACCGTCCCGAGCCGCCGCAGCAGCGACTCGTAGGCACGCGGCCAGTCGTCCTCGGTACCCAGCAGCATTCCGATGGTGTGCTCGACGTCGGCCACGTCGCCTCCCTCAGGTCAGTCCGGCCATACCCGACGCAGAAGCCCGGTCAGGTGCGGATGCAGCGCGTCCCGCCAGCCCGTCCAGGTGTGTGCGTCCGGGTTCTCGGCGAGATCCACGGGGTACCCCCGCTCGCGCAGGACATCCGCCAGATCCCGGTTGTTCGCCAGGTTCTCCTCCGCCGCCCCGCAGGTGAGCGTCACCGGCACCGCCGGACCGGCCGCCGCCCGGCGCAGCTGTCCGGTGAAACCGGCGATCCGCCGGAAATACCGGAAGCCCGACTCCTGGGGGTCCAGCGCGGCCTGGAAGAAGCTCCCCGACTGCAGGAACAACCCGGCGAACCCCTCCGGATGCCGCCACTGCGCGTGCAGCATCGCCAGAGCGCCGAGACTGACACCCGCACCCACCACCGGCCGCCCGCCGAGCCGCGCCCGGACCCGGGGCAGTGTCACCGTGGCGAGCTCGCGGGCATAGTCCGGGTCGGCTGAATACCGCCGTTCCCGGTCCGCCGCCGACAGCAGCACCAGGTGGAACGGCGGAACACGCCGATCCGCGATCGCCGCCGCCGCGAACCGTCCCAGCCCGCCCAGCCGGTCGTAGTCCGGCCCGTCGTGCGCCACGAGCACCCGGTCCGTCGGCGTCTCCGGCGACCACACCCAGGCCTCGTCCACCGAACTCCAGCGGCCGGGTGCGGGCGGCGAGTCCAGCCAGTCCGGCTCCACGTAGTCCGGGCAGCGCAGCTCTCCCGCGGTCGCCTCCTCGCGCGAGCCGTCGGGGTGAGTCAGCTCCAGGCGGTAGTCCAGCCGCCACAGCGGGGGCCGCTCCCGGCACAGTTCCCACGCCCCCGCGTCGTCGCGGAACTCCAGGTCGGCGCGGAACGCCGAGGACTGCAGACGGACGCCGGCCAGGCGGTGCCCCGGATCCGGATACCGGAACCGGAGCACGGCGCCTTCGCACCACGCCCCGCCCGTACCCTCCATGAACGCACCCTAGCGCCGGTCGGGCACTCCACGCCCGGCGTGCCGCAACCCCGCCCTTTCCGGTACGGGCTCCGCCGTCCCGCATCTCCACGCCCACCCGGGTGGCACCAGCGCGAGAGGGCGGTCCGGCGAGGTCCCGGCGCGGCTCACGGGCTTCGGCGTACCCGTACCGGACCCACCCACCCCCCGGCCCGCCGGCCGTACGCCGGGCGGTCATGGGGGTGTCTGGTGTACGGCTGGTGGGGTCTCTAAGGTCGGGGACGTGCGGATCCGGATCGAGGGTGACGAACTGCCGGGGCGGGCCGGTGCCCCGCAGGGGGAGGCGTTGCGGCTCGGCGGCGTGCAGGTCGGTGTGCAGCGCCGGCAGGAGGTCGTCGACCGGGTCCCGGTCCACGAGGAACGTGCCGTCTGGGAGCTGGACGTCGACTCCCGCGAGGTGGACGGCCTCCTCGACGTGGGCGGGCCCTGGGTGCACGGCCGGCCCGGTGCCCGGTTCCTCTATCTGAGCTGGGGCGCGACCGCCACCGGCGAGTTCGCGATGTTCCGCCGGGCGAAGCTGATGTTCGGTGACGTGCCCGGTGAGCTGCTGCGGGCGTCCGCGGCGGGGGAGGGCGTCCTGGTCGGGCGGCTCGGCCTGACCGGTCCGGACGGTGGCCCGCGATGCGCCCGGGTACGCCCGCCGGACATCACGTGGACCCTGCAGTGACGTGACGGTGGTTACGATCCGGGCCGGCGGGGCGAATTCGCCGGCGGCGCGACGGGAAGTGTCGTACCGGCGGCCTAGAGTCGGCGACATGTTCAGCGACAGCCGGTTACGGCGCTTCCAGGGCCAGGAATGACCGAGGTCAGCCGGGCCGGCGGGGCAGCCGTGCGCGTGCTGCACGGACTCGTCGGGAGTGACGGCCGGCTGAGCCTCTGGGCCGAGGACGGTGCGGTCGCCACCGGCTTCACCGCGGGGCGAGGCGCCGCCCCGCCCCACCCGTTCGCGGTCGCGGCCGACGGGCTACCGCTCGGTGACTCCCGGCCCGACGCCACGGTCATCCTGCCGTCCACCGGCTCGGGGCCGCTGCCCTCGCCACATCTCGGCCTGCCGCCCCGGCGCGGGACGCCGCGGGCCCGGGCCTGGCGGGTGCCGGCGGTGGGTGTGCCGTTCGCCGACGAGGACCTGGTGGCCGAGTTCGACGGCCGGATCGCCCCCTCGGCGCGATGGGTCGTCGAGTTGTGCGCGTTCGCGGCCGGCCTGGTGCGGCGCGGGCGGGTGCTCCCCGGCGTGCGCATCGACGGTCCCCGGCCGGTGGCGCTGTGGCGGCCGGTGGTGACGGGCTCCGACGCGGTCCGCCGGGCCGCACTGCTCGATCACCTGCCCCCGGCGTGCCTCGCCGAGCAGCCGCCGTCCGCCCTGGCCGGCGTCGTCGAGCCGGCCGATCGAGCCGGCCGGGCGGCCGGAGAGCAGGCGGCACGCGTGACCGCGGCCGCGCTGGAGCGGCTGGTCGACGGGCTGGTGCGGACCCGGCTTGCCGAGGCCGGCGTGACCCTCGCCGACTACGGCTGGCTCGCGGCGCTGACCGGCGAGCCCGAGTTCGAGGCGGCGGCGCCGCTGGCCGACACGCTCGCCGGGCGGCTCGACGCATGGTTCGAACAGGCGGCCCGCGGCGCCGAGGTGCGGGTGTGCTTCCGGCTGAGCGATCCGCGCGAGCACGAGCCCGTCATGCCCGACGAGGTGCCGCTGCCGGAGGACGTGTGGCGGCTCGAGTTCCTGCTCCAGGCGGTCGACGAGCCGAGTGTGCTGGTCCCGGCCGCCGACGTGTGGCGGGACCGGTCGGCTCCGCTGCGGCGCTGGACCGCCCACCCGCAGGAGCGGCTGCTGGCCGGGCTCGGCCGGGCGGCGCGACTCTACCCCGCCCTTTCCGAGGCGCTGCGCGGAACCCACCCGGGCCAGATGCTGCTCGACACCGAGGGCGCGCACCGGTTCCTCAGTCACGCCGCGGTGCTGGAGGAGGCCGGTTACGGCGTGCTGTTGCCGGCCTGGTGGCGGCGCCGGCCCAGTCTCGGCCTGTCACTGGAGGTGCGCGGTCGTGACCCGGTCTCGCACGTGCTCCGCGACCGGGCCGTCGGGCTGCGGGAACTCGTCGACTTCCGATGGGGGCTGGCGCTCGGCGGGCGCACCCTCACCGAGGACGACCTCACCGACCTGGCCCGGGCCAAGGTGCCGCTGGTCCGGCTGCGGGGCCGGTGGGTGTTCCTCGATCCGGAGCGGCTCGCCGCGGGCCTGGCGTTCCTGCGGCGCGGCGGGGGCCGGATGACCGCCGGTGACGCGCTGCGCATGATGCGGCTGCTGCCACCGGAGGACCTGCCTCTTCCGGTGACCGACGCGCGTGGCGAGGGGTGGCTGGCCGACCTGCTCAGCGGGCGCCTCGACCAGCGGTTGGAGGTGCTGCCGTCGCCGGCGGGGTTCGAGGGGGAGCTCCGGCCGTACCAGATCCGGGGTTTCTCCTGGCTGGCCTTCCTCGACTCGCTCGGGCTCGGCGCTTGCCTCGCCGACGACATGGGGCTGGGTAAGACCGTGCAGCTGCTGGCGCTGCTGCTGCACCACCGGGCGGGTCCGGCGCTGCTGATCTGCCCGCTGTCCGTGCTCGGCAACTGGCAGCGGGAGGCGGCGCGGTTCGCTCCCGGGCTGCGGGTGCGGGTGCTGCACGGCGCGGGCCGCGACGACCCCGCGCTGCTCGCCGCCGAGGCCGATCTGGTGCTGACCACCTACGCCACCGCGGTCCGTGACGCCGACGCGCTCGCCGCGATCTCCTGGGACCGGGTGGTGCTCGACGAGGCGCAGCACATCAAGAACAGCGGTGCGGCCACCGCCAGAGCGGTGCGCCGGTTCCCGGCCCGCAACCGGATCGCGCTGACCGGCACTCCGGTCGAGAACCGGCTGGCCGAGCTCTGGTCGATCCTCGACTTCGTCAATCCGGGGGTCCTGGCGTCGGCACACACGTTCCGGGCCCGGTTCGCCGTGCCGATCGAGCGGTACGCGGAGGAGGACGCCGCGGCCCGGCTGCGGCAGGCCACCCGGCCGTTCCTGCTGCGCCGCACCAAGGCCGACCACGCGATCGCCGCCGAGCTGCCCACCAAACGGCATGTCCGTCATCTGTGCGGGATGACCCTCGAACAGGTGAGTCTCTATCGCGCGGTCCTCGACGACCTGCTCGAGCGACTCGCCGAACCGGGCGAGAAGTGGCGCAAGGGCCTGGTCCTGGCCGCCATGACCAAACTGAAGCAGGTGTGTGTGCACCCGGCGCTGCTGCTCAAGGACGCCTCGCCGCTGCCAGGCCGGTCCGGCAAGATCGACCGCCTCGAGGAGATCGTGGATCACGCGCTCGGGGCGGGGGAGAGCGTGCTGTGCTTCACCCAGTTCGCGCGGTTCGGCGGCATGCTCACCCCGCATCTCGCGGCGCGGTTCGGAGTGCCGGTCTCGTTCCTGCACGGCGGCACTCCGCGTGGTGCCCGCGACGCGATGGTCGCCGAGTTCCAGCGAGCCGAACGGCCGGGCGTGTTCGTGCTGTCCCTGAAAGCCGGCGGTACCGGGCTCAACCTCACCGCCGCGAACCACGTCGTGCACATCGACCGGTGGTGGAATCCGGCCACCGAGGCTCAGGCGTCCGACCGGGCGTTCCGCATCGGTCAGCGCCGTGACGTACACGTGCACACCCTGGTCTGCCTCGGCACATTGGAGGAACGCATTGACCGGGTGCTGTCCGACAAGGGCATCCTCGCCGAACGCGTCGTCGGCACCGGCGAGGGCTGGCTGAGTGCCCTCTCCGCCCAGGAACTCCGCGATCTGTTCGCCCTCGCCCCGGAGGCCATCGTTGACTGATCGCACCGTTCTCCGGACGGGTGTCCCACGGCCCCCGCACTTCCCGGTCCGTGGCGGAGATGCCCGATGACCGATTTCTCACCGGCGTTTCTCGGCATGTTCGAGTCGCTGCGGATGGGGCCGACGTTCGCGCGCGGGCGACGTGACGAACGAGCTGGTCACGTGCGTAGCCTCACGGTGTCCGGCAGCCTGGTCGTCGCCCTCGTGCGCGGCCCGGACGATCCGGAGGCGTTCCGGGCCCGGATCGCGGTCCGGGCCTTCGGCGCCTCCGAATGGGCCCGGGTGGAGACCGCGCTGGTCGCCGAGGCCCGCTATGTCGCCGATCTGCTGGACGGGCGGATGCCGCCGGGGATCGAGGAGATCTTCGCCGGGGCGGGCCTGAGTGTGCTGCCGCTGTCGCTCGACGAGGTGGCGATGGATTGCACCTGCGAGCGCTGGCCCAAGCCCTGCGCCCACCTGGCGGCAACCTGCTATGCCCTGGCCAGGGCGTTCGAGAGTGACCCGTTCGAGGTCTTCACCTGGCGAGGACGGCCACGCGACGAACTCCTGATGCGCCTCCGCCGGCTTCGGGAGGCCGCCGCGGTCGATGCCTCCGGCTCCGGCGGAGCGGCTGGTCCGGACGGGTCTTCCGGCGCGTTCACCGATACCGCTGGTTCCTCCGGAGCCGCTGGTTCTTCCGGCTCCGCCGGGTCCGGTGGTTCCGGCGGCTTCGATGACGGGACGGATCCGGGTGCCTCGGGGCGGACCGGCACGGGCGGTGGAGGCCGTCGGGGTACGGGCGGGGCCGGGCCCGCCACGGTGCGTCATCCAGCGGCGGACCCGCTGAGCTTCTGGGGATCCGTGCCCGCCACCGGATCCGAGGTGCCGGGTGTCGCCTCGGGGGATTCCGGGATGGACTCGGGCTCTGCTGAGCAAGCCACCGGCGTCGCCGGGCAGGCGCGCCGCGCCGGTACGGCCCGGCCGGATGTCACCGGCGGCCTCGGCGTGGCCGGGACGTCCGGTGGGCTGCGGCCTGACGCGCTTCTTGATCAACTCGACGCGCCGGGGCTGTCCCATCTGGGGCAGCCCGTGGCCGAGGTGCTGCGACCGGCCTATCTGGCACTGCCCGATACGGAGGACGCCGGCTGAGCAGGGGCCGGGCGTGCGGGCCGCGCCCGGCTGAGCGGGCGACGCCGACGGTGCCGTCCCCGGCGGCCTCAGCGGCCGCGGCAGGTGTAACCGGGGTGGCGTGAGACGCGGCCGTCGCCGCGGTCGACGCACATCTCATCGGTGCCGCGATCGATCCAGTATGTCTGGCCGGCGTCGATGAAGGTCGGCTCGATCAGGTGGAAATGGCGGCCTGCGGAGTCGGCCAGGATGAGCCGCTCGACAGTGATCCGTTCAGGCATGAAGTCCCCATCGACCTTTATGTCGGTCCTTTTTGATCCGCCGGCTTATGACATCCCGTCGGCCCGCAGTGCTCAAGTGGATTTCGGAAGTGATAAAGCCGCTGGTCAGAGCGTTCTACGGGTTAAACATGGTGGCGCGGAACTTGACTCTACGGACACCGGGCGGGTCGTCCGAACGGTCAGCTTTCCACTAAAAGCCGGACCTGGTTTCGGGGCCATGGTGAGCTACGCAAGTCATGGCGATTTGTCCTGAAAAGGTGTGACATGAAGAATCCGAAGCGAATGCTGGCAGTCGCCAGCATGAGCCTGGCGGCTGCTGGACTGCTGGGGATACAGATCCCCACATCGGCAGCGGTTGCCAAGCCGGCTGTCAAGCCGGTCACGGCGTCGGCCGTCGAGATGGCGGAAACCACGTCGTCGCCGCTCCAGGCGATCGGCTGGGACGACGACTACGTGGTCGGCTACTACAACAACCAGTGGCAGTGCAAGAAGGCTGGCTACTGGGGCGAGAAAGTCGGCGCCTGGAGCGACTTCTACTGCTACCCGGCGTTTGTCCCCGGCTACGGCTGGGTGTGGGTCCTCGAGGTCGAAGAGGACTTCTGGTACTGGGACTACTGGATGGGCGGCTGGCCCAAGGGCTGGCCCTACAAGCCGAAGTACCTGGTCCACGGGAACTACCACATCGGTGGGGCGTACAAGCATCCCTTCAAGTACATGAAGGGCATCCAGTACGGACCCCTCGGGCAGTTCCCGAAGGGCTTCCCTAAGTGGAAGAAGCCCGGCTGGCCGGGCGGTGGCCACGGTGCTCCGGGCGGGGCGCCTGGTGGTGCTCCTGGTGGTGCTCCTGGTGGGGCGCCTGGTGGGGCGCCTGGTGGGGCGCCTGGTGGTGCTCCTGGTGGGGCGCCTGGTGGGGCGCCTGGTGGTGCTCCTGGTGGGGCGCCTGGTGGTGCTCCTGGTGGGGCGCCTGGTGGTGCTCCTGGTGGGGCGCCTGGTGGTGCAC